>CAJUHG010000057.1:0-18932 GCA_910586005.1 uncultured Lachnospiraceae bacterium | reverse complement strand
AAAGTGTGTTTTCTATTGTTTATAATAATAGAAAATTTGCGAAGCGTGTTTCTGTTATTTACATAAAGGCAAAGTGAGAATAATTGTGGAGCTTGCTTCTAAAAGATTCAAGTGCACTCATAAACCCAACAAGTCTTATAGAGTGTGGATGTTTGTGGTTTATACTGAATGAAGATGAATTGACAAAGAAAAAAAAGTATGATATTATCCCAACATAATAGCGATGCGTGGCTCAGCTTGGTAGAGCGCTGCGTTCGGGACGCAGAGGTCGCAGGTTCAAATCCTGTCGCATCGATTCCTTGGCAGGGGCACCAGAAATCCAAGTTAATCAGGAAGGACAAGCAAAAATTCCCTATTTTAGTGAGATTTTTGGAATATTTTATAATTCAGATGGTTACTTTAGAAGTAGAAAAACATGGGATTCGTAGCAATAAAATTATATTGCAGAAAGTACAGAACAAACATTCGAATTTGCTCTGTACTTTTATTTTATATTCTGTTATAATAGTGAAGAAAGTAAAATTAGCTAGTCAGGAGAAAATAAATGGATCATTTTGAATTAGTATCACAATATGCCCCCACAGGCGACCAGCCTCAAGCCATTGCAGAGTTGGTGAAAGGTTTTAAGGATGGCAATCAATTCCAAACTCTTCTTGGTGTTACTGGTTCTGGTAAAACCTTCACGATGGCAAATATCATTCAGGAACTAAATAAGCCCACATTGATTATTGCTCACAATAAGACATTAGCCACCCAGTTATATGGAGAGTTTAAGGAATTTTTCCCTAATAATGCAGTGGAATATTTTGTGTCCTATTATGATTATTATCAGCCAGAGGCATATGTACCCTCTACAGATACCTATATTGCCAAAGATTCCTCTATCAATGATGAAATTGATAAGCTTCGTTTGTCTGCCACAGCAGCACTTGTGGAGCGGAAAGATGTTATTATTATTTCTAGTGTATCTTGTATTTATGGATTGGGAAGTCCTGTAGAGTATAAAAATATGATGCTTTCTTTACGACCAGGAATGGAAAAAGACAGAGATGAAGTAATACGTAAGTTGATAGATATACAATATACCAGAAATGATATGGATTTTCAAAGAGGTACTTTTCGAGTGCGAGGAGATGTGGTAGAAATTTTTCCTGCGAATTATGGAGAGACTGCCATACGAGTGGAATTTTTTGGAGATGAAGTAGATAGGATTACAGAAATTGATGTTTTAACAGGAGAGATTAAAAGCCAGTTAGAACATATAGCTGTTTTTCCAGCTTCTCATTATGTAGTAGCTCCAGAGAAGATTTGTCAAACGGCTGTTCAGATTGAGAAAGAGATGGAAGAACGTGTCAAATATTTTAAGGGAGAGGACAAGCTATTAGAAGCACAGCGAATTGCAGAGCGTACAAATTTTGATATTGAAATGTTAAAGGAGACAGGATTTTGTAGTGGTATTGAAAATTATTCGCGTTATTTATCTGAATTAGAGGCTGGAGAACCCCCCAATACTTTGATGGATTATTTTCCAGAAGAATTTTTGATTATTATAGATGAATCACATATTACAATTCCTCAGATAAGAGGGATGTATGCAGGAGACCAGTCTAGAAAAAGTACATTGGTGGACTATGGGTTTCGTTTACCTTCTGCAAAGGATAATCGTCCTTTAAATTTTGGAGAATTTGAAAGTAAAATAGATCAAATGCTATTTGTATCAGCTACCCCAAATATTTATGAAAAAGAACATGAATTGTTACGTGCAGAACAGATTATTCGTCCTACTGGTTTATTAGATCCAGAAGTGGAAGTACGTCCAGTAGAAGGACAGATAGATGATTTGATTGGAGAAGTGAATCAAGAGATTTCTAAAAAGAATAAAGTGTTGATTACTACACTTACAAAAAAGATGGCAGAAGATTTGACAGATTATATGCGTGAGGTGGGGATACGTGTGAAATATCTTCATTCAGATATTGACACCTTAGAACGTGCACAAATTATCAGAGATTTGCGTTTGGATGTCTTTGATGTTTTAGTAGGTATTAACTTGCTTCGAGAGGGATTGGATATACCAGAAATTACATTAGTGGCAATTTTAGATGCAGATAAAGAAGGATTTTTACGTTCAGAAACGTCTTTAATTCAAACAATTGGGCGTGCGGCAAGAAATTCAGAAGGCCATGTTATTATGTATGCAGATCGTATTACAAATTCTATGCAAGTAGCAATAGATGAGACAAACCGCAGAAGAGAAAAACAAGAAGCTTATAATAAGGAACATGGGATTACCCCTACAACGATTCAAAAATCTGTGCGAGAATTAATCAGTATTTCTAAAAAAGTTGCCAAAGAAGAATATCGGTTTGAAAAAGATTTAGAATCTATGAGTAAAAAAGAATTAGAGAAGTTAATAAATGAGATTCAAAAGAAAATGCAAACTGCAGCGGCAGAGTTAAATTTTGAGGCAGCAGCAGAACTCCGTGATAAAATGATAGAATTAAAGAAAAACTTGCAAGAATTTAAGTAAATTAGAAAATTTGTAATGTATGAAACCTTTCTTCTAATTGTTAAGTTGCAAAATTATGATTAACTCATACTTTGTATATTTTACATGTAGAAGGAAGGCTTGATTTTTCCCATAAAATTTGTTTTAAATTACACATAAAGTTAGAAGAAATATTAAGTTTTTCAATAGACAATTATGATACAATAAAAGGAGTTTTTCAGATGGCAAAAACAGACAAACAATATATTAAAATTAGAGGAGCAAATGAACATAATTTAAAAAATCTAGATGTGGATATTCCAAGAAATGAATTTGTAGTTTTGACGGGCTTGAGTGGCTCAGGAAAATCTTCGCTTGCTTTTGATACTATTTATGCGGAAGGGCAGCGCAGATATATGGAATCCTTGTCTTCCTATGCAAGACAGTTTTTGGGGCAGATGGAAAAGCCAGATGTAGAACGAATTGAGGGGCTTTCTCCTGCAATTTCCATTGATCAAAAATCGACCAACCGCAATCCTAGGTCCACCGTAGGAACAGTTACAGAAATCTATGACTATTTTCGTTTGTTATATGCAAGAATTGGAATACCACATTGCCCTGCTTGTGGAAAGGAAATTAAAAAGCAATCCGTAGACCAAATGGTAGACCAGATTCTGTCTTTGCCAGAAGGGAGCAAAATTCAATTGTTGGCGCCAGTGGTACGTGGGCGAAAGGGAACACATCAAAAGTTATTGGAACAGGCGAAGCGCAGTGGTTATGTGAGAGTACAAGTAGATGGGAATATCTATGATCTAACAGAAGAAATTCCCATAGATAAAAATATAAAACATAATATTGAAATTGTTGTAGATCGCCTTGTAGTGAAAGCTGGAATTGAGAAACGTTTGACAGATTCGGTGGAAACTGTATTAGAACTAGCAGAAGGTCTTTTAATTGTGGATGTAATAGGAGGAACCCCAATTAATTTTTCACAGAGTTTTTCTTGTCCAGATTGTGGAATTAGCATTGATGAGATTGAACCTAGAAGTTTTTCTTTTAATAATCCCTTTGGTGCCTGTCCAGATTGTTTTGGCTTGGGATATAAAATGGAATTTGATGAAGAACTTATGATTCCTGACAAATCTTTAAGTATTGCAGATGGTGCGATTCAGGTAATGGGATGGCAATCTTGTACAGATAAATCCAGCTATACTTATGCAGTACTTACAGCATTGGCAAAAGAGTATGCGTTTGATTTAAATACTCCTTATGAAGAATTACCTACAAAGATTCAACATGTCTTACTTCATGGTACTAATGGAAAAGAAGTGAAAGTTTATTATAAAGGACAACGAGGAGAAGGCACTTATGATGTGGCCTTTGAGGGACTGATAAGAAATGTACAGCGACGCTATCGTGAGACAGGGTCAGATACTATGAAACAGGAATATGAAGCATTTATGAGAGTAACCCCTTGTAAAACTTGTGGTGGACAGCGTTTAAAACGAGAAGCACTTGCAGTTACTGTTTCAGGAAAAAATATTTATGAAGTTACTTCTATCTCTATTTGGAAATTGCAACAGTTTTTACAAGAAATGGAATTGACAAAACAACAACAATTGATTGGTGCACAAGTATTAAAAGAAATTAAGGCAAGAGTAGGATTTTTGGTGGATGTTGGATTGGATTATCTAACACTTTCTCGAGCTACAGGAACTCTTTCAGGTGGAGAAGCACAGCGCATTCGTTTGGCAACACAAATTGGTTCTGGGTTAGTTGGTGTAGCTTACATTTTAGATGAGCCAAGTATTGGATTACATCAAAGGGACAATGATAAATTGCTGAATACACTGAAAAACTTAAAAGATTTGGGTAATACATTGATTGTTGTGGAACATGATGAAGATACTATGTTTGCAGCAGATCATATTGTAGATATTGGTCCAGGAGCCGGAGAGCATGGAGGACAATTGGTGGCGCAGGGAACAGCCAAAGATATTATGAAAAGTGAGAGGTCGATTACAGGAGCTTATTTAAGTGGTAAAATTAAAATTCCTGTTCCAGAAACCAGAAGAAAACCCACAGGGTTTTTAAAAATTAAAGGTGCCAAGGAAAATAATCTGCAAAATATCAATATAGATATTCCTTTGGGGGTTATGACTTGTGTGACAGGAGTGTCTGGTTCAGGCAAATCTTCCTTAACCAATGAAATTTTATATAAGCGATTAGCAAGAGATTTAAATCGTGCTAGAATTATTCCAGGAAGACATAAATCTATGGAAGGTATCAAGCAATTGGATAAGGTAATAGATATTGACCAGTCACCAATTGGAAGAACACCACGTTCTAATCCTGCAACCTATACAGGTGTATTTGATCAGATTCGTGACTTATTTGCAGCGACACCAGATGCAAAAGCAAAAGGATATTCCAAAGGACGTTTTAGTTTTAATGTAAAGGGTGGACGTTGTGAAGCATGTTCTGGAGATGGTATCTTAAAAATAGAAATGCATTTTTTGCCTGATGTTTATGTACCCTGTGAAGTTTGTGGAGGCAAGCGTTATAACAGGGAGACATTAGAAGTAAAATACAAAGGAAAAAGTATTTATGATGTGTTGGATATGACAGTGGAAGAAGCCTTGACCTTTTTTGAGAAAGTTCCATCCGTTCATCGTAAGATTCAAACTTTATATGATGTGGGGCTTTCCTATGTGAAATTGGGCCAACCTTCTACTACATTGTCTGGTGGAGAGGCACAGCGTATCAAACTGGCTACAGAATTAAGTCGGCGTAGTACAGGAAAAACGATTTATATTTTAGATGAGCCAACAACTGGATTGCATTTTGCAGATGTGCATAAACTAACAGAGATTTTACAGAGACTTGCAGAAGGTGGCAATACGGTAGTGGTGATTGAACACAATTTAGATGTGATAAAAACAGCCGACTATATTATTGATATGGGACCAGAAGGTGGGGATGGTGGCGGTATGGTGATTGCAAAGGGAACACCAGAGGAAGTGGCGCAAGTAAAAGAATCTTACACTGGAACATATATAAAAAAATATTTGAGCAAGTAATTATATTGAGTTTTGTTTTGTGAAATCTATCAACTTATCATACAAATTTCTATCTAATTTAGGTATAGAAATTTGTGTATAAGTTGTAAGAAAATGACATAAACAGAACTCTATTTTTTTGTCTTAATATGGTAGAAAAAATTTGGAATTTTGATATAATAAAAAATAACAAAAAAAGGAGTAGTGGTAAGAAAGGATGAAAAAGAATATGGAAAAGAGGAAGACCATTAAGCAGACGATTGTATTTTATGTTATGTCTGTATCCATTATGCTTGGAGTTCTACTTACAATAGTAATGATAATTAGTAGTTTTGTGTCCACAGATACAATACTATTAGAAAACTTACAGATGATGGCAAAGACATCTTCACAAAACATAAGTGCAAATTTGCATTTATTGACAGATCGTATGGCAAATCTTGCACTTGAACCTGCTTTGATAGAAGAAAAAGTATCAAAGGAGAAAAAGCAGGAGGTGTTAAAAGAGCGTGAAACACGTATTGAGTTTGTATGGTTAGGTGGCTATGATTTATCAGGAAAAAAGCAGTATGGAGATGAAATAGCGCCAGAAAGTATTGCAGATAAAAAATATTATACATATTTAACAAAAACTAGTAATATTGTAATTGATGAGCCTTATTATGATGGAGGCCTTTGGCAACTCTGTGTAGCACTTCCCATGAAAAAAGATGGAGAAGTGGTTTCTTATCTTGTTGGAAGTTATAAATATGATATGTTGGGGGAGGTATTGAGCAATATTCATATTGGTGTGACAGGTTCTTCTTATATCATTAATGAAGAAGGAATGATTATAGCTGACAGAGAGTTAGAAAATATGCAAAAACGTGAGAATGTATATGAATTATATCATTCTACAAAGAACAAAGAGATTTTTGAACATATACTTAATTTCCAGACTGGTTCTGTTTCTATGCGTTTCAAAGGAGGATATCACTATGTAGCTTATGCTCCTGTGGCGGGAACAAATTGGTCTTTGCTGATTGATGCTCCACGTAGGGAATTTCAAGGGACTCTGTTTGTATCAATTTTTGTCTGCATTCTATTAGCAATTATTTTGCTTGTAGTATCTAGGTATATTATTGTTAAAATGGCAGACAGAATTTCAGATTCCTTATCACTTGCTACAGTTAGGCTTACAGCTTTGTCAGAAGGAAACCTGAAGGATAAAGTGATATTGGCAGAAACGAAAGATGAAGCAGAGATTTTGACAAATGCATTAGCAAAGACCATTTCTAGTATGGATGGGTATATTAATGACATTGAAACTTTTCTTGGATTTTTATCAAAAGGAGATTATTCAAAAGAGGTTCCAAATACATTTACAGGAGATTTTGTAGCAATACAAGATGCATTAGTTACGATTACAGCATCTTTGAATGCAACAATGAGAAAAATTAGTCAATCTTCTATTGCGGTAAATGAAAATTCTTCTGAGGTATCTGGTTATGCCAAACGCCTTTATAATGGTTCTACAGAACAGGCAGTAGCGTTAGAACGATTGAGTAGTAGTATTCAAAGAATTACAGAACAAATTAGTCATATTACAGAAAATGCGAATCAAGTGAAAAAGTGTGCAGGTGGTGCAAAAGGTAAAGTAGACCAGGGGCAAGAACATATGAATTTTATGTTAGAAACTATGAATGATATTTATGATAATATGCAAGAAATTATTAAAATTAGTCAGTTAATAGAAGGAATTTCATCACAGACAAGTTTATTGGCATTAAATGCATCTATTGAGGCAGCACGTGCTGGTGAAGCAGGAAAAGGATTTGCAGTGGTAGCGCAACAGATTGGTGTTTTATCAGACCAGACTGCAAATGCATTGAAGCAAACAGGGGATATTGTGGAACAGGCAAATGTTTCTATTGAACAGGGATTAAAAATGGCAGCATTAACAGCAGATTCTTTTAAGGAAATTCATATAGCAACTAAAGAGTTTACTGGAATTTCTAATGATATGGCACATGTGGTAGAAAAACAAAAAGAAGCTGTTTCTATGGTAACAAAGGAAATTGATAAGGTACTTCAAATTGCTAATACCAATCAGCAACTTGCAAAAGAAACAGATGAAATAGCTGTAATGTCATTGACACAAGCAGAAGAATTAGGAGCAGTAGTGACCACTGTAAAATTACGAGAGGAGTTGTAAAATGCATAAGAAAATAATAAGTTTATGTTTCATTATATTTTTTGTTTTGTTGTCTGGTTGTGGAAATAAAATGAAAGATGGATATTATACAGCAGAAATGTCAGAATTTTCTCATGGTTGGAAAGAATATGTATGTATTCAGGTGAAAGATGATACTATCGTTTCAGCAGAGTTTAATGCCAAAGATGAAAGTGGCTTTATTAAGGCATGGGATAATGAATATATGAGAAATATGAGTACTATAGAGGGAACTTATCCCAATAAGTATACAAGGGAGTATGTACAACAATTAATGGATGGACAAAAAAATACACAGGTGGATATTCTCACAGGAGCTACTCATTCAGGTGAAAATTTTGCAAAATTAATTGTAGTTGCCATAGAACAAGCACAAAAAGGAGATTCTACTACAGTATTAGTAGTGCCTGAAAAATAAAAAGAAGGATTATCATAAAAGAAGTTATAAAAAAGAGATTTTGCTATTATAAATAATTAATAGTAATATAGTAATAGAAGTATAAAAAATAGGGTTGCCATAAAAAGAAAATTTATACAAGATATGTTATTTATAAATTGAGCAGTATCTTATATTTTTCTTTTCTATAGCAACCTTTGCTTTTTTGTGGATAGTTAGCTATACTAATTATTTAGAATGGTTCAAATACTTGGATAGTTTTAATGTATTGCAATTTTCTGTCAACCCATAAAATTTGAAAACAATCAAATATTTGAATAGCTTTCTTCGGGGAGTACCTCCTGGATTCTAAGAACCCAGGAAGCATGAGTTATGAAAAATTATATTAGCTTGTTAGCTAGTACGTGTATTAGTATAGCGATAGAATGTGAAGGATATGTGAAGAAAAGAAGAAAACTTTAGAAAAAAAATAAAAAAAACATAAACTTTTATAAGGAATTCCATGAAAAAGGTTAATATATAGATGTTTTTTGACATTTTGGAAAAAAATACTTTGAAAAATGCTTATGATTGTATATAATGTAAATGTATATGGAAAAATAGAGTTATTATGTTTAATTATGTTTAGATAGAGAAACGAAAGGGGATCAAAATGATGTCAACTGATATTGGAATTGACCTAGGAACAGCGAGTATCCTTGTATATATAAAAGGAAAAGGTGTTGTATTAAAAGAGCCTTCTGTTGTTGCATTTGATAGAGATACAAATAAGATAAAAGCCATTGGTGAGGAAGCACGTTTAATGTTAGGAAGAACTCCTGGAAATATTGTTGCAGTAAGACCTTTGCGTCAAGGGGTTATTTCTGACTACACAGTGACCGAAAAAATGTTAAAGTACTTTATTCAGAAAGCTATGGGGAAAAAGAGTTTCCGTAAGCCTAGAATTAGTGTATGTGTGCCAAGTGGTGTTACAGAGGTGGAAAAAAAAGCAGTAGAGGATGCCACCTATCAGGCGGGAGCAAGAGAAGTTTCCATTATTGAAGAGCCGATTGCCGCTGCAATTGGAGCAGGTGTTGATATATCAAAGCCTTGTGGAAATATGATTGTAGATATTGGTGGAGGTACTGCAGATATTGCAGTCATTTCTCTTGGTGGGACAGTGGTAAGTACTTCCATTAAGATTGCAGGGGATGATTTTGATGAGGCAATTGTCCGATATATGAGAAAGAAGCATAATCTTTTAATTGGTGAGAGAACTGCAGAGGATATTAAAATAAAAATTGGAACCTGTTTTCCATTAGCACAGAATGATACTATGGATGTGCGAGGTCGTAATCTTGTAACAGGTCTTCCTAAAACAGTATCTGTGTCTTCTGAGGAGACAGAAGAGGCTTTAAGAGAAGCTACGCTTCAGATTGTGGAAGCAGTACACAGTGTCTTAGAAAAGACACCACCAGAATTAGCAGCAGATGTGGCTGACAGAGGAATTATTTTAACAGGTGGTGGTGCATTGCTTCGTGGTTTGGAAGAATTAATAGAAGATAGAACAGGAATTAATACAATGACTGCCGAGGAACCAATGACTTGTGTTGCAATTGGAACTGGAAAATATGTAGAATTTTTATCTGGTAAACGAGAAGAGTAATGATTATGATTCAACCTTCAACCTCTTATACTGCTGGAAGGCTGAACTGTAATTAATAAATTGAATAATATAAAGGAGCAGAAATTATGGTAAAAGGATTATATACTGCATATACAGGGATGATAAACCAGCAGAATAGATTGGATGTACTTACCAATAATCTTGCAAATTCTGCAACAAATGGATTCAAAAAAGAAGGATCAACATCACAATCCTTTGATGAGATGTTAGCTATTAAAATTAAAGATACCTCAGCCTTTGGTCTTTCGAGAGGTTTAGGAGATGTTAGTCTGGGCGTTAAAATTGGAGAATGTTATACAGACTATGGACAGGGAAATTTCCGTGTGACAGACAATGTTTATGATTTTGCTTTGGATGGTGATGGATTTTTTGCAATTTCTTTTACTAGTAAGGCAGGAGAAACGTCTGTAAAATACACAAGAGATGGTGCATTTACTGTAAATCGAGAAGGATTTTTAATGACAAAAGATGGGGATTTTGTGCTAAATCAAGCAGCAGCCCAAGCGGGCAATCCGGGTGAAGCCGGATACATACGAGTGGACCCAAACGTGGAATTGATTGTAGATGAAAATGGAATCTTATATCAAAATGGTGCACAAGTAGGCCAGATTGGAGTAGTAGATTTTGCAGATTACAATTTCTTGTCAAAATATGGTGAGAATATGTATGATCTTGTAGAGGGCGGACAGGTTCAAGCCTCTGATGCAGGAGTGGTACAAGGAACCTTAGAAATGTCAAATGTAAATGTAATTTCAGAAATGGTTGAGATGATTACGATTTCTAGAGCATATGAAACCAATCAAAAGATTATTCAATCTATCGATGAAACTTTAGAGAAGGCTGTAAATAATATTGGTAAGGTGTAAAAATAATAAATATAAATAAGTGAATCAATAGGAAGGAGCAGAATTAATTATGATGAGATCTTTGTGGTCGGCAGCGTCCGGCATGATTGCTCAACAGACATCTGTGGATAATATTTCACACAATCTTGCAAATGTAAATACTACTGGATATAAAACAGAAAAGGCAGAATTTAAAACCTTATTATATCAAACCTTGCAGACAAGAACTACTACAGCGAATGGAGAACAAAAACCCATATCTGCACAAGTTGGTTTAGGAACAAGAGTTGCTTCCATAACCTCTCATTTTACACAAGGAGCATTATTGGCAAGTGAAAGCTACACAGCAATGGCAATTGCAGGTGATGGATTTTATTCAGTGAGAGCCGCAGATGGCAATACATACTATACGCGTAATGGTGACTTTAAATTGAGTGTTGGAAATGATGGAAATATTACACTTGTAACATCAGATGGTTATCCTGTATTAGATACCAATGGAAATACTATTACTCTACCTGGTGAAGTGAGTAGCAGCAAGATACAAGTATCTACAGAAGGAAATATTGGATATGTAGATGGCAATGGAAATTTTGTAAATGTTGCAACAATTGGATTGTTTCAGTTTAGTAATCCAGCAGGATTAGAAAAGTTGTCAAATAGTCTTTTGGCAGTGACAGATGCTTCTGGGGAAGCAATGAATGAAGCAACTGCTGCAAACTTGACAAGAAGTGAAGTGCGTCAGAAATATTTAGAAGGTTCTAATGTTCAAGTTGCAGATGAAATGGTTAATTTGATTGTAGCACAGAGAGCTTATGAGATGAATTCCAAGGCAATTCAGGCATCAGATGATATGTTAGGTCAAGCAAATCAGTTGAAGAGATAATGTTAAGAAAGAAGGGAAACGATGAGTCTTAGTGTGGAAGGATTAAATTCTTATTATAATACAGATACTACATCTAATAGTACAAGTAAATTGGAAGAAACTTTAAATTCTGATTTATCTACAGCGACAAAAGATGAATTGATGGATGTGTGTAAAGATTTTGAAGCTTATTTTATTGAACAGATGTTCAAGGCTATGCAAAAAATGGTGCCTGAATCTAGTAGTGAGATTTCAGGTTCTACCAAACAGTTACAAGACTATTACAAAGAACAGATGACTCAGAGTTTTGCAGAACAGGCTTCAGAGGGAGAAGGACTAGGAATTGCACAGATTTTGTATGAGCAGATGAAGCGCAATTATGGTCTAGAATAAGATTGTGGAAATATTGACAGGATATGTGGAACATATTGTATATCAAAATATAGAGAATGGGTATACCGTGTTAAATTTTGTTTGTGAAGAAGAGGAAATTACTTGTGTGGGAATTTTTCACGGGGTTAGTGAAGGAGAAACTTTAGAACTGACAGGAGACTATACCACTCATCCTTCTTATGGCAGACAGTTTAAAATGAATTCCTTTCAAGTAAAACCGCCAGAAGATATTGTCTCTATTGAACGATATCTTGCTTCTGGAGCTATTAAAGGGATTGGACCTGCATTAGCAGCTCGTATTGTCAAGAAATTTAAAAAGGATACGTTTTGTATTATTGAAAAAGAACCAGAACGTTTGGCTGAGATTAAAGGGATTAGTCAAAGAAAGGCGATAGAGATTGCAGAGCAAGTGGAAGAAAAGCGTGATTTGCGTCAGGCAATGCTCTTTTTGCAACAATATGGCATTTCACAAACCTTGTCAGTGAAAATTTATCAAACTTATGGACAGGAGTTGTATGGAATTTTAAAAGAAAATCCATACCGCTTAGCAGAGGATATACAAGGTGTGGGTTTTCGGATTGCGGATGAGATTGCATCCAGAATTGGAATCCACACCGATTCTGATTTCCGCATTCGAAGCGGAATTTTATATGCATTGATGCAGTCATCTCAGGAGGGACATACTTGTTTACCATCAAAACTATTAACACAGAAAGTATGTGAACTTCTAAAAATTTCTCCAGAATACATTGAAAAACATTATATGAATTTAGCAATAGATAAAAAATTAATAATAAAAGAAAAAGAGCATATTCCATTTATTTATACATCCACTTATTATTATATGGAGGCTAATACGGCAGCTATTTTAAAGCAGCTAGATATTTCTTATGATGTTCCAGAAGTTGAGATTAAAAAACGTATTAGAGGAATTGAACAAGATTTAGGTATGAAGTTGGATGAATTGCAAGTAGAAGCGGTAAAAGAAGCAGTAAGAAATGGTTTAATGGTGATTACTGGAGGGCCAGGAACAGGAAAAACTACCACAATTAATACAATTATCCGTTATTTTGAAATGGAAGGTATGGATATTTTTCTTGCAGCGCCGACAGGACGTGCAGCAAAAAGAATGAGTGAAACAACTGGATATGAAGCTCGTACGATTCACCGAATGTTAGAATTAAATGGGGGAATGGAAGAAACAACAGGATTTGAGCACAATGAACAAAATCCGCTAGAAACAGATGTGATTATTATTGATGAAATGTCCATGGTAGATATTTCTCTGATGTATGCATTGTTAAAAGCAGTAGCAGAAGGAACACGCTTAATTTTAGTTGGTGATGTAAATCAACTCCCCAGTGTAGGACCAGGAAGTGTATTAAAAGATATTATTGATTCTGAAAAGTTTCATGTAGTAAAATTAAATAAAATTTTTCGTCAGGCAACACAAAGTGATATTATTGTAAATGCCCATAAAATTAATCGTGGGGAAGAGGTAATACTAGATAATAAAAGCATGGATTTTTTCTTTTTAAAACGTTTTGATGCAAATGTAATTATCAGTGTAGTGCTTCAGCTAATACAACAAAAATTGCCTAAATTTGTGCAAGCAGAACCTTTTGATATTCAGGTTTTGACACCCATGCGTAAAGGGCTATTAGGAGTTGAGCGATTAAATGGGATTTTACAGCAGTATTTGAATCCACCCCAAAATGATAAAAAAGAAAAAGAACATGGGGACATTATCTTCCGAGAGGGAGATAAAGTGATGCAAATTAAAAATAATTATCAATTAGAGTGGGAAATCCGCAGTAAATATGGATTGGTCATTGATAAAGGCATGGGAATATTTAATGGAGATATGGGAATGATACGTAGTATTAATGCAATGCAAGAGATATTGACAGTTGAATTTGATGAGGGGCGGAGCGTGAATTATTCTTTTCAACAATTAGAAGAGTTAGAACTTGCTTATGCAATTACCATTCATAAATCACAAGGCAGTGAATATCCTGCAATTGTAATGCCACTTTTAACAGGCCCCAAAATGTTAATGAATCGTAATTTGCTATATACAGCAGTCACTAGAGCGAAAAGATGTGTAACTTTGGTAGGAAGTGATGTGACTTTTCAGGAAATGATTGCAAATGTTAGTGAACAGAAACGATTTACTGGATTAAGAGAAAGATTAAAATAAAATATCAAGTAAAAAAATTAGGTGTTTCTTATGCATGTCTTATGAAAAAATTCATAAGAATCAATGATTCCTTTTTTATAAATTCTTAAGAAAATATTTATAGAAACCTTGTAGGAAGTGTGATACCATAAAATCTGCCGGAGAGAATTTTAAAAAATAATAAAATGGATTTGACAAAGAAGTTCATGCATATTTTATTTCCACCACGATGTCCTTTTTGTGATAAAGTTTTATTTCATTCTATACTTGTACCTAGAGAGTTTGTGTGTAATTGCTGTAGAGATAAACCAGAATACATAAAAGAGCCTGTATGTTACAAATGTGGGAAGCCAATAGTAGATAAAAAGCAAGAATATTGTTATGATTGCGAAAAGAAAAGGAAAGAATATATACAAGGAAAAGCATTATGGATATATAAAGATGAAGTAAGAGAATCTCTTTATCGTTTTAAATATTGTAATCGTCAAGAGTATGCTACATATTATGGATTAGAGTTAGTAAATGTGTATGGTGAATGGATGAAAAAATGTGGAGTTCAAGCAATTATTCCCATACCACTTTCAAAAAAAAGGATGCGACAACGTGGTTTTAATCAGGCAGCGCTAGTTGCAGATGAAATTGGAAAAAGAATGAAAATTCCAGTATATCATAACTTACTAATTCGAGTTCTTGATACAAAAGCACAAAAAGAATTAAACGAGGAAGAGCGGAAAAATAATTTGAAAAGGGCTTTTAAAACAAGTGTAAATAAGGTACAATTAGACCATATCTTACTAATAGATGATATTTATACGACCGGAAGCACGATGAATGAAGCTACAAGAACATTGAAGCAGGCAGGTGTAGACCAGATTTATTGTCTAAGCATTAGCATCGGCAAGGGATATTAGGAGGAAGAAGGTATGGAGGTAAGAAATTGCAAAGGTTGTGGAAGACTTTTTAATTATCTGCAAGGGCAACAGTTGTGTCCAAGTTGTCTTACAGAGTTAGAAGAGAGATTTCAAAAAGTGAAAGAATTTCTAAAAGAAAATCCAAAGGCACCATTGAATGTAATTGCAGAAGAAAATGATGTTACTGTAAAACAAATAAAGCAATGGGTAAGAGAAGAGCGTTTAACTTTTACAGAGGAATCTCAGATTACTTTAGAGTGTGAGGCATGTGGTGGCAAAGTATTGACAGGAAGATTTTGTGACAGATGCAGAACTACGCTTCAGAATGAATTTTCTAGTGCAATGAAACGTCCAATTGGAAGCGTCAAAACTAAGAAAAATTCAAGTCAGAAAGACAGAATGAGGTTTTTGGATAATTAAAAACTGCCGGCAGGATATGCCGCCCACAGAAAAGAAGTACTAATAAGGTACAACTGATATAGAGGGGCGGCTATCACGGCAGTTTTATTTTTTCATTTCATAAGAAAGACCATGTTACTGCGAAGTGTTAAAGTATACATCTTTCCTATGAAATGAAAAATAGGATGCACACACGTGCAAGAGGTATGATGCCGTTTAGGCGACTGCACGTGTCGCGACAAAGTATGCAATCCCCTCATGCGTGAGGGACTAGTGGAATTGAAGTGGGCTTGCGCACTTTGTTTTTTCATAAGAAAGACCATGTTACTGCGAAGTGTTAAAGTATATGTCTTTCCTATGAAATAAAAAGGTAAAGTGAGGATAAAAAGAGTATATTGTGAGAAAAGAAAATGATAATGTAATTGGAAAATCCTATAAGGGGAAACTCTTTTTCATCTATATGTGACTAAAATCTTTTCCTAAGAAGGAATGTGTGTTATAATAAGGCTGAATAATTTCGGGAAATAGGATGGTGTAGTCTATGTTGAACGAAGAGAGAATTCGCCTGATGACGAAAATGGCCTCTTATGAAGAAGGAGAAGGAAAAGAGTATATACCCATAAGACAATATTATCAAAGAGATTATGTAAGCTATGAGATGATTAAAACGTTTATTACTTCTACTATATCTTTTGGAATTTTGTTATTACTTTGGTTGCTATATAAAATGGAAGATATGTCAGATTTTTTCAATGGTCAAGAGTTACCTTCATTAGGAGTATCAATCTTAATAGAATATGTAATATTTGTTATAATTTATCAGATTATTGCTTATATAGTTTATAAGCATCGTTATACGAAAGCCAATACCAGTATGAGGAAGTATTATTCTCTATTGAAGAAAGTACAAAAACTTCAGGAAAAAGAAGATAGAATACAGCCTTTGGAGGATTGGAAATGACGAGTTTATTAGAATTAAGAGAAAAATTGAGAATTTTTTATGGGAAATATGAATTATATGTAGTTGCAGGTACAAAATTTATATTAGGATTGATCGTTTTTTTAATCATCAATAGTGAAATTGGTTATATGGAACAATTAAATCATCCAGCAGTATCTTTGCTATTGTCTTTGATTTGTACTTTTTTGCCTATTAATGCAATGGTGGTATTAGCAGTTGGATTAATATTATTGCATTTATTTGCATTGTCTTTAGAAGCATGTGCAATTGGTTTATGCTTGTTTTTGCTTATGTTGTTTATGTATTTAAAATTTGCACATCAAAATGGATATAGTATCATTCTAACACCTATGTTATGTTTTTTTGGGATACCACAAATAATGCCAGTAGCAGTGGGAATGTTAAAGAAGCCTTCTGCATATCTTTCAGTATTATGTGGTGCAATCACTTATTTTTATTTAAAGGGTGTACAAGAAAATATTGTAAATTTTACTTCCACAGAAGAAACGGAAGGATTTTATAAGTTTACTGCAGCATTAAAGGTATTGACAGAAAATAAAGAGATGTATTTGGTTGTAACAGTATTTTTTATAACTTCTTTGATAGTATATATCATACGTAGGCAAGCAGTAAACTATGCTTGGAAAATTGCGTTATTTGCAGGAAATATAGTAGAATTATTAATTTTACTGGTAGGATATATTTTGCTAGATATGTCAGAACAAATCTTTTGGGTTGTGATAGGAACACTTGTATCTATAGTGATATCTTTCATTTTGGAATTCTTTTTGTATAATTTAGATTATTCTAGAATTGAAAGAGTACAATTTGAAGATGATGAGTATTATTATTTTGTAAAAGCAGTACCAAAAGTATTTGTTGCTAAAAGAGATAAAAAAGTAAAGAGAATTACTCCTAAAAAACGAACTACGGTTAATCGTAGAGAATTGGCAGAAGAATTAGATATTGATCAAGATTTATTAGAATAAAAAATGTTTTCAAGTGTTACAAACTCATAAAAAATATTTAAAAATATAGAGATAATAGAAAGGGGATGAAAAAATGATACAAGATTTATTTGCAATATTAAATTCCTTTGCATCTAAGTATTTGTTTTGGATAGAAAGACCTAATTTTAATTTTAATAAAATTGATATTGCAGAGATTATTATTATTTCATTCCTGATATATAATGTTTTAGTTTGGGTGAAACAGACTAGGGCATGGAATTTATTAAAAGGAATTATTGTAGTATTAATATTTATTATGGTTTGTGCCATGTTTCAAATGAATACTATTTTATGGATGGCAGGAAAGACAATAAATGTAGCAGTAATTGCTATTATTATTGTTTTTCAGCCTGAGTTGCGTCGAGCTTTAGAACAACTTGGACAGAGAAATTATATTACATCATTGTTTTCTTTTGATTCACAGAAAAATCAGGAAAGATTTAGTGAACGAGTGACCAATGAAATTGTCAAGGCAACTTATGAGATGGCGAAAGTAAAAACAGGTGCATTGATTGTAATAGAGCAGGACGTGTCACTTGGAGAATATGAGAGAACAGGAATAGCTTTAGATTCACTAGTTTCTAGTCAGCTTTTAATTAATATCTTTGAACATAATACACCCTTACATGATGGAGCTATTATTGTAAGGGGAGAGCGTATTGTGTCTGCAACTTGTTATTTGCCTCTCTCTGATAATATGGGATTAAGTAAAGAATTGGGAACTAGACATCGTGCAGCAGTTGGAATTAGTGAAGTTTGTGATGCTCTTACCATTGTTGTATCAGAAGAAACTGGAAATGTATCTATTGCGATTGGAGGAGAACTTTATCGTAATGTAGATGCAGAATATTTAAAAGGAAAATTAAATTTCATCCGCAAAGGTGCTATGGATGTAGCAAGATTCAGAATATGGAAAAGGAGGATGAGAAGACATGTTCAAAAAAATGATGAAACATCTGGTGAATAATCCAGGTCTTAAGATCTTATCTGTTCTATTTTCTGTTGTACTCTGGTTGGTAGTAGTAAATATGGCGGATCCAGAAGCTACAAAGTCTTTTTCTGTTCCAGTTGAAATTTTAAATAAAAATGTTATTACAGAGATGGGAAAAGTGCCAGATATTATAGGTGATACAGATATTGCAGTATTTTATATTACTGGTGCAAGAAGTTATGTGGAAGATATGGGAAGTGATGATTTTAGCGTAACTGCAGATTTAAGCCAAGTGGATTTAAGTCAAGATGGAGAGGCAAAATTAGTTCCAATAGAAATTGCTGCTAAGAAAAATGAAAAGCGAATAGATATTACTAGAAAAACAGTTAATATGCAAATAAAATTAGAGGAATTGTCAGAGAGGAAGTTTGTAATTTCTCCAGAGACTATAGGAACTCCAGCAGATGGATGTGCCATAGGGACAGTAGAAGTTATTCCAAATCTTTTGAAAATTTCTGGACCAGAATCCATTGTATCTAGTATTAATCGTGTGACAGCAAGTATTAATGTAGATGGAATTTCTAGTGATGTCTCAGATAATGTGATGCCTGTACTC
>CAJUHG010000056.1 GCA_910586005.1 uncultured Lachnospiraceae bacterium | reverse complement strand
ACTTCCAATCGCTTCTAACTGTAATATTTTGCTTGCAGATAAAAGCGGTGATATGGCAGTGGTTGAATGTACACCATCTATGAAAAAAATCCGAGAGGTAGAAAGTTTTGATGATGGCAAAATTATTTGTACCGTCAACAGTTTTACATCCGATGAAATGAAACCATATGATGACGCAAAAGGGAATGATTATAATTCCCATAAACGGTATCAAGTTGTCATGGACAGTTTTACTTCGGGAAGGATAAAGGAAGATTATGTTGAAACTACCAAGCAGCTTTTAAGGGGCGATTATGGTTTTATGTGCCAATATGACAATGAGCCAGACTTTGAAACGGTATGGAGTTCCATATTTGACTTAGAGAACTTAACTGTTTACCATGCAGAAGGCGACCCAAGAAAAAAGAAATTTATGATGGATAATCGACTGCTTGACTTAAAAATGAGAAGGTAATTGAGTTGGCAGGATAGATAAAGGATGAATATTCTGTTTCACTCAAACTGTTAATCAGAGTATAAAAAATATGGTTGACCTTCCCCTTAGGGTAAAGTTTATACTGGAACTGAAAGGAGAGAGAGATGCTGACAATTGGAGAATTTTCAAATATATGCAGAGTATCTACAAAAACACTTAGATATTATGCAGAAATAGGCTTAGTACAGCCAAATGAAATTAACCCAGAAAATGGATATCGGTATTATTCTATCGACCAATTGGAGAAAATGCTTCTGATTAATCGTTTGAAAAATTATTGCTTTTCTTTGGAAGAAATCAAATCAATTTTTGAGTCAGAAGAATTGATAGATGAGGTACTTTTTACTGCACTTAATAAAAAGAAAAAGGAGATTGTGGTGCAGGTACAGAAGTTTCAAGATACTTTACATCAGATAGATGGCGATTTATCAAATCTGAGAAAGGGAAAATCAATTATGTCCTATATGGAAAGCATTGATATTCAGTTGGTGGAGATACCAAGAATGTATCTTTTATCAATGCGGAAGAATGTTTTAGAACATGAGTTTTCAGAAGAATATGGTACTTGCTTTGGAAAACTATTTCGGAAAATGGAAGAGAAGAAACTGACAGCGGCTACTCCACCAATGGTACTGTTTCATGGGGATGAGTATACCCCATTTGGATTAGATACAGAATTTGCAATCCCTATAAAAGAGTATGCAATTGGAACAAGGGATTTCTGCCCTGGACTATGTTTGAAAACAGTTGTGCAAGGTTCTTATTTACAGCTTTCTTCTGTTTATGCAAAACAAATAGAATGGGCAGAAAGAGAAGGTTATGAAAACAGCAATGCGTTGTATGAGGTATATGTAACAGATCCAACAGAGGTTTCAAAGGAAAGCGAACTTGTTACGGAGGTCTATTATCTGATTAAGAAGAGGGTTTTCAAAGACCAGAATGGCAAACAGATATTGTGAAGTGCATGAATCGATTTTTTGCACCTTATATAAAATATTTTACAAGCAATGACTGGGTAAAATTTTCACTTGATTTATTAGGCGGCCGTGGGAAAATAGGGATATTCCGATATGCACCATTGATTGGACCAGATATTTTATCGGGAATTTTAGTGAGAGCAACAGGACAATCTGTACTCGATTTTGCAACAGAGAATTTATTTACACCACTTGGGATTAAAGTGGAAAACAATTTGTTATTTGAAAGCAAAGAGGAACAAATGGCATTTAACCAGTCTACAGATATTAGCGGATGGGTAATAGACGCTATGGGAATTCATGCGGCTGGCTGGGGTCTTACACTTACACCTATGGATATGGCAAAGATTGGTCAGTTATATCTGAATGGCGGTATGTGGGAGGGAAAGCAGATTATTTCTTCAAAATGGATAGAGGAAAGCACAATAGAACACAGCCGATGGAAAAAAAGAAATCTGTCCTATGGATATCTGTGGTGGGTAAATAAGGATGGTTATGCAGCTATGGGAGATGGTGGAACTATAATCTATGTAAACACAAAGAAGAGGCTGGTAGTTTCTATTGCAGCTCTCTTTGTACCAAAAACAAGAGATAGGATAGAACTGATCAAGAAACATATAGAACCAGCATTTGAATAAAGGTAAGCTTTATTCTTTTAAAGAACCTAAAACATTTTTTATTTTATAGGAAATACTGCGTTACTATCAAGTACTAAAGTGTATGTCTTTCCTATAAAATAAAAAATAGTATGCGCATTCGCGCAAAAGGAACTATATCACGAAAGCGACTGTGCTTGGCACAGCAAAAGGATTTTCTATAAACTGAAATTTATTTGTTTTTTAAATTCTTTGCCATACACAAAGATTCTGGCATATTCCTATAGGGACCATAATTGGGAATCACTTTAAATCCTAATTTATTATATAAAGCACAGGATTCAGACAATAATTCCCCTGTTTCAAGAATCATTCTGTGATACCCCAATTCCATAGCCCATTCTATCAGCATGGAAACAAGTTTGCTTCCTATTCCTTGTCCTTGATATTCAGGATGTATAAATACTCTCTTTAATTCTATATTTTCATCATCATATTTTCTGATAGCACCGCCGCCAATTACCTTGTTATCTTCATAAACAACAATAGCTTGTTGTATTTCATCTAACTGGTTAAACTTTTTGTATTTATCTCTTTTTATCTTTTTCCCAACACGCCTATCCAAATCCATATCAAGAAGTCTACAGTTTTCTATAAAATCTTTATTTTTCCCATCTGTTCTATTAAAGTTCATTTAGATTACCTCCATAAATTTTGATTTCTCATAGTTTTTTTTATTCTTCTATAGTATAATATTTCTGTTATTTGGACTGATAAATTAATAGCTGCAAAGAAGAAAATGATAGATATATTTATAACAAATTATTTAAAATGTTAATTGATAAAGACATGAAGAAAAAAGATTTTCATCAGGCAGAAGCGCAGATTTAATTTTGTCAGCAAAGTTGATCCGCTCCTAGAAGCAGGAACATGGATGGTGTTTTTGAATGCCTGTGCAAGATAAAATGGAAAATGAAAAAACACTTTAAAGAGGTGCAATTATAATGGAACGAAAAGAATATAGTGCAGGTGCAGTAAAATTCTCATTTTGGTTTATGGAATTTAAAACTGTAATAAAGCTTCTAACAGAAGGAAAAACACTTACAGATATAAAAGAGATCAATCAACAGGAAAATTTATTTGGTGCGCCAACAGCGCTTAGGTCTGGTCAAATATACAGTACTGTATCAGCAAGAATAAAATCATTGGATGATTCATTTTATCCTGTTTTTATGGATGGAGACTTGGCAACACAAAAGATGTTTAATTTAGTAGCTACAATGGCACATGATACATTGTTTTTTGATTTTGTGTATGAAGTGATCAGAGAGAAAATGATAATTGGAAGCAATGAATTTGCCAATAGTGATATAAGCATTTTTTTCAGTGATAAGCAGTTGCAAGATAAAAAAGTGGCAAAGTGGACAGATGCCACATTAAATCGTCTGGGAAGATCTTATAAAACCATGCTGTTTGAATCTGGCATGACTGATAAAGGAAAAATGGTTCGTAAGATTTATAAGCCAATATTAGATCCAGTAATGGAGCAATGGCTTGTGAATTACAACATGAAAATTATGGTAGAAGCACTTACAGGAGTACGATAATGGCAAGTATAGAAGAAAGATTAGACAAGATGGAGGAAATCATCAAAAAGCCTTCTTTTCGTCAGACAAAAGGGAAGGCAAATGAGGTAAATTATTGGGTGTTTGATTATGCTCCAGAATATGAACTGATTGTAAGAGATAGAATAAAGTATTTAAAGGACAAGAACTCAAAAGGTATCAATGGATATACGCTAGTTGTATATGATTTATATGATTTGATGATAGAACATCTTCAAGAAAAAAACTTTATGGAAAAATGCTATCAGATGGAGGAAAGGCGAGGAATATTAAAAGTTGCAACTGCTATTCAGCGTTCCTTAAAGATTACAGATAAGGAAAATTTAATTGTAACATATATTGCAGAGCGTACACCAGAACATGCAGTTGTATTTTTTACGGGAGTAGGAAAGTGTTATCCACTTTTGCAATCTTCAGAGGTATTTAACAAAATACTCTATAATATGCCACAGACATTTGCAAAAGTTCCTATGATATTATTTTATCCAGGAACTTATACAGAACAAGAATTGATTATATTTAATAAATATCATGAAGATAACTATTACCGAGCATTTCGCTTGGTTCGATGAGGAGGAAGAACATGCAGATAAAGAATATATTTGCAAAGCCAATAGACAGGGACTTGCAAGGGGTAATTATTGTAGGTCAGAGTGAAGAAGAAAATATTGTACAAGAATTAGAAGAATATGTAGTGACAAGAGAATTGCAAAAACATTTTGCAGATTTCTTTGCAGCTTATAAAACAGGTATCAATGGAAATACTTCAAAGACAGGTGTGTGGATTTCTGGTTTTTTTGGAAGTGGTAAATCACACTTTTTAAAAATACTTTCTTATCTTTTGGCCAACAAGGAGGTTGGCGGCAAAAAAGCGATTGATTATTTTATAGATGATAATAAGATTGCAAATCCAAGTGTGCTTGCTGATATGCAGCTTGCAGCAAGCACGCCTACAGATGTTGTACTTTTCAATATTGATTCAAAGAGCGATGGAGGAAGTAAACAAAATAAAGATACTATTGTAAATGTATTTTTGAAAGTATTCAATGAAATGCAGGGTTTTTGCGGTGCAATTCCTTTTCTTGCGGATTTAGAGCGTAAGCTGAATGAGGAAGGCAAATTAGAGGAATTTAAACAAAAATTTGAGGAAATATATGGAGATGCATGGGAAGATTCTAGACAAGATTTTGATTTTATACAAGATGATGTAGTAGATACTTTGGTAGAAATGGATTTTATGAGTGAAGCTGCTGCAAGAAACTGGTGTGAAAAAGCAGCAGAACCCTATAAGATTAGTATAGAAGATTTTGCAAAGAGAGTAAAAACATATATAGAACACAAGAAAAATTATGATAAAACGAATCTTGGCAAAATTGAAAAAGAAAGTAATGTGAACCATCATGTAGTATTTTTGGTAGATGAGATTGGACAATACATAGGTGATAATTCTAATCTTATGCTGAATTTGCAGACTGTCTGTGAAGAACTTGGAAAAGAATGTCAGGGAAAAGCATGGGTGATTGTAACCAGCCAGCAGGATATTGATTCCATTACAAAGGTAAAAGGAAATGATTTTTCTAAAATTCAAGGTCGATTTGATACAAGACTTTCCTTGTCATCAGCGAATGTGGATGAGGTTATCAAAAAAAGAATTTTGGAGAAAAAAGAGACATCTGCCCAGACTTTGCGTTTATTGTATGGTCAGAAGGCTACTACAATTAAGAATAAGATAGTGTTTCATGATGATGTGGAGAAGAAATTATATGCAGATGAAAAGGATTTTGCATCTGTGTATCCATTTGTGCCATATCAGTTTCATTTGCTAGCAAGTGTATTAACTTCGATTCGTACGCATGGAGCTTCTGGAAAACATTTATCGGAGGGCGAACGTTCCATGCTTGCAATGTTTAAAGAATCAGCAATGGCGTATATGGAACATAAGGAAGGAACCATTATTCCATTTCATGCCTTCTATGACGCCTTAGAGAATTTTCTTGATCATAGCCATAGAGGGGTAATTATTAAGGCTTATGACAACAGCTTTATCAATCCAGATAAAAAGACAGAGGATGTATTTGCAATCAATGTATTAAAGACTTTGTTTATGATAAAGTATGTGCAAGATATTACTGCAAACATTGATAATATTACAAGTCTTATGATTTCTAATATAGAAGAAGATCGTATTGAATTAAAGGGGAAAGTAGAAGATGCACTAAAGATTCTGATAAGACAAATGCTTGTGCAAAAAAACAAAGACATCTATATATTTCTGACTGATGAAGAACAGGAAATCAATCGTGAGATTGAAAGTCAGAATGTAGAAATGGCTGAGGTAATCAGACAAGTATCAGAACTGATTTTTGAAGATATATTTAGGGATAAGAAATACCGTTATCCAGCTTTTAACGGGCGTTATGCATTTGGCTTTCATTCATTTGTGGATGACAGACCATATAAGGCGAACCAGAATTATGATATAGGTGTGCGCATTTTAACACCTGCCTCAGAATATGGTACAGATGAAATTACCCTTAGAATGATATCAGGACAGGGTAGGGAAGTACTTGTAGTTTTGCCAGATGACAGGGCTTTTATGGATGAAATTCAAAGATACTTAAAGATTGAAAAATTTCTTCGTTTCAATACTTCATCTGCTTTGTCACAATATGAGATGATTAAAGATGAGAAACGTTTGGAAATGAGAGAGCGCCATGCCAATGCAAAGCTATTTCTTACAGAGGCTATAAAAGAGGCAGATATTTATGTAAATGGAGATAAGGCGCAGATTGGTGTCAAAGAAGTTTCTAGTAGAATCAATGAAGCATTAGGACGCTTGGTTTCCACAGTATATCATAAATTATCCTATATTGATGTTGCTTATGGAGAGAATGAAATTCATAAAATGTTTAGAACCACAAATCAGATTTCTCTTAATTTGGAGGGTGGAACAGAAGCTAATATCCATGCGTTGGATGATGTATTGCAATATATTGCAAGTAATAGCCGTATGCATATGAAAACATCTATGAAAACGATAAAAGATCGTTTTATGAAAGCTCCTTATGGTTTTGTGGAGGATGATGTGCATTGGCTGGTTGCTAAATTATTTAAACGGGGAGATTTGGCATTTTCCATCAATGGTGCAACTATCACATTACACAATAAAGATGCAGAGGAAATCATTCAATATATCACCAAAAAGAATTTTGCAGAAAAGTTGATGATAGAGGAAAAGATTCGTGTATCTGAGAAGGAAAAGAAAATTACCAAAGATATCATGAAAGAACTTTTTGGAACTGCAAGTACATCAGAGGATGAAGATGTGATAATGAACAGTTTTATTAGTTTTGCAATAAAAATGAATGCTTTATTAGGAGAATTAGAAATATGGTATCAGACAGCACACTATCCTGGGAAGCATATCATTACATATGGAAAGAAGCTGTTACTTGGTCTGACACAGATTGAAACACCAACAGAATTTTATCAAACCATAGCCAAGAAGCAAGACAATTTACTTGATTTTGCGGAGGATTATGAACCAGTTAAAGAGTTTTTTAATGGGGAGCAGAAAGGAATTTTTGATAAGGCTTTGCTTTATTTAAGTAAGTATGAGGATAGTAAGACTTATATTGTTGATGGGGAATTAGAGCAAATTGTAGCTGAAATTAATACAATTGTGAAAAAGCAATCTCCCTATCGTGATATTCCAAAACTTTCAGAGCTCCTTCAGAAGTTTCAAGAAGTATACACAAATGTGTTGGATTTACAGCTTGCGCCTGTACTTGATTCTGTCTATGAATCACAGCATAGAATATTTGAAGTGTTAAAGACAAAAGAGTATGCAAACATGAAACAGCATACTTATATAACCATGTTTCAGGAAATTATTGATGGGGCAAAGGGATGTACCAATATATCTATACTCCGAGGATATGCAGACAGAGCAGAGGCTTTAAAGATTCGTCTGTTGAACGAAATGGATCAGACAGATAGAAATATTGCTATAAAAAAAGCAGAGGAAGTCAGAAGGCGCCTAGAAGCCGAGGCAAAGGAAAAAGGACAAATTAATAGAGAGCAGATAGAAGCTGAGGTTAAGAAAGAAATGAAGGTAAAGAAAACAAAAAATGTCTCGATTAAGAATATCACAAGAGCTGCATCTTGGAGATTAGAATCCATAGAAGATATAGAGAAATATCTTAAGGAGTTTCGTTTGCGTTTGGTTTCTGAATTGGAAACAGATACAATTGTAAGCATTGAATTTTAAGGGGTGACATGTATGGACAAGACTGTAATTAAGAATTTTGCGATATGGGCAAGAAATAGACTGATAGCAGATATAAAGTATCGTGCTAGTTTTATGGGGATTACTGAAAATGGAATAACAAAAGCATTACCACAATCTACTAAGACAACAGAATTTTATGATATTGGAACTGCTGACCCATATGTTATTAGCGGAGAAAAAATCAAGCAGCGTAGAAAGTTAGTAGAGGAAATAGAAAAGAAAGAGAGAGATTCTAACTATGCTCTTGCGTATCAAGATATCTTAGAGGAAGTAGCTTATACTTGGTTCAATCGTCTGATTGCAATACGATTTATGGAAGTAAATGACTATCTTCCGTCTCATGTAAGAGTACTTTCTTCTGAGAGTGGAAAATTAGAGCCTGATCTTGTAACCACCCCATTTGAGGCAGAAATTGAATTTACACCGGAAGAAACAGAACATATAATACAGATGAAAAATGATAATGATGTGGATGAACTTTTCTGTTTCCTATTTATTAAACAGTGTAATGCGCTGAGCAAGATTCTTCCAGACCTGTTTGAGCAAACATCTGATTATACAGAATTACTTCTGAACGTCTCAGTTACAGATCAAGAGGGAATTGTGTATCGTCTGGTACATGATATTGAGGAAAGTAATTTTAATATCAGTAATATTGGAGAAACTGGAACGCCTACTGGACAGGTAGAAATCATAGGATGGATGTATCAGTATTATAACACAGAGCTAAAAGAGGATACCTTTGCAAAATTAAAGAAAAACATTAAGATTACAAAAGAAAGAATTCCAGCAGCAACACAACTTTTTACACCAGATTGGATTGTGCGCTATATGGTAGAAAATTCTGTAGGAAGAATATGGATCGAACATCTAAGAGCGATAGATGCACAAACGGATGAAAAGGCGACAGCAAAACAATTTGGATGGAATTATTATCTGCCAGAAGCAATACAGGAGGAATCTGTCAATTTGCAGTTGGCAGAAATCAGAAAAGATTATAAGGATTTACAGCCAACAGATATTAAGTGCATAGACCCATGTATGGGAAGTGGTCATATTTTAATTGCCATGTTTGATGTGCTAATGGATATCTATACAAGTGTAGGATACAGTGAGAGAGATGCAGCCTTTGATATTGTAGAACATAATATTTATGGATTGGATATTGATAAGAGAGCTTATCAGCTTGCATATTTTGCAGTTATGATGAAGGGAAGAGGATATAACAGGCGATTCTTCCGAGGAAAAGAAAACGTAAGACCTGTGCCAAAAGTCTATGCGATTATGGAAAGTAATGAGATAGAGAAACAGCAGATACAATTTTTTGGAAAATCATTCAGTGAACGTGAGAGAAAGACAGCAGTAGAACAGATAGAATATCTGTTTCATACCTTTGAAGATGCCAGAGAATATGGGTCTATCTTAAATGTAGATGCATGTGATTGGAAATTGTTGAAAAGATTTGTGGAAGATTTGGATATCAGTGGACAGATTTCTTTTGACAATATGGGAAGTGAGGAAACACAAGAAAAACTAAGGAGATTGATAAGTATTGCAGAGGTTATAAGCCAGAACTATGAGGTGGTGGTGACAAATCCGCCGTATATGGGTGCAAGTAATATGAATGTGACATTAAATAAGTTTATAAAAGATAATTACAAAGACTATAAATCAGATTTCTTTTCGGCTTTTATTATCAAATGTTCACATATGGCTAAGTCAGAAGGATATTTGGGATTTTTAACACCATATGTATGGATGTTTATACAATCTTATGAAAATTTAAGGATGTATCTATATACACAAGCAACAATAGAAAAATTGATACAATTTGAATATTCAGCCTTTGAAGAAGCAACCGTACCAATTTGCACTTTTGTATTTAAAAATTCTTATGTAAATAAAAAAGGTTGTTATTTAAGATTGACAGAGTTTCGAGGTGGGATGGAAGTACAGAGACAAAAAACATTAGAAGCAATTGAAAATCATCAGTGTGGCTTTTATTATGAGCAAAGTACAGATAATTTCTCAAAAATCCCGGGAAGTCCAGTGGCGTATTGGGTGAGTGAAGTAATATTTGGTTTATTTCAAGATAAAACATTAAATAATTATTATGATGTGAAAGCTGGAATGTGTACAGGTGCAAATGCAGTTTTTATATTATTTTGGCATGAAGTTGATTATAGATATACATATATGCATTCAAGAAAAAACTATTTATATGTTGCACATAATAAGGGAGGAGAGTACAGAAAATGGTATGGTAATAGAGAATTAGTATTGAAATATAATTCTAAAGCATTAAAAGAAATGCATAAAAATAAAGGCTTTAGGTATGATGGAAAAAATTATTATTTTAAAGAACATATAGGGTGGTCTAAAATAACATCTTCTAAATCGAGTTTTAGGTATTTTGAAGAGGGATTTACTTTTGATTCAGCAGGATTAGGTTTATTTGGAAATTTTGAGCAAAATATTTATATGACACTTGGTTTTTTAAATAGTAAAATAGCAGAAGAATTAATTGCATTGTTGAATCCTACTTTGAATGTTACACCTATGGTCATAAAGAAACTGCCATATACAGAATCAGAATTGATATCAATAGTAGAACAAATAGTAAAAAATAATATTGAAATATGTAAATTAGACTGGGACTCCTTTGAAACCTCATGGGATTTTACACAGCACCCGCTAATTCGCTGTGCATCATTTTCTAGAAAGGAAATGCAGGAAGATAGAGAAAATCATATCAAAGATAAAAATTATATCAAGGATGCATTTACAAATTGGGAAAATGAGTGTTTTCTTCGGTTTCAACAATTAAAGTCCAATGAAGAAGAACTTAATCACATTTTTATTGATATCTATGGTTTGCAGGATGAATTGACACCTGAAGTAGAGGAGAAAGAGGTAACTGTCCGCAAGGCAGATTTAGGCAGAGAGATTCGCAGTTTTATTTCTTATGCGGTTGGCTGTATGTTTGGGCGATATTCTCTTGATAGAGAAGGATTACTATTTGCTGGTGGAGATATCAAGGACACTTATGCATATTATGATGGAACAATTGCTGATACTGCCAATAATCCAATAAATGAAACATACACAGTGGAACAACTAGGAACACCATTTTATTATTTACCAGTAGATGGAAAACAACCATTAGAGTGCTGGAAAGTAGATGCAGATAATGTAATTCCAATTACAGAGGAAGAATATTTTTCAGATGATATCGTTGGCAGGTTTGTAGAGTTTGTGAAAATGGTCTATGGTGAGGATACGCTAGAAGATAATCTGGATTTTATTGGACAGGCATTGGGGAATAAAGGCGATTCTTCTAGAGAAATAATCCGCAATTATTTCTTAAAAGACTTCTTTGCCGACCATCTAAAAGTATATCAGAAACGCCCGATTTACTGGCTCTTTGACAGTGGAAAACAACATGGATGTAAGGCCCTTATCTATATGCACCGCTATAATAAAGATACAATTGGTAAGGTTCGCGTAGATTATCTGCACCACATAGAAGGTATTTATGAAAGTGAAATCAATCGTATGCAGGACACAATGGATAACAGTAAAAGTTCAAGAGAAATCGCAGTTGCAACAAAACGCAAAGAAAAGCTGCAAAAACAACTGAAAGAGTGTCGGGAATATGATGAGAAGATAGGGCACTTAGCACTTTTGCAAATTGAAATAGATTTGGATGATGGGGTAAAAATAAACTATGAGAAGGTTCAGACTGCTTCAGATGGAAAGAAATATCAAGTGCTTGCAAAGATATAAGTAGTGTGTATAAAAATCTGTAGAACTATCATAATTGTAAATGACATATAAGAAGAAATTAGAGGTGTAAAATGGAACGATTGTTTATCACAAATTTGACAATTAAAAAAGTTAGGCATTTAGAGAATATTTCTATTCCACTTTCAGAAAAACAAATCAAACATTTGGTTTTAACAGGAAAGAATGGAAGTGGAAAGACAAGTGTGATAGAAGCTCTGGCAGAATATCTAAATAATGTATTTACAGACAAATATTTTGAACACAGAAAAGAATGGCTATACAAGGCTAAAAATCGAAAAGATATGGCAATTCAAAATAAGGAAGAGGAAGCGGAAATTTTAAAATTGGAAAAAGATGTGTGCGAAAAAGAAGAGGAGTTAAAGAAAAGCAGAAACGGGCTGGAGATACAATTTAACCATAAGACTGATAATATTCTTATATTGACAGAGAAATACCATTATATTTTAGCATATTACAGCGCAGATAGAATCTTTCAGGCAGAGCAGCCGAAGCACGTTGAGAAAGTACCATTAAAAGATTATTATAAATTAAAAGAATTTCCTAGAAAAGAATTTGTAAAATATCTATTAGATTTGAAAATGACAGAGGCACTGGCAAGAAATAATAAAAAAATAGAAAAAGCAGATGAAATTCAAGCATGGTTTGAAAAATTAGAGTATCTTTTAAAACAAATATTTGATGACAAAACGGTAACATTAATCTTTGATGAAGATACCTATGAGTTTCATATTTTACAGCAAGGAAAGGAGCCTTTTGATTTTAATACCTTATCCAGTGGCTATCAGGCAGTGTTGGATATTGTATTGGATATTATAATGAGAATGCAGCATCAGACACAGCGTTCCTTTGATTTTCATCTTTCAGGAATTGTCTTGATTGATGAAATTGAAACACATCTGCATTTAGAATTACAGAAAAATATAATTCCACTATTGACCACTATTTTTCCAAATATTCAATTTATTATGACTTCACATTCTCCATTTATATTAAACAGTTTAGAAAATCTTGTAATCTATGATTTGGAAAATCATCTTTTAGTAGAAGATGGATTGGAAAATGTACCTTATGATGGTATTGTAGAGGGATATTTTCGCGCTGATAAACTTTCTAATAGTTTAAAAGAAAAGTTTGAGCGTTATAAAATCCTTACAAAGAAGGAAAGATTGTCAGATGATGAATTAAATGAAATTGCAGAATTAGAGCTGTATTTAGATGAAATTCCTGATTATCTTGCAATCGGTATTGCAACTGAATATAAAAGATTGAAGTTGGAATTTATAAATCGGGAGGATATAGATGGTTAAAGTAGTACGTTCTTTTCCAGCGCCAAAGTCTTTAGCAGAAGAAGCAAAGAAAGCAACAGGAAAATATGATAAGCAAGATGTAATAGAAAGATTAAAAAATGATTTTCATAATAAATGTTATATCTGTGAAATAAAGGATTTACAGGATCCAAATGTAGAACATTTACTTCCCCACAAAAATGGAACATATTGGCAGAGAAAATTCGATTGGGAAAATCTTTTTTGGTCTTGTGGACATTGCAATGCTATTAAAAACAATGGAAAATATGATGCGGGAATTATAGACTGCTGCAAAGATGACCCAGAAAAATATTTGGATTTTCAAATTACTAATAATGATGTGAGCATTAGTGTAAAAGATTCTGACGATGAGATGCAAAAGAGAACAGCTTTATTGATAAAAGAAACTTTTTCTTTGCAAAATACAGGAATGAGAACATATACCAGCGATGAACGGTTGAAATCACTTCAAAAAGAAATGAATCTTTTATATAAGCAACTAGAAAAAATACATAGTAACCCGAATTCTAAAATAGCAATAAGAACGATTCGCAGTTTATTAAAACGAGAATCTGCATTTGCAGCCTTTAAAAGATGTTATGTGCGCAAATATGCCAAAGAGTATCCAAAATTACAACAGTATGTAGATTTGTATGATTAGAAAGAATGATTCATTGAATAAATTATATTTCCCTACTTTTGAAAAATTTGGACTATATATTTGGTCAAAGCGGAGAGTTGCAATATCCACAAGGCACGATGCAGGGCAATATCCGCTTCTCTACTTGCTCATCACCTCATAGCTGCTATCGCAGCTTTTCAGTGGGAGTTTTACTTCCACTGAAACAAGCAAGTTTCCACCCGCTGTTTAGTCTTGGTGACATAGAAGCGGGGACTTCCTCAATGAGGTTAAACTAAGAGATAAATGTAAGAACAGTACAAAAATGATAGGAGGTTTTGCAATGGCAGAGCTTAATCTAAAACAAATTATAGATAAGTTAAATACAGAATTTATGGGAGAACAGAGGAAACTTATTTTTTGGTATGATGACAAGGGTGAATTTGCAGAGGATATTGATACTATAGAGCTGAATCATGCAAAAGTTTATAAACTGACAAAAAACAATCAATTTCAGACCAAATTCTTTCTAGAAAAAGAGGACACAACAACCAATTATTTAATATATGCGCCGTTTCCAAAGCCGCCTGTAACAGAGAATCATTTGGAAGATACCTTGCTTTATTCTAAAAGGTTTTATGCAGATAGAGCATCACTTTTGATAGCAGATTTAGGAATGGAAGAAAAGTATAAGCCTATCATCGAAAAGCGTATCAAATTCTTTGGCAACAAGGACAGATTGCAGCGTTTCTATGATTTAGAGATAGAGAATTTTAAGGAAGAAACTATTTTCATAGGTCTTATGAGTGTTATTTGTAAGATTAAAATTTGCTCTTTTGATGAGGTAATTCGTGTGTTGATTACAGAAGATGATTTGCTTGAAAACAAGTATCTTTCTGAATTTAAGAAATATGAGTTAGAAGATATTTTTTGGAAGTACCTTGAGCAACAGTTTGGGTTTTCTATAGAGAATCCTAATTTGGAGAAATTAGTGATTTCTATGTTTGTAACTTATATAGATAAAGATATCAATAGGGAACTTCCTAACAATTGGAAAAAATTTATATCCTATAAGGCTGGTAATATGATAGCTTTCTTAGATAATCTTAGAAATAATATCTTATATCAAGAGAAATATAATGCATTATCCGCTTATGTTGCAAATTGTTTGAATGTTGCAGAAGAGTTTGGAAAATATGAGCTAGAAGAGCTTGTAGCGTGTCATTCTTTTGTCTGCATAGATGCACTTATCATTCAGTGGATTATAGCGCGCTTGAGAGCAGAAGATTGTCTGGCAAAGCTTGGAAAATATGAGATACCACAGATTTGTGAAATGCGCTTAAAGATGCACTTTGGAAAAAACTATAAATTTGTTTATCATATGTTGGACAGTGCCTTTTGGATTGTAAATCATGCAACTTATCAAGTGCCTACTGGATGGAAAAAGATAATTGATCATTACATAAGCAGTGACTGTTTAATAGATAATCATTACAGAATTTTTTACCTTAATTATGATAAACTAGAAGACACGTCAGAATTTGAAGAGTTGCGTGAGTTGGTAGAAAATATTTATACCAATGAATATCTTGCTAAATTACTTCCGAAATGGAATGAAGGATTATTTGAATCTGATGCTTTGTCTATAATTCCATTGCAGAGAGATTTTTTCACTAAGTTTGTAGGTAGTAGTAATATAAAAACGGTAGTAATTATTTCTGATGCAATGCGATATGAAGTTGGCAGACAATTGTATCAGAAAATAATGGATAATCCAAAATGTACAGCTAAATTACAGATTATGCTGAGCGTACTGCCTTCCTATACCAGATTAGGGATGGAAGCCTTACTTCCACATAAGACACTAGAGCTTACAGATGATTTTAAAGAAATGATAGATGGGAAATATGCAATTGATTTGGCAACGAGACAGACAGTATTGCAAAACTATGTTCCAAACAGCAAATGTGTTTCATTTGATACTATTAAGAATATGAGGGGACTAGAACTTCGTGATGTATTTACAGGCCAATCTGTAGTATATATTTATCACAATCAGATTGATAATATGGGGGAACATGAGGAAGATGCAGTATTTGAAGCCTGTGAAAAGGCAGTAGAAGAAATTGTTGTATTGATTCAGAGAATTGCTACAAGTGGAAATACTTATCACTTTGTAGTGACAGCAGACCACGGTTTTATTTACAAGCGTGACAAAGTGACAGCAAGTGATAAGATAGGTGGTATGAGTGATTCTAAGTATCTGGTAAAAAGAAGATACATTATTTCAAAACAGCCAATCAAAGAGGATGGAGTTTGTAATATTGGTTTGGGATATATACTTGGAAATGAGGATAAAAAAATTATTTCTTATCCATACAGTACCAGTGTATTTTCCACACCAGGCAATATGGGTTTAAATTATGTACATGGTGGTTCTTCCCCACAAGAAATGCTTGTTCCTGTGATTGATATTAAAATGGACAAAGGAGCAGTAGAAACTAAGACGGTTCAAATTCTGCTTGTGAGCTTGGTGCAGAAAATTACAAATCTTATCACAATCCTAGATTTTATACAGTCTGATCCAGTAGGTGATGTGATAAAGAGTACAACTTATAAACTGTATTTTATATCTGATAATAACGAAAAAATTTCTAATGAAAATATTTATGTTGCTGATAAGCGTGAAGAGGATGTGCAAAAGCGCTTGTTTCGTGTGCGCTTTACATTTAAGAACAAAAAATATGACAAAAGTAGGAAGTATTATTTAGTTGCCTATGATGAAGGGAATGATTTGGAATTATTCCGCCATGAGGTTATTATGGATTTAGCTTTCTTTTAGGATTTGACTATATGATGGGAGGAAAACAAATGAAAAAAATTGAAGGTTCTCCTAAGAACTTAAAGCAGTTGCTTCAAAATACAAAATATTCCATTCACTATTACCAACGTGAGTATATGTGGCAGCGCAAACAGATAGAAGAATTGATAGATGACCTTACCTCAGAATTTTTGGAATATTATCAACCAAATGATGAAAGGGGAGTAGTTGCTGATTATGGTGTTTATTTTATGGGTTCTATTGTTTTGGCTGGAAGAGAAAATGCCATTATTGATGGACAACAGAGATTCTCTTCATTGACTTTACTTTTAATGTATTTAAATAATAGACTTAAATTAATTAATAAAAGTTACAATATGATTGAAACCATGATATACTCGGAAGCATTTGGTACAAAGTCATTTAATATCAATGTAGATGACCGTCAGGAGTGTATGGAAGCAATTTTTAATAACAGAGATTATGATATCACACAGGCTGGGGAATCTGTTCGTAATCTCTATGGAAGATATTTGGATATTCAGGAGATATTTCCTTCTGATATTACAGATGGTATGCTTTTGCATTTCTGTGATTGGTTGGCAGAAAGGGTATTTTTTATTGAAATTGTTGCTACTACAGAGCAGGATGCGCATAAGATTTTTGTTACTATGAATGACCGTGGACTTAATCTTACTTCCACAGAAATGCTAAAGGGTTATTTATTGTCTGAGATAAAATCTGATACCACTCGTGAGAAAATGAATGATGTCTGGAAAGAAAAAATCCTTTCCTTAAAAAAGGAGGACGATAAGGGAGATGAAACCTTTATCAAAGCTTGGCTTAGAGCACATTATGCAGAGACCATCCGTGAGACAAAAGCGGGCGCTATTAATAAAGATTTTGATATTATTGGTGGCTCTTTCCATAAATGGGTACATGATGAACGTGCAAAGTTAAATTTAAATACTTCTGATGATTTCGAGTTGTTTATAAGAAAATTTGCTAAGTTTGCAGAGGTGTATCAGTACATTCGCAAGGCAGAGGCAACATTTGCAGAGGAGACAAAATATATTTATTACAATGCGCAGATAAATTTTACATTGCAGCCACAGCTATTACTGTCACCTATCTGCTATGAGGATACATGGTCTGTAATCATAGAAAAATTAAATCTGACAGCAAGATTTATTGATATTTTAATTGTAAGCAGAGTCATTCAATATCGCTCTGTAGATTATAGTACCATAAAGAATTTTATTTTTCATGTTACGAAAGACATCCGCATGTCTGATATTGCTACCTTAAAACAGAAACTGCAGCAACAGTATAGTAATCTTGCATTTAAACCAGAGGCCCTGCGTAATTTAAGATTAAACAGCTTTACAAAAAAATATATTAAAAATATTCTTGCCCGTGTCACAGGATTTATAGAAGAACAGACAGATGTATCTTCTAACTACTGCAATTATATGAACACTCAGGGAAGGAACTCATTTGAAATTGAGCATATTATTACCAATCATTATGAGTGGTTTACCAGTGAATATACGGACCAAGAGGATTTTGCACGTTGGAGAAACAGTATCGGGGCATTGCTGTTATTACATAAGAGCATCAATGCTAGTTTAAAAGATGCAAAATATGATTACAAGCTGAAAAAATATTGTTCCAATGAAGGAAATATTTATACAGAATCTCTAGGTGAACTAGCTTATCAGAACAATCCAAGATTCAAGAAATTTATTGAGGACAATCAATTGGATTTTAAGGCTTACGCTCAATTTGGAAAAACTGAAATTACAGAGAGAACAAATGTTTTAATTGAACTGATAAAATTGATTTGGAATAATGAATTGTTTGTATAGGAGATATTTCCTTTTAGCTTCATAAATAAATCCTATATCATAGGCAGAAACCCACTATTTTTAGGTGGTGGGAGGAGCCTTGTAAATTCTTGTAAAAAACGTTATCCTATAGCAGTATCTATGAAAAATTCTTTTTTGTTTAGAAGATAATAAATCTAAGGAAAGGGGTTCTTTTTTAGAACAACTATTATGTTGTTAATAAGTCTGATATATAAATGTCAGAAAAACAGAATAAATAGGAATACTCTTATATCATGAAAAGTCTTAAGGTTGAAGTAGAAAGGATTACATCAACCCTAAGATTTTTTCATAAATTTTTCTGTCCCTTTCTTGAAAGACATTAAAGATAATTCGTTCCATAGAATCAGGATAGGTTTCTAAAAAAGTGTTTACAGTTTTACAGGCAATTTCTGCTGCTTTGTCATTTGGAAAATGAAATTCTCCTGTTGAAATGCAACAAAAAGCCACAGATTTGATATTATTTTCCACACAGCATGTTAAAATATTTTTATAGCAATTTTTTAAATCTTGACAGAGCATCTCATTTAATTTGTTATACACAATTGGCCCAACTGTGTGAATTACATAGTCACAAGGAAGATGATAACTTTTTGTCAAGGTGGCTGTGCCTGTTGGTTCTTGGTACTTTCTTCCATATTTGATTCGTCTGTGTTCCATAATATGATTACATTCTTCTCGAAGCTGCATACCTGCTGCACTGTGAATGGCATTGTCAATACATTTATGACATGGCACAAAGCAACCTAACATCTGGGAATTAGCAGCATTTACAATTGCCCCCACTTTTAACCTTGTAATATCTCCTTGCCAAACTGATATTTTTTCTGCCCCCAAAAAGTTACAATGAAATATTTCTTTTATTGTTGGAATATCTGAAAGAGTTACAATGCCCTTTCTTGCAAGTTCCTCCTGCAAATAGTTATCCTGCAAACTTAATAATTCATTAGAAATAGTTCGTGGCATGCGGATATTCATAAGAGAACGAATGATATCTTTTTTTCTGTCAAACTATATTTTGTTGTATTAAGATTTTTATATTCTTCAGAATCTTCTTTTAATTTTTCTAAAAAAATGTCTACATTGTGATTGAAATTTTTTTCCATAAATAAACTCCTTTCTACTACAATATATTTATGGTTAATATCCCTTACAGCCAGTAAGGAAT
>CAJUHG010000055.1 GCA_910586005.1 uncultured Lachnospiraceae bacterium | reverse complement strand
TAAAATTTTCAATGTTCATCAATTTAGCCTTGACTTTTTATTTGCAGGCTAATATAACTTATAAAATCGTCACCCCAAAGAACCTAAGATTTAAAACTAGCTTTTCATTTTCACTATTGATACATATTCTTACTCACTGTTTATAGAAATAGGAAACATTTTCTAACTGTAAATCATCTCTTATCTGATACATCATAGAAAACACCCCTTATGTAAAAACACAAGGGGTTATTCTTAAATTTTACTCAAAATCTGCAATGCATCTTCTTTTAAAATCAATTCATAATGTTCCTCGAAATATGCTCTAATTGCAGAAGAATATTTTTCCTGATGTGCATATTCTGCTAAAATATTACAAACTTTATTAAACTCTTCTGGGGTATGCTGACTTTTGCTTATAATCAGATAATACTTTCGATTTAATTTATTCTTATAAAGTACATTACATCCATTATAAAATCCTTTGAGCACTCGTGCTAATCGATTCACTTGGTCTAGTTCATCAAATACAAAAAGTTTTGTAATATCTACAACAAGAGATTCTTTTAACTTTTGTTGCTTTTGTTTAATCGTCTTCTCAAGTGGAATAAAATTATTATTACTATTAGCAGTATCTGCTCCTTTGTTCTGTTCTTGCAATCGACGAAATAAATCTAGAATATCATCTGCACCTGCTGTCTCGAACACCTTATCATTTTCTTCTCCAGTAAATTCTTCCTTTGTATCTTCCTCCGAATCCCCTGGTGCGAACTGGGAAAAACGGGTATCTAATTCCTCAGGATATTCCACCTTCGTTATAATTAATATGATTGTATCCGCTGATAAAGGAATAGCTTCAATCATCAACGGGATGTCCTCTGCTTCAAATCCACATTCATAAGCTGCCTGTTGCATCATATCTCTAAAAAGTGTCTTCGCTTTTTCTGTTCCATATGCCAGCTCACTTAATTTGATTTGCCGATCCGCCAACTCTTCTCTGGTAAGCGTACAACGAATCTGATTTTCATTTACCTTTTCAATTTTCATATGATCACTTCCTTCTTCTATACTGCTACATCAGGAATATATATGTTGTACAAAAGGGTTACATAAACAGGATTTTCCATATTAGATTTACCTGCTTATAGTACCCAAAGTATATTACATATTCTTATATTTCGTCAAGTCGAAGTCCCCTGTATTTTCTAAAAAAAAAATAAATTTTCTAAATTATTCCCAAAAAAGATTGCATTTACCATTATTTGTATGCTATAAATAGTTCAGAGATGCAAGTCTAGTTCAGGCAGAAAGGAGTCTAGCCACAAGACTATCTACTTTATACTACTTTTCATACTTTTATTATAACACTTTTATTTTAGAAAAGTAAATTTTTTGTAGATTTAGAAGTATATGGCAGAAATATTATGTTTCTTTTTACACAGAACATAGGCGCGTGTTAGTTCCATAAATAACTAATATTATGTGGTAAAATTTGTATTGGCAAATATATCAATTTTCTTTGTAATTAGTAACAATACTCCAGAATATGTTCTTGCCATAATTAATTCAGGTCTTTTAATTTCATTTTTCTTATTTATTATGCAAATCGCAACTTTTCACCTTCTATTTTATACTTTTATACTTTTATACTCTAAATAGAGAAATCAAAGATATAACATTGACATATGGTATAGTTTATAGTATGTGAAAATTCAATTAAATTAACCCCAAAACACATTTTTAGTAAAATTTAAAAAGCCTGCTACTAGGATATATGCTATATTCTTCTCAAAAATAAGAGAACTCTGCTTATGCATCTTATTTTAAATTCTTGTTCCATCTCTAAAAGATTATTTTACAAATTATTTTTTGGAAATAGTAGGATATCTGTATTAAATTTTATTTTACAACTAAAAACTCATTTTCTTACTGTTTTTTAATAGTATTTGATAAATTTATTTGGAAATATTCCAGAATAGCATTCACATGTCTAAAACACATTCTGTGCCATTTGGACATGCAAACTCAACAATAAATAAAATAATAATTGCTGTGCTGGCAGTCATAAAATCTATATCTTATAGAATATAACTGTTCTATAACTATATTTTGGGAAATGAAAAAAGAATCTGGAAGTTTTCATGGGTTTTATAATAGAATTTCCTACAACAAGAATACTCATACCATTTTGCATTTTTAAAAATTATCTGGAGTTTTCTGAAAGTGCAACTATACGGCCGTTTGGCCACATATGCCCCAGAGGGATATATTAGAATACCTCAGGGGGTATTATCTATGACAATAGAAAATTTGCAAAGCACACTTTCTATTGTTTTTGAAACAGTACCGTACCACTGTTTCCTATATTATTATATCACAAAATTCCTTCATTGATAAAATGAAGTAAAGAAGGGGGAATCGTTCTATCGGGTATTATTAATTTTAAGTAAGATGAAAATTCTTATTCACGAATCAAATTTTTATATTGGAAGTAGTTTTATATTAATATCTTATTAATGGCTACTTTTGAACAAAAGATTAAAAAGAACGGTGTCTTATAAACTCCGTTCTTTTTAATCATGACAATAAAAAGTTAGTAGAGCGTACTTTCTATTGTTTCATATTCATCTAATTTCATTTCATATAGCATTTAAGCCTTTGCTAAAAAATCATTGATTTTATTTACCAATGCATCTGGTTCAATTCCATGTACCATCGCTGCCTCTGCAATTGTCTCCATCTGTGAAGATGGGCAACCAAGGCAATGCATTCCAATTTCTAATAAAATTGGCGCAACATCTGCATCAATTTGGAGCAATTCTCCAATCATTGTTTCTTTTGTTACTTGTGCCATTTTTTATTCCTCCTTACAGTGAACCAATTAATAAACAGTTACATGCATTTGTTTATTATAATACCATTTTACCTATTATGCAATGTTTTATTCGCAAAAAACTCATACAAATCTGGCGCCTTCTTTTTTATAGAAACTGGATGAAATTCTTTATCTAAAAAACAATGTTCTGTATTTCCCTGTGCATGAAGTACCTGATGATTCTCATTATAAATTTTATAAGAGACTGTAAATTTAATTCCATTAAATTTAATAATTTCTGTCTCTATCAATACCATCTCACCAAAACGAACTGCTTGTCTATATTCACAAGATACTCCCAATACTGGAATCATAAGATTTCTTTCTTCTATTTCTGGATAAGGAAAATGTATCTGTTCTAGATAATCTAGCCTTGCCTCTTCAAACCAGCGAATATAATTAGAATGATGTACTACTGTCATAGTATCTGTTTCATAATATTGTACTTTATGATAATAGGGCTTTATTTCTTCCATAATTATCCAACCTTTCTGTTATAAAATATACTTTTTTTCTATCTGCCAAAATATCTATAAAATATTTCTGTATTATTTTACCATTTTAATATCTTATTTTCAATTTTCTAATTTCTCCTATAAATTTTACTTGTAATCATAGCAAGTTTGTATTAAAATAGTGTTCAAAGCTAACCACTTAGGGAAGCTGTATGAATATTCATTTTAATTTAAGGAGGAAATAAGTATGGCATACGTAATTACTGACGCTTGTGTAAGCTGTGGAACATGTGAATCAGAATGTCCAGTAGGAGCAATTTCAGCTGGTGATGGAAAATATGAAATTGCAGCTGATACCTGTATTGATTGTGGAACATGCGCAGGTGCCTGTCCTACAGGTGCTATTGAGCAGGGTTAATTTTTATATCTTGCTTTAAAAGTCAAAAATCTCACAGTAACGCTTTCTCTTATTCTTACATTATAATACCCTTTCTATTTTACAAATATCTCTGGTATTTAGGAACGTTACTTGCGAGAATAAAAGGAGCTGGCTCCAAGAAAGGTAGCTAGCTCCTTTTATATTTCATTTATGACAATAGAAAGTTTACAAAGCATGTTTTCTATTGTTATTCCTATTGTTATTTCTATTGTTATTCCTATTGTTATTTCTATTGTTGCTCAAAGATTCAACTGTAAAATTGATAGGAATAAAACAAGTTAAATAGTCACATTTGGATTTAAGTTCTTATCTTTTCCTAATAATTTTTTTGAATTTTTTTCTTTTTTCTCTCTTTGGAATCTCTTCCCTTTATAATGAGTTCTTATTGCAGCATCCAACTTGCGAAATCGTTCTTCTTCAGCCTCGTCCTGTTCTCTCATAAGGTAATTCATTTCTTTTAAAACACGTTCTCCAACTTGTGTTCCCACCTCCTGACCTAACGCCTGATTATTCTCTGCCACTGCACGTTTCACTATAGTAAGCATCATAGATTGAAATTGTTCTAACTTAACAGCATTTATAGCAGAATTATTTTTTTCTGGCAATGGTTTTTTGCTTGCTTCTAGATATTCTCGGTTCATGTGAATTACATTATTATTGTTATTTTCTGTCATAGTTTGCCCAATTGTTCTTCCACTATAATTTTCTGGCTGTTGACCTATAACAGTTTCACTATAGTTCTCTGATTTCTGTCCCATAAAAATTTCATTGTAATTTTCTATACTTTGCTCTGGAACATTGCTATGTATCATCATCCGAATGGCTTTTAACTGATATCCTTGTTCTTTCCATTCTTTTATCTTTTGAAACTGCGCTATATTCTCTTCTGTGTAATAGCGGTGTCCCATTTCATTGCGAGGAATTTGAAGTTCTAATTCTTCTTCCCAGTATCGCAACACATGAGATTCAACATTAACTATATTGGCCGCGTCCGAAATCATATAGCGTACATTTTCCACATTTTAACCTCCTTTTTGGGACCTGCTTTCTACTAATTTGAATTTGCTTATACCAATCCTCTAACTTCCAGTTCAATTCATCAGCTTGTCCCTTTTTACTAATTCTATTTTACAGATTTCTTTCTCATGTTACAATCTTTTTTCATCGTTAAATAATGACAAAAAAAAACAGATACTTTCCCTTTCAGAAAAATATCTGCCTATTTTTACAATATCTGGCTTACTTACTTTTATTTTTTAGATTTACAATCGTTGTTCTATCCTTGCAAATTTTATATCTTTTAACAAACAACCTAATTTTTACTTCCACTTTTTGGATTCAAAACTATTTTTTATCCTTGCAAATTTTGTATTTTTCAGCAAATAACCCAATTTTTACTTCCACTTTTTGGATTCAAAACTATTTTTCCATATTTGCAAATTTTGTATATTGTGGCAACCAAACCAAATTTACAGTGCCAATAGGTCCATTTCTCTGTTTTGCAATAATAATCTCTGCAATATTTTTGTCTGGTGTATCCTTATTATAATAATCGTCACGGTAAATAAACATTACAACATCTGCATCTTGTTCAATTGCACCTGATTCTCTTAAATCAGAAAGCATAGGTCTATGATCTGTTCTATGTTCTACTTGACGACTTAATTGTGACAAAGCAACCACTGGTACATTGAGTTCACGCGCGAGTCCCTTTAAAGAACGTGAAATATCAGAAATCTCCTGTTGTTTAGATTCGGTTCTTCCAGAACCTGACATCAATTGCAAATAATCAATAATAATCAATTTTAAATCATGTTCCAATTTATACTTTCTGCACTTAGAACGAAGTTCTGGAATGGAAATTCCAGGTGTATCATCAATGATTAACTTAGAACGTCCAATAATACCTGCTCCTTCAATCAATTGTTCCCAATCAGAATCTGCCAAATTACCTGTTCGAAGAATTTGAGCATCTACACGTGACTCCAAAGAAAACAGTCGATTTACTAGTTGTTCTTTGGACATTTCTAGACTAAAAATAGCAGTACACAAATCATTGTGAAAAGATACATATTGTGCAATATTCAATACAAACGCTGTTTTACCCATAGAAGGTCTTGCTGCTACTAAAATTAAGTCTGAAGGTTGCAATCCAGACATACGATAATCTAAATCTATAAATCCTGTGGCAATTCCAGTTACCTTTCCTTTCTTTTTAGATACCTGCTCAATTCTTTCCAAAGCCTTAATCACTATTTTTTTTATAGGAATATAGTCTCTACTACTTTTATTTTGAAGCAAAGAAAAGATTTTTTTTTCTGTTTCTGCCATAATATTTTCTAAAGATTCTGTTCCTAAATAACATTTATTAGCAATCTCTTCATTTATTTTTATAAGTTTGCGCAACGTAGCCTTTTCTTTCACTATATTAGCATAGTACTTTATATTCGCAGATGTAGGCACTGATGTTACCAACTCGCCTACAAATTCCAAGCTGCTCAATTCTGGAGGAACATTCTTTTCTCTAAGACGATTCTGTAAAGTAATTACATCAACAGGTTGTTCCTCATTAAAAAGCTCTACCATAGTCTCAAATAAAACTCCATACTGCTGATGATAAAAATCTTCTCGCACTAAGGTCTCTGAAGCAAGAATAATTGCTTCTCTATCCATAATCATGGAACCAATCACTGATTGTTCTGCTTCTAGATTATTTGGCATAATTCGTTTGATAAGAGCTTCTTCCATAAAATCTGCTACTCCTCTTCTACCTTTATTCCCACAAGCAATGGTTCTCTATATCAACGACACTCGTTTCAAATGGCTGAAATAGAGTATAGACTAAGCCACCACACTAAGTACCCTGCCCTTATAGTGGGGTTGTTGACTTTTAATATTCTTCCTCAATGAAAGAAGTAAGAATTTTTTTATTATTAAGAAGTTAAAATTTTTATTTTGCAAATTATAAGATTACTCTTCTATTATCTTGACCTTTAAAGTACCTGTAACTTTGGGATGAAATTTTATCTTTATTTCATGTACTCCAAGCGTTTTTAACCCTCCGTCTGGAAGCTGCATTTTTTTCTTATCCAATTCCATTTGCAACTGTTCCTTCGCTGCTGCTGAAATTTCTTTAGAAGAAACAGAACCAAATGTCTTTCCTCCTTCTCCTGTTTTTAAAGTTACAGTTACCTCTTTTGTGTTAATTTGTTCTGCAAGAGCCTTTGCTGTCTCTAAATTCTCCTGAGCAACTTTTTCTGCATGCTGATTTTTTAATTTCAAATCATTTAAATTTTTTCCTGTTGCTTCTACTCCTAATTTCTTAGGTAAAATCATATTCCTTGCATAGCCATCACTAACAGTAACGATATCTCCTTTTTTTCCTAAAGACTTTACATCTTCCAATAAAATTACTTTCATACTTCTATGTCTCCTTCCTCTAGCATCTGCTCTAATGTAGCCTCTATGCGCCTTTTGGCTTCCATCACAGAACAATCTTTCATTTGAGCACCAGCCACATTTAAATGACCACCGCCTCCTAATCGTTCCATAATAAGTTGTACATTTATCTCATCAATAGAACGTGAACTAATATAAATTTTCTCATTGTATTCTGTTAGCACAAAAGATGCTTTAATTCCCACAATATTAAGAAGTTCATTCGCTGCTTGTGCTCCTGCAATTGTAGGACTTTCCACTTCAGGATCAGCAGGGCAAATAGAAATAGCAAATGCTCCTTTGTAAACTTCTGCATGCCTAACTGCCTCTGCTCTTGCCTTATAAGCAGCCATATCATCTCTTAAAAGCTTACGAACCCTAGTTACCTCTGCACCACAGCGGCGTAAATACGCTGCTGCCTCAAAGGTTCTAACACCTGTCTTTGTCATAAAATTATTGGTATCAATCAAAATACCAGCATAAATACTATCTGCTTCATTTGGTTTTAAATGTATATTTTCATTAAAATATTGTAATACCTCCGCTACCATTTCACAGGTAGAAGATGCATAAGTTTCAATATAAGAAAGTACTGCATTGTCAATGACTTCACTACTTTGTCTATGATGGTCAAAAACCACAATTGTTTTCGTTCTATTTAATAGTTCTGGACATTCTGTATAATTAGGACGATTTGTATCAACCACAATCACAACACTTCGATAGTCTACCATCTCTATTGCCTTGTCACTAGTAAGAAACATATCTGCTGGATATCCTTTTTCTTCTGTAAAACATTCTTTCATAGGACGTAAGGAAGAAGTAACCTCATTTAATACAATATATGTCTTCTTTCCTAGAACTTGTGCTGCGCAATAAATACCAATAGCCGCTCCAAAAGCATCCATATCACTAATACTATGTCCCATAATAAATACTTGTTCACGACTTTCTATAATTTCACGCAAAGCATGAGCTTTCACTCTTGCTTTCACACGTGTCATTTTCTCCATCTGTCTGGATTTTCCTCCAAAGTAGGAAATCTTTTCTTCTTCCTTTACTACGACCTGATCCCCACCTCTACCTAATGCAAGGTCAATTGCCATACGGGAATATTCATACTTTTGGTTATAATTATTACCACTGACACCTACTCCAATACTCAATGTAACTGCCATTTCATTTCCTACTTTAATCGTTTTTACTTCTTCAAGAATACTAAACTTATCTACTATTAGCTCCTCCAAATATTTCTGTTTAAATACTACAAAATATTTGTCTCGCTCAATTTTCTTTACAATACTATCTCGCTCAGAGAAATACTTACTTACCTTACGGTCTACCAATGCCACTAATAAAGAACGCTTAACCTCTTCAATACTATCCAAAGCTTCTTCATAATTGTCAATATAAATCAATGCTGAAACTAACTGTTCATCTCGATTTTTCTGAATATATTTATGAAGCTCTGTCTCATCAAATAAATATAAGCTCACAAGAAATTGTTCTTTACTCTCCACTTCAAGTAAATTACTCTCTGTAACTGAAGTATCAAAATAAATTTTTCCTATACTTGCTCTATAAATCTGCTCTTTCCATTCTACCTGCATACTATTACTTTCTTCTTCTTTTTCCAATAACTCTCGTGTAATACTTGGAAAAATAGTAGTAATAGATTTGTGATATCCTTTATCTTTTTCTGTAATTTTAGAAAAAGCCTCATTCATCCATAAAATTTTACTATTATAGTCTAATAGCGCATATGGAATCTGAAACTCATTTAGAAGTTTTCTCTGAATCGTTCCATATTGAGTGGCAAAACTAATTACCTCACTACGTATCAATGACTTATTTGCTATAAAAATTCCCAATACAATTAAAAAATACAATACAGCAAATATAGATACACAAATACCAGCCTTTTTATCAACATAATATAAAGGCACATTCATCAATACAATTAAAATAGTCAACATCAGCGGCCAGTACATATAATTGTTTAACTGCCCTCTGGAGTGATTTTTTCTTTTCATTTATTTTCTCACTTTCATTCTACAACAAATTGATTTCCTTCGTCGTATTCCCTGAATTTCACTTTAGTTCTAAGCATTTGCTCTTATAAATTATTATTTACAGATATTCTATAGCTACCTATTGTTTGGAATGTATCACTACAATATTATGTGAGAAACTACCATTTGAAATGGTGTTAATTAGCACTATGTAATATTTTATAGTAACCCATATCATTTAGGCAGCCATCATATCCTTTGCTATTATATCATATCTTTTAGTAATGTTACAACATAGATTTCCACTCATTTAAAAATCCAAGTCTTTTGAAAGAATGTAGTCACAATCCCACTCATTTCAAATGCTTCTATTATCATAAATTAAAATAAAGCAACCAAAATCCACCAGTTTTAGCTAATAGATTAAAGTTGCTTCGTTTTATTTAAAAACTGTCTTCTTGCTTATTAAGTATTTGATCTACTATATATTCTATTACACCAGAAATCTGTTGGCTTTGCATATTACCAATCCGCTCAATAAATTCTGGTTCTTCTCGATTACTGACAATATAGCTTCTTGTTGGAGTTTCACTTCCCTCTAAAGAAACTAATTCCCCACCATTTTCCCTTAATAATAATTGTAATTCATCGTAAAAATAGTCTGTTACATTTTCAATGGTTGGAACAATGATATCAAAAGGCTCTATGGTATTTAAAATTTGATTTTGATATTTTTCTAGATATTGTTCTAGTAAGGTTTCAAAAGTACGAAACTCAATAAAAACATTTCCTGCAACAATAATTTTTGTTAAAAATTCCCAAGTATGGGGATGTATCTGTCCTTGTTTTCCATTGATAATAATAGAATGATTCATATTTAAGTATGACTTCAAGCAGTATTCACGATACAGTTTTTCTTTCCTCATTCACTTTCACAGCCTTCCAAAATTTATAAAATTGTTCTTTATAAGATTTTTTATTATTTTTACAATACAAATCTGCTAAACCATGTACCTTCCAATTTTCAAGTGATGTAATCATTCGCTCACTGATATGTTTCTTATATTTCACAAAAATTAAAACAACCATTCGCTCATCCATAGAAAATCTTAGCACTTGATTATCTAGTACCACTTGCATATACTCAAAAAATTTATCACGTGCTTCTGCAGATTCTGTTTCAAAAATAGCAAAATGCAAAGGAGATACATTTTTTTTATCAAGAACATCCAAAAATTCATCTAATACAATATTTTTAAATACATGCCTGCTCGCACTGAAAGCATATTCTCGTTTTAATTGTTCATCTAACAAATTAATTTGTTGATTCTGCCAAACTGCATGTTCTTGTTGCTTCTTTATATCATTACTCTGTGCATTTATTTTTCTAGACAGTATCATACTTAAAATAATAAAAAGAGCTAGTACCATAGAAAAAATAATTATAATAGCATTTTTACACTCTAGTAAAATATTATCTTCTAAAATTACTTTATCATAAGTGAAAAGGCAAATCTGGTATGCTTCTCCCTGCCAATTAAAAATCACGCCTGAAGCAATAAAACGGTCTTGATCTAAATAAATAATTTGATGTTCCACCTGATTTATTTTTAAACTATTCCTAAACTTTAAAGCTGTCTCCGTTGTATAATAAGTACGATCTGTAAAACTGTTATAACGGTTTGTCTCTTTCACACTTTTTACAAACAAAAAAGCATCTTCCTTACTCAAAGTCCAATATTTACTTGCTGTCATATCTAGGGAAGCAATAATATCTGTGATATTCTCCTCTGTTCCTTGATGTTCTAGGCTATTTATTTGATCTAGAATAACTTTTACATATGCATCTTGTTCGGAACCATAAATTTCTAAGAATCTAGTTTCATAATTTTTAAATTGATAAATTATAAATATATCTGCTACAACTGCAACTAATACAACCACCAAGGTTAGCATGATATTATTAAATTTATGTTTCATAAATTCTATTCACCTACTTATAATTAACTGCTTTGCGTGCTTTTTTTAATAATTTTATAGGTTTTTGTATTTCTCTCTTTAATTCCTTTAAAAAATCTTTTCTCTCCTCCGTTAAAGTACGTGTTTTCCATGCACTCTGTGTATTAATACTATTGATAATGCCAGCCAAGCGAATAAAAAATATAAGAAAAGTAAAAAACGGAAGCAAAGGAACTAGATACCAATGTTTACAATAGTATTTCTTTAAATCATCAAATTTTTTCAAAAATCCCACAATGGAGAAATAATAGAAATATCCACTTATCATATAAAGTAAAAAAATGATTCCTATAGAAAATAAGATTACTTTTGCTGAATAATTCATACACATCAAGCAAATCAAAGCGAAATACCAAATCAAACGAGGAAATGCAAACGTATGGTCATATAATAAGGTTCGAACCATAACATTTGTAAACATCTTGTGTACCTTTAAATCCTTTTTCAAAAATTGATGGGATACTTCTAAACTTCCTCTTTGCCAACGTTGTCTTTGTGTATAAAGTCTATTCACACTTTCTATAGGCTCTACATAAAAAATTGCCTCTTCACAAATATGTACTTTTGTATGTTGCAAATAACGCATTTGAAAGGTAATATTTGTGTCTTCACAGATAGTATCTGTGTTATAAAGTTGTGATTTCAATACTACTGATTTGCGAAAAGCAGAAAATGCACCCGAAAGGGTATAAATAGAATTCGTTTCAGAAGCATAATTTCTTCCTGCTAAAAATGCTTGTGCATATTCCATAAATTCCATCTTGCGTAATAACCGTGATAACCTTCCCTTATATTCTTCAATCTTTTTTGGCAAAGTAAGAATTACACCTGTCATACAATTGACCTCTGAACATGCTTCAAATTTTTTTACCATATTACTAATTGCATGTGGTTCAAATTGTCCATCACTATCCACATGGATAATATACTTTCCCTGTGCATTAAATAAAGCCAAATTTAAAGCACGAGATTTTCCCTGTTTAGCATTCAACCACTGCATCCATAAATTTGGATACAATTCTTGACATTTCATATAAACCTGAAAAGAACAATCTTTTCCTTGATTATTAACTAAAAAAATACGCATTTTATTTTTTGGATAATCACTATTGTTAATAGATTTTATACATTCCTCTAAAGAATCTTCTGAATTATAAATAGGAATAATAATTGTCACTTCTGGAAAAAAAAATGGATTTTCATAATGCTTAGAAAACAGTCTCTTTTTTATCAATATTAAAAAACTACCCAAAGATGGTAAAATCTCCATAAGCAATGGAATTATAATCCATGCTGCCCAAAACAATATGGAATTCCAAAATTGATTAATGATTGTCATATCGAAAATTTCCTACTTTCTGCTTAATAATCTGTGGTTTTGTAAATACATAAAAATATAAAACAACAGATAATCCATAATATATCATTCTTCCAATTAAGGTATGTGCAATATAATAAGTATCAATACCTCCAAAATAAAGTATCAGACAAATCGTAATCAGGCGAAGTGCATTTGCCAATACCATTGCAATAACTCCTAACACTCCTACATAAAATCTTTCATACACAGTATATACACGATAAAACATAAGCAATGACAAGTAGGCTATAATCTCTATTATTCCAGAACACTCAAAATCAATTTTTAAAGAAATCGCCCCTATAGAAGATTCTACAAAAATAACACCATATTTATAATGAGCATCATAGATATCACCAATTTTCCCTGGCAGACTTGCTAGCAATGCAACAATTCTTGCTAAAGGCCGTGTAAGTACTGGTTGCAAAAACACAAACATGAAAAGAAAAGCACCTATACTTCCAACAAGAAAATGCCAAAAATTTAACTTACTTTTCTTTAATACACGTAAAAGAAACAACCATATTACAAATCCTATCAAACCTACGATACCTTTTATCATTTGATTACTCCATTTCTTTTTCATATTTTCCTCCGTAACCACATATGCAACGAATATCCCAAAATAAGAAATGCCGCTGTGATACTGACTAGTATTCCCTGTTTTAAATATGGATATGTCAATGAAATAATTGTTTTTCCCTCCTTGACATAAGTCAAATGATTTTTTGAATAAATTTCTCGATTTGCTGAAAAACTGTTATGATATGCTAAAGCCGTATTGACATCCTTCTTATTTGTAGTGATAATAATATTCTCTGGAAAATATTGTATGGTATAAGGTACAATCTCTCTTTTGGGCAATTCACTTGAATTTAAATTCATGGCATGACTCAATAAAGCTCCTACACCTTTATCCTGTGTCAAAGCATAATAGTATGTTAGATTCAATCCAATTACTATAATATTATTATTTTTTACAGTTCCATAAAAAGGTAGATTCCACTTCCCATTCTCTATCGTACCCCAGACTTTATCCAACCCATTTACATACACAGTACTCCATTCACGGTGACCATCTGGAAATAAATCTGTTTCTAATATGCCATCAATGGTCTTCAAATTAGGATAACCTTGTGAAAAAGAAATTGTATTACAAATAACCCCAAGAAAGCTCTGATTCTTGCTTCCTCTATCCTCTGGAATTCCATCCGCTGCTAAGATAATATGAACTCCTGCCTCACTTAATTTTAAAATTAATTCTTCAGCTACAGATTTATCCTTATAGGTAAATCCTGCTAAATAAATCAAATCATACTCACATAACTCTTCAAATGTAAAATCATTTAAATTGGTTGTATCTGTTTCCTCCACAATTGGAAACTGTCTAGAAATTTCAGGAGCTTCTGTGCCAATACCAATCGCACGATATTTGGAAAGAGTTCCCCAATTTCCTTCCACCTCCAATTTATAAAAGCGATATTCTTCATTGTAATCTACTAATTTATAACCAACTCTAGAAGCTGCCTGATCCATTTCTTGTATTGGATGCTTTATAAAATCCTTTACAAGTGCTAATCGAATTACTATCGTATCATTTCCCATTTCCAAACAACGATCAAACAAATATAAATAATTTCCTTCTTTCAAAGAATGGTCAATTTGTTTCATATTTGTTGCGGTTGTACAAGATTGCAAAACAGCTCCATAACTTGTAGCAACTGGTTTTCCATATCCAGTCACCAAATAAACGCTTCTTGCATCTAAAGCATTTTCATCTATCAATGCTAATCGTTGTTCTGTCAATTCTTTTGCTTGATCAATGAAAGTCCAATCAGAATATCCTTCCATAATCTCTTGTGGAATTTTTCTGGATTGTTCTCCTAATATCAATGGGAAAGATGGCAATACATCCAGTAATAACAATGTTATAAAAAATAGTATCCATCCTTTTTTTAGCGTATCCCAAATTAAAAAACTAAATAGAATCATACACAAAGCGATAGATATAAAACAAAGCATTGGTAAATATTGTCCACCAGGCAACTTTTTTAGAAGAAGATATAAAGTATTAGAACTTGCGATCAAAATTATAATTCCTGTCCAGAAACCAGGCATAGATTTTTTCTTACTCAATAAACTTCCAAAAACTGCCAATAAAAAAGCTGCTAACCCAAAATAAAAATCTACATTTCCTTTCTCAAAACGTGCAAATGGATTAATAGATAAGAATATACTTTGAAAAAACTGTGACATAATTTCTAACCGATTAATAGATGTTATACGATCCATCAAGGATGGGATAAGCCATACTCCAATTAACATATAACCCAAGAACAATGCAAATAACACTTGCCATCCTCTATCCCATTTGTGAACAATCACTGCATTGATAAAAAGATATATTAAAATTGCTAAGAAAACCCCTCCTGCATATTCAGACTGACACAACGCCATCAAAGCAAAACACAAGGATATCTTTGGTAGATTATACCAATGACCAAATTGGAAATAGTTATAAATCCAATACATCAAGAATGGCAGAATAGCAATACAAATAGAACGTGGTAAATTGCCCTCATAAAATAAAGTAACTAAATGATTAGGCATAAAAAACCATAAAACTCCCAAAAAAGCCCCAAAATAGGGACGGTTTACTTTCAAACCAACATAAAACCAAGAAACTGCTCCTACAAAAAAAATAAACATAACAAATACTAAAAATCCATTGATGGAATTACCTACAGCAAAAAATTGGCAAATAGCTAAAATATAAACTGGTAATGGCTCCCAATAACGTAACGCTTCTACCCCATTATACCAAAGTGGATCATAAATAGGCCAAAAATCCCCTTTACAAATTGCTTGATACAATAGGTCTCCTTTATAGAGATGGGACAAAGTGTTTATTCCATCTAAATAACTCCTACTATTTTCCAGAATCCTTGCCATTCCATATGCAAATAACACATAAAGAATGGGCATTAATAAAATCAGATAATATGACTTCTTTCTGTCTTCCAATGCCCATTCCTCCTATTTATTATTTTTCAACAATAATTATTTTTTTGTTTTATTATCTAAATAATACTTATTTTTTATTTTATTTTCAATAATATTTTATCTTTATACTTATATTTTATTTTAATCATTTTATTTTTTATTATTTTATCTATATTATTTTATTATCTCTTTTATTATCTAAATAATACTTATTTTTTTAGTTATTTTATTTTTTATATATCCTTTCTTTTCTATTTTTTTATAATATTTTATTTTCTCTTTTATTTTCCAATAATATTTTTATTTTCTATTATATTCCTGATAATATTTCTTTTTTCTTCTTATTATACAAACAATATTTTGGTTAAAAAATTTATCTTTCTCTCTTAGTTATAATCTAAAGAAATTACCATCCCTGATACAATACAAATCTCCTAGCATGTAGTGAAAGCATACTTGTATGTTCTTTTTTTATACCAAAATGCTAATCCTACAGAAGTAATACAAAGAATAATACCTATAAATGCTCCTGTGGAGGCACCTGCTGTAAAAATCCATTGCTGCCCAATGCGACCAAATTGTGCTGCAATTTGTTTTAACTCTGTTGCATCTACTCCAAATTTTTTTGCAATACTTGGTAAATCTAGATAAAATTCCATTTCATCTTTTCCATCTTCTCCAATTGTCATAATCATCTTCCCATACATCTGATCCATTTCATTTAAATGATTGATATTTGTAGATGTATGCCATGCATCTGCAGAAGCAAGATAAAATTCATAAGTCCCCTGTTCCAAACCACTTAATTGTGGATTCCAGTTAATATTCCCATTTGTATCCACAGCCACACATCTAGGATAAAAAATCATTTCTCTATCAAAAGTACCATTCACTAAATCATTTGCATTTTGATTAAAAGCTATGGTTACAGCCGATGTAAATTCCCCTCCTGCCTCTTGCAAATGTTGAGACATAGTTGTAACAACATGACCATACAATCGTTCCCCATCTGTATACAAGGCTCCTTTTGCATCAACCTGAGATTCTTGTGAACCTGCTGTGGCATATTCCATTGTAACATGTCCATAATCTTCCCAATCCTCATACTGACCATCATATACAATCCCATTGAAAATATGATCCAAATTATTTTCACTATCCTCTTGTAAATTAATAATATCACTGATAAAAGGTTCCTGTAAATAAAAGCCAAAAGAAAGTTTTTCTCTATATTTAGGAAGTTGATTTTTAGGGATTGCCACTTCCCACTCACTACCCACATAAGAAATTTGTGCACCATCCACACCATTGACGGCTGGTGCTGTAGTCAACTGAATATCTGTCTCATAACCTAAATCAGAAGTAATTGCAAATTTGCCATTGGAATGTGTACCTGAACCAGCAGCATTCCCTTCTTGTCCATCTTTGATATATATGTAAAACCAATCACCATCATATACAACTGCCACTTGTGATAAGCATTCTGGATGAATAGGATTTGGACAGGAAATCTCTGTCTTTTTCACTGCTGCCCAATCAGAATAATTTCCATCAATTGTAATTCCAGTATAGATAACGGGTTTCTCTTCTTCTACTATATTTCCATTTATTTGTTCAATATCTCTGGAATTTATAGAAGTATCACCAAAGGTAAGAATAAAATCTAAACTGTGAAAAAAAGTAACTGGAACAGAAAATTCCACAGCATAAGGTCCAGCATTCGTTCCATGTGCCTTGTTTGTTATTGCAATATCTGCACCTAAAATATCTCCCCAAAAAGAATTTTTTACAAGTGCACCATCTTTCCAAGCATTGATAGAAATAGAACTGTTTTCTCCTGTTGCCCCATCCAAATAAGAAAAATAAAAACTATTACTAGTACTAGCAAAACTATAATCCCACTCTGTACTTGCATTGCCCCTATAACAAAAATATAGCATCTTTCCATCTGGAGAATAAGCAACCTGAAAAGAATCCACATTAGCAGCTTCTGAACTATGTGTAGTAACTTTTTCCCAATCTGATAAATCCCCATCAATTACAATATTTCCATCTAATACTTTGAGAGGAGTATTTTTCATCTCTTCTACTTCCTCTGTGTTCATTTCTTCTTCTATTTTTATCTCTTCTTGTGTTTTTGTCTCTTCTTGTGTTTTTGTCTCTTCTTCTATTTTTGTCTCTTCTTCTATTTTTATCTCTTCTTGTGTTTTTGTCTCTTCTTGTGTTTTTGTCTCTTCTTCTATTTTTGTTTCTTCTTGTGTTTTTATCTCTTCTTGTGTTTTTGTCTCTTCTTCTATTTTTATCTCTTCTTGTGTTTTTGTCTCTTCTATCTGTTCTTTCTTATCTGCTATTTCTTCTATTACAGTGATATCTTCTTTTATATCCTTTTCTAAATTCTGGTTTAAATCAGTATTATTTTTTCTTTCATCTAGCTCTGGTTCCGTTCGTTGTTCAGATAGCTTATCCTTTAATTCAGTTGCCATAACTGGCATTCCTGATAAAAAAAGCGAAAGTGATAACAAGCCTACCATAGCACTTTTGAAAATCGTTTTTGCTTTCATAAAAATCCTCCTTATAAATACTTAAAATTCTTCTTCCACAATTGCATAAGCGCGTAGAGGTGTCTCACGAATCTCAAAACGAGCAAATTTCCAATGTTGCTTTTCTAAAGCTTCTTTTACCATAACATAAAACACTTCACCTAAGTGTTCCATACTGGTATTTTGTCCAAATTCTGGAAATTCATTTAAATATTGATACTGATAAGAACCAAATACTTGCTCTAAAATAGAATCCATACTGGCAAACTCTAAAAAATCTTCTTTCTTTTTCCTAGCCACAATTTCTATCTCAATCAAATGAGGATGCTTATTCTCTATCTGTCCATTAAGACTATGTTGCATACATAAACGATATGTTAAACGATGATATCTCATTTCACTTTACCTGTCCATATTCCTATTGATAGTTCATGTCATATTTGCGTGACTGATTATAACATACATTAATATTTGCTTTCAATGACAATATATTGCATATTTTACAGTTATTTCCTATGGAAGAACAAAGTATACCACACTTTAATGTAACAAGGTATTTCCTATGAAAGAACAAAACGGACAAGTCCGCTGGGGCTCCCTAAGTCCCTCAGTCTTGAGGGGCTTGGGCGGTTTGTCGCACCGAGCGCAATTGCGAAGCAATATGTTACCTCTTGTGCGAGTGTGCATAATTGTTTTTATCTTATAGGAATATACTTTCAAACTTTAATGTAACAAGGTATTTCCTATAAGATAAAAAAAGACCAACCATCCAAAGATGATTGGTCCATCTATAAATTTTATATCAATATTGTGTCAAATCACAGTTCAAATCTCTTGATTTCTTAAGGCTTAATCTGTTACATATGGCATTAAAGAAATATGTCTTGCTCTCTTAATTGCAACAGTAAGAGCTCTCTGATGTTTTGCACAATTTCCAGTAATTCTTCTTGGAAGAATCTTACCTCTTTCAGATATATATCTTTTTAACTTGTTTGTGTCTTTATAATCAATCACATTATCTTTTCCACAGAAGACACAAACCTTTTTTCTTCTACGCATGCCGCCTCTTCTCTTCATTGGAGAATCGCTTCTTTCTGTTTTATTATAAGCCATTTTTTTAACCTCCTATTCTAATTAAAGGGCAATTCATCATCTATACCATCAGGAATATTCATAAAACCATCTCCTACTGCTGTACTAGGTTCAGGTCTACCAGAAGGCTGATACCCCCCAGTATATGCCTCACTTGCAGCTTTGCTCTCTGCAAATTCCTGTTCTTCTACAACAATATCAGTAGTGTAAACTTTCTGGCCTTCCTGATTTGTGTAACTTCCTGTTTGAATTCTTCCAGTGATAGCAATCTTCATTCCCTTGCGAAAATACTTTTCTGCAAATTCTGCGCTCTTTCCAAAGACAACACAATTAATAAAATCTGCACTCTGTTGGTCATTATCACGCTTAAATCTTCTATCTACTGCTAATGTATATCTTGCAACCGCTGTACCCTGTTCGTTTTGGGAATAACGAACCTCAGGATCTTTGGTTAATCTGCCCATTAATATAACCTTATTCATGTTATCTCCTCTTTCTATTATGCCTCATCTTGTCTAACGCATAAGAAACGAAGTACATTGTCCATAATACGCACACGCTTTTCAAGCTCAGCTGGACAATCTGCCCCAGCATCAAATTTGATAAAATAATAGAAACCTTCTCTCATTTTCTGAATTTCATAGGCTAATCTCTTC
>CAJUHG010000054.1 GCA_910586005.1 uncultured Lachnospiraceae bacterium | reverse complement strand
GGTGTACAGTATGTATATCTTTTTTCTCCATTAATAGAAACATGTTTAGAATATACTCCCTCTTTTTGAATGGCTTCTTGAAGTCCCTTTATATATTCCTCCGCTTCTTCTTTACGCTTGTCTTCTACTTCCGCCACAATACGTTCAAAATAACTTTCTCTAAAAGCATCTCCACTTCTAATAACAAAATTCCCATCTGCATCAATAATATGAGAATATATCAAAGTATCTACAGAATCCAAAAAGAGTGCTCCTTTTAGATAATCCATTGGAACTCCTCCTATTAGAGCAACGCTTTTATTCCCATCTGCCATTGGATATTCTGCTGCTAATCCTAAAACAAGTACTCGCTCTCCCTGTTCATCTATTCCCATTGCGACAATACTTCCATTTCTATTTAAATCCTCTACAATATTGTCATTTTGAGAAATTTTTATGTTATCTCCATAGATGGTCTCTATATTTCCATCTTCTGTACACAATCCTAATAAATTAAAATCTCTAACTTCTCCACTGAGTGTCAGGTCATCTATCATATCCTTTCCATAACTAACTGTACTTGGTGGTGTGCGTTCTATAATCCCCTCTACCTGCTCTAAACGCAATCCAACTACAGTGGTAAATTTTTGTTTTAACTGTGTATTCATCTCAGACATATAAATTTCACTAATCTCATCAATGGTACTTTCGGTTCTTTTTCCCATAATCAGTACCAATCCAATAAAGACTAAGACACATATACTAATTACGCTGACAAAACTGTTGCGCAAAAATTTTTTTATATTTTTTCCTATACTTATATTCTTCCTTTGCATTTGCAATAGATCACATACCTTTCCATATGTTGGAAGTATTTATACTAGAAGGTTGACAACCTTCTTAAAATTCTAGTATATCCTACTAAACCTTATATCATTTTATTTATAACAATAGAAAGTTCGCAAAATGTACTTTCTATTATTCATAACAATAGAAAGTTTGCAATTCATGTTTTCTATTGTTTATTCCCCATATAATTTTCTATAGCACTTATAATCTTCTCTTGAACAGGTAACACCTTAATAAGAATTTCTCTTGCTTGTTCTGGTTGTTGCTTTCGCAACAAATTTACAATTTCACTATATGCTTCATAAATAGGAGTAAGAGATAAATTTCCAGATGCTCCTTTGATTGCATGTGCCTTTTCTATAATATCTTCATATTCTTCCGCATCAAAATCTGGCTGACAAGAATAATTTTTCATCATCTTTACAAAGGTACCAAGCATCTTTTTATAGATAGTAGCATTTCCCCCCAGGCGTTTCAGACCTTCATCTACTTTTACTCCTAATTCCCTTAATTCTTCTAACAATTCCATCAAAACAACTCCTTTTACATACAATTTCAATGTTTTTATTGTATCATACTTCCCTTTTTCCCGCAACTGATTTATATGTAAGTTTTTCTTTTCACAACTTGCATACTTTGTCATGCTGAGCACAATCGCTTTAGTGACATATTTCCTCTTGTGTGAGTGCACATATTATTTTCCTATAGAAGAAATAATAGAAAACATGCTAGGTGAATTTTCTATTCTCATAAATAAAAAAGCCTTCAAAGTTTTCACTTGAACGCTTTTTTATAAATAATTTCATATAATATGAACCGTTAGTAATGATCATCATCTAACAATAGAACACATGCTACTTTTCTCTAAAAAAATTTCAGATTGTAACACAAATACTACCTTTTGTGAACACTTGTTCCGTTAAATTTGCAGTTCCCATATTTGTGTATATTTTTGGTGCTTTGACAGAAATTTTTTCTTCTTTAGAGTATCCATTTTCTGACTGAGATATATTATTTTTAGACAATATTTTTCCTTCTTCTGTTAATTCCAAGCTATCTGTCTTTTCTGTTAAATTTTCATCTATTTGTTCTTGAGCATCTTTCCGTTTTTCTATTGCTTGTTCACTTGCTATTTTTGCATTTTCCTTTACCTCTTCTGCTTCCTCTTGCATTCCTTCTTCAGCTTCCGCCTGATATTCCTTAGCCTTACCTGCAAAATCAGAAGCATACTCCATTGCCCGCTCCATCACAGCCATATCTCCTCTTCTTCTTGCATCCTTATAAACTCTCATAGGAACTTTCAGTAAATCTTGATTTGTTCTTGCACCAACAAGTCCTTCCATTGTTTTAATATGCATTTTTTTACCTCCTTTTCTCACTTGATAGGACATCCACCATAATAAGTAATAAATACCTCACAAAAATAACAAAATCATTTTGCCATCTGCAAGGTTTACCTATCCTTCTGTTATTTTTCTCGGTAGGAGAAAAGATTCATATTAGCCTATTGTCTTATAAGGTTCTAAAAATGTCATATTTGTAAAAAAATTTTTAAATGTTTTTTTCAATTATAAAAGTTCAATTATAAAAGCGGCAATAAAATACAAATCACAAAAACATGATTCTCTAACTTTATTTCTAATGTTCCATGATATTTTTCCACTGTTTCTCTAATATTTGATAAACCAATCCCAGATTTACTAAAATCTGCTTTTTTCATAAACTGCAAAACTTTTCTATCTTCTAAATCTGTACCATTTTTTACTTCTAATAAGAAAAAATCCTTCTTTACACCAGATTTTAGAATAATAAACTTTTCTTTCTTATCTAAAAGTTTTTCACATGCTTCTAAAGCATTATCTAAAATATTGCCAATTAATACACAAAAATCAATATCAGCAATTCTACTATCTTTGGGTACTTGCATATTACATTCCCATAAAATATTTTTTTGTGTTGCTATTTTTTGTTTCTGGTATAATAAAGCATCTACTACGATATTTCCAGTTGCTTCATTGTCTGCTTCCAAAGCTCCTATCTCCATCATTTTCTGAAGATAACTTTTTACTTTTTCCCATTTTTGGTTTTCTAATAGCCCCTGCAAACTTATCATATGATTTTTCATATCATGCCTTAGATGTTCCATCTGACCATATTGTTCCTCTAACATTTTATAATACATCACCTGTGCTTGATATTGTTCCTTTTGCTTTTGTTCCATATATATCCTGTTCATTCCAAATACATAAAAATAAGTGGCACACATAAATAACAATGTTAAAAAAATAATAGCACTATGGCTTAAGAGCTGATTGTAATATAGATTCCACTCCTCATTTCCACGCAACAATATCCCTTTTGTAGCACACCAGTTTAAAAGGTCCATAACTATAACAATAAAAAACAGTGGAAATGCCAACATAAGATACCATCTTTTCACCTTTTCCTGAAATACAACCTTTAGACGAGGAGCTATAAAATAAATTACTCCTGCTACTATGATAAATTGAAAAAAATCACTTAAAATATCTTTTAAAAAAAAATTCCAACTAGAAACTATTTTTACAACTTGCAATAAAAAAAGCAGCAGGCATGAAAAGCATGAACTGCTGAAGTTCCCTATTAATTCTAAAATTGTGATTAGTATAGCTGCCATTAGTATCTTTTTTTCTGTTTTTTCCTGAAACAGCAATATCATTGCTCCCAAAAGGAAAAAATGAAACATTGATATCCCCAAAATATAAGAACTATAAGAACAAAACAAATTTCCTATACAAAAACTGAAAAAGAATAAAAGAAAAACTATCTTTTCATCTCTTTTTGAGATTTCCAAAAATTTCTTACAAAAGTTCTTGCTTACAAAAGCATATCCTGCAAAAAAACACATCTCTACAAGAAAGTAAAAAAAATCCTGTCTCATAAAATTCCTCCCCATTGTTTTAGATAGGCAAGTATTTCCTTGCAAAAGGATTCATATCTTCTTTTCGCAATAAAGACTGTTTCTCCATTATCCATTGTTAGTTCTTGCCTGTTATATCCTTTTACATACTTCAAATTAACAAGGTAGCTTTTATGACAACGGAAAAAACTTCTTCCTTGCAAATGCTGCTCTAACATTCCAATTTTCTCATAAAAAGAAAAAACTCCTGTTTTCCCATGTGCATAAATCTTTCTGCCTTGAATCTCAAAATAATAAATATCCTCTAAAAAAAATTTTTTCTTCTGTCCTTCACTATTGACAAGCATAAACTCTTGGGGAGAATTATCTATTTTACAAATTGCTCTTTGAAGAACTTTTTTCAACTTTTCATCGTTAATAGGCTTTATTAAATACCAAAAAGCTTCTACCTCATAAGCATCAAATACATATTCTCTACTAGAAGAAACAAAAATCAAAATTTTATCAAAAGCCTTTTCTCTGAATAATTCCGCTGCTTGCATACCATCTAACTCTTGCATAATAATATCCAGAAAAATAATATCAAATTGTTCTTCCGCTTTTAATAATTCTTTTGCATTATAAAACTGACGCACAATACAAGATATTTGCATTTCCTCTAAAATAGTCTGGATTTTATTAGCCAAAAATTGACATACAAGGATTTCATCATCACAAACTGCTATGGAAAACACTAATGGCACCTACCCTTCCATATAATAATAGTACTTACAATATCAAATATAGGTAGAAACTGCAAGATATAATGAATCCCAAAGGGCTTTTTTACTCCTGATTCTTTCCGCAAATATTTAATATAACAAACTCCCACACATCCACTTTGTATCATCATTAAATTGGTAATAAAAATAATCACTTGCTATTTTCACAATCCTTTGAGATGCTATTATAATAGGATAAAAAAAAGAAAAAATCAATATTCAATAATAAATGGGATTGTGTCATATATTTCCCAAACTATTAAAATATTCTGGAAAACATATGACACAATCCCTAAGAATATAATTTTTATCTCATCAGAGAAGACTCCCAGCAGCTTTTTTAATTTCTCCTATTATATGTATATACCCTTCTGGGTCACCCCATCATGCGGCACATCACAAAGTATAGGAACAGCTTAATTTTATAAATAAACATCTATAGAAGGATATTTTTTTTGTTTAGAATCTGGATTTTCAGCACTTTCTTTTTGCTCTTCGTTCATTTTTTCTTGTTTCTCTAACTTCGTTTCTTGTTTCTGTTCCTTTTGTTCTATTATCTCTTCCGTTTCTTGAGATTTCTTTATCTCTTTATTTGCTTTATCAAGTGTATTCATCTGTGATGCAGTTGCATGATTTTCTTTCTGTTCTACCTCTGCAAGTTCTTCTTTTTTTGCTTCTACATCTGTACGCCCTGAATCTTGTTTGATTTCAGCTCTTAAAACGCCTGCTCTATTCTCCATCGCTGTTGCAACACTACCTTGTACTTGTGCTTGCTTAAGAGAAGAATCTGCTGAAATCATTGCTTTCATACTTGAATTTGAAAATCCTGTTCCCTTATTCTGTGCATTTTCTTTCTTATTTTTCCCTGTTAGTTCTTCCATAGAAGAATCTTTTTCTTTTGTTTTTTGAGCATTGGCTGCTTCCCTGCGCAATTCAATCTGGTGTTGTCTTAACTGATTATTTAAATCATTAATTTCTTGCATAATTTCCTGACGTTTTTTTCTTTTTTCCTCTAAACTCAACTCTCCATTAGAAGAAAGTTCTTGAAGTTGCTTTTGCTTATTAGCAATTTGCTTTTGAAGATTTTTACTGATAGAATCTGATAGTTGTGCCCCGCCCATTTGCCCTGCTTGAGGACTTGCACCATTCATACCACTTATTTTCATTCTGAAATAGCCTCCTTTTTCCTATAAACTTAAGATACAAAAAATTTAAGTTTCTCCAAATCTAAAAACTAGTCTCTTTGTTTCGCTTATATTTTCGGAATGAACGATTCAAGTAGTAAGTAAATTGTTTTTAAAGGTCCTTTTTTTGTTGTAAATGATAGCAAATTTATTATTTGGGGCAAATTACAAAGTAATTTATGATATTTTAAGTCCCTCTTTATCACATAATTTTTGCATATCCTCTTTGCTAATTTCCTCCAAAGACTTTATTTTACCTTGCATATCTCTTAAGACCTCTATATATACAATATCTTTTGAAGAAATCTTTTCTATATTATTACAAAAAAGATAATTTTCATAATCATATAATACTCCTACCCATTTTCCATGATATTTCCAAGCACCAGAAGTATCATCATTTGTAAGCCCATATTTCTTATATTCTTCTGGAATACCTACATCATCACCTTCTGAAACAGTTCCAGTAATTCCTGAAATATCAGCTATCGCCTCTGCATTCACTTCTGAGGTATCAGTTGTAGCCTGTGCATTTCCACTAGAAAAATTCTCTATAGTTTCAGAAGCATTAGCTATTGCACCTGTTAAATAATCAGAATTTTCTTTTATTTCTTGCTCTATGGCTTTCTCTATGGCTTTCTCCTGAAATGCTGTCATTTTTCCTGAGCTATCTCGTTCTACGATAAGACCTATTGTTCCATCTTCATCTGTAAATCTTCTGTAAGTATTGGGAGCAAATTCATCCTTAAAATAACCTACAATTTCTTCTTTATATACAAAATGTCCATTTTTCTCATCATAGGATAAACCAAATTTCTTATATTCTGGAAATTCTTCACTGTGATAAACATTATCTTTAAGAGTTTTAAGACCTCCTTGATAATTAGTATTAGGAAGGCTTCTTATTCCTCCTGTTTCTTGTTCTATTGAACTCCATTCTGTTTCTTGTGAAGGAATTACAAGATTATTTTCTTCCGCCACTGCTTGAACCATATCTTCTGCCTGTGCACCTTTTGTTTGAGCAGTAGAAGTGGCAAATAACATTGTAATACCTACCACTAATACACCTGCAATCACAACTGCTTTTTTTGAATCTTTTTTCTTCATAATCGCAATAATCCTTTCTTCCATTGCATTTTTACTAAATCCATTTCCTAAAATCATCCATTTATCTTTTCTTTCAGCCATATGAACTAAGGTAAGAGCATAGTCAGATTTTGATTCCTGTCCAAAATATTTTATAACATTTTCATCACAAGCAATCTCTAAGTCTCTATTTACTAAAACATACATCAACCATACAAGCGGATTAAACCAATGAATGCATACAGTGATTATCAAAATTATTTTTTTTAAAGCATCAAAATGACAAATATGCATATATTCATGTATCAATACAAACTTTAACTGTTTCTTTTCTGCCCATATCATTTTTTTAGGAAGGAGAATCACAGGTTGAAAAATACCATACGTAATAGGTGTTACTATTATATCAGATTGACGGACTGTCACATGTCGCCTTACTCGAAAAGATTTAATCCATGCTTGTAAAAATGATTCTTTTATAGGCAAAGAAGTTTGAAATTCTCTATAACATCTGATATAAGCAATAAAATAAAACAAAAGGAAAAAGAACATCACACATAAATAAATACCTTTATATAAGAAAATAAAATTATTTATATTTCTTTTCCTTGGCATTGTCTGTCCATATGATTGTTTCTTTTTATCCTGCCCTTTCTTTCTTTCCTCTTGATTTATGGAGCTATTTTCCATCCTTCTATTTTTAGAAGCTTCATTTTCAGAAACTCTATTCTCAGAAACGTTTAAAACATAATTTGTTATATTTTGCTTAAAATTTTTAATTATAGTACATTGATCTAACAAGGAATAAACATTACATACAGAAGCTACAGAAAATGGCACTAGCAGACGTAGAAGAACTACAGCCCACAAAATTAAAAATGTTTTTTGAGGTAATTTATTTTGAAATAAAGTACGCACAAAAGCAATCACTAAAATCAAAATCCCACCAGAAACACTCATGTTCCATAAATTCATATATCTTCCCCTCAATCTAAATCTTTTATTATCTTTTTCAATTTCTCTATTTGATTTGTGGATAACTTTTTCTTGTTAAGTAATGCAGCAAACAATTTATCTGCAGAACCATCATATATCTTATTAATTAGTTCATTTGTTTCTGCTTCTTGTACTTCTTCTTTGGGAATTAATGCATGACACATAAAATTGGGTTCTGAACGTTCTATGGCTCCTTTTTTAATACATCTTTTTATCAAGGTATAAGTAGTATTTACATTCCAACCTACCTCTTGTTTTAGTACCTCTGAAATATGCTTTGCTGTACCATCTCCTTCTTTCCACAACACATCCATTACCTTCAACTCTGAATCAAAAAGTTTAATATCCATCTTTGATACCTCCTCATAAGACTGTAGTAGTTTGATATCTTCATACTACTACAGTAGTTTAACTTTGTCAACCATATATTTTGTAATCCAATCTTATTTTTGTTTTGTACCAAACATAATTGTAAAAAATATAAAAATCGAGTAGGGAAGATTCTTCTTTTCTACTCGCCGCGTGCCCCATGCGTTGCTTTAGCAGCATATTTCCTCTGCATGGGGCTGCGCATAAATAAAGTGGATAAGCCCCAATCTTTAGGGATTACCCACTTTACTGCACGTAACACAATTGCAAAGCAATATCTACTTTTTGTGCCAGTGCGCCTATATATTATGTAACACTAAGGTCACTTTATTTCTTTGTATGCTTCTGAAATCAATTATAAGGTGGATACTGTCTTCACTTTTCCTGACATAAAATGGCACCAAGCAGCCACCAAGGCACTAATAATTAATACCATATAAAAGTTTAATCCTCTCGTTACACACATAGATGCTGTGAGATATGCTCCAGGAAATACAAGAGAAAAAGCAGTCTTATACATCATTTCTGTAATTCCCTGTGCTCCTGGTAAGGGTAACATATCCACTGCAATATAAACAGAAGCTTGTAAATTCATAACGGTGAGAGCACTTGTTCCTTCTAAGCCAAATCCTTTATAAATTAAATATGTTAAAAAGAACACACTACAACGCTGAATTACTGTAAATATCACAACCACTGCAATTTTACTTTTATTTTTTAAAAAGAAAAGTACTGCTTCATGATATTGGTCTGCCATATCAATCAATTTTTCTGTTCGTTCCTTAGAAGATTTTAATACACGAACTTTTTTTAAAATCTTTTCTCCAAAAATTACAATTCCCTTAAAACATTTTGGACTAACCATAATAAAAAGAAGAATTACTACTAATATGGTATTTAAAAACAATCCCAAATAATATAAATAAAGATAATGTTTCAAATACATAGAAAGTGGTTCATGATAAAAAATTAAAATTCCCACTCCCATTACTACCAAAACAAATTTATAGATAACTGCTACTGTCATAAGTATTACAGTACTATCTGAAACTTTATGCCCTTCTTTTTGCATATAATACAATTGCATGGGCTGTCCACCAGTAGCAGATGGTGTTATTCCTGAAAAGAAAAATCCTACAAAAGAATATTTTACACAAGTTACTGCACTTGTTTGATAATTCAATGCACGAAGCAGATAACAGATCATCAATCCTTCTGCAGATACAAAAAATATTGCGGTTGCCATAGCGGCAACTAAATATAGTGGATTTAATTTTCCCATAGCAGTAAAAACTGCAGACATATCATTCCCCTTAAAGATGGCACTAATTGTCAAAGCCACTAACAATAAAAGGATTCCTGCACTGATTAAATTTTTGCGATTCATATATTACATTGCCCCATTCATTACATAAGATATTTTCTGTACTGCCTGCTTGAATATACCAACATTTTGCTTGGGATATCTAAGACATATTTCATTAAATTTATGTAGTGACCCTTCATAAACCACCTCTGTATTTTCAAGCTCATAAAAATCTCTTGGGGTTACTAAGGAAAAATGTTTATCAAAAAGTTCTATTCCATTGTTTTCCAAAATATTTGCCACAAAAGAAGAACAAGTATAATGGTTTTTCTGATAAAAGGGTATATTACATAATAACATAGGAAGCCCTAATACACAATAATGATAATGAAATCTTTGTTCAAAACATTCCTTTAATTGGTTTGCAATATTTTGCTTTTGCTCACTGGTACATTCTATACTTACAATTCGATATCGAGCTGTTGGAAATTTCATTTCTATTTTCTCTGCATCTTCTTTTTCAAATCCCGCAAAAATTGGTATGGCTGGATTTCTTCTTCCTACACTGTAAGCTTCTTCTAACTCCTCATCCATAGAAAGTACTACATGAATATAATCTATCCCAATCACCTTACGAATCATATATGCAAATAATCCTGGGGTATCTACTAGTGCAAAATATAATTTTTCCATAATATCAGCCTCTTTTCTTATGTTAAATTCTTTGTGTTATTTTATTAAATTAATATATTTAAAATATCTTTTGTATCTCTTTATCAACTAAATCAACTAATTAAATTGATATATCTTTTGTGCTACTTTATAACCTGTCAATGTAACTTTTGCTCCAAATTTCCCAGGAAGGAAAGTAAATCCGCTAATCGTTCTATGTCTTAATGTATAATATAATTTTCCATTGTGATTTTTTATATAGTTCCAAAGCATTTCTCGTTTTTTTAATGCCTCTGGTGTTCCAATCAATAAAAGATGAATGGAAGAAATCGCCATCATAATAGAAATATTTCTAGTAAGATACTCTGCCAATTTTGGATTATGCCTTCTTACTTTCTCTAAATCTGTACAACTAGAAACCAACTTTGTAACACGAATCTGCTGGTCAATCCGCTGCATCAATATTTTTTCATTTACAGATTGATCTTCTCTCCCCAAAAAATAATGATATAAATCCAAATTTAAATAACAAAGAGTCTTGACATAAGGCAATGGTTGATTTGCAAAAATATTATCTACATAAAAAGTATGCTTTGGTAATTTTACTCCTGATTTTTTCAACACCTCTGTTCTATAAAAAAGAGAATGCATTACTAGATATTGAGATGGTCTAAAATGACCAAGGTCTCTCCATCCGCATATCTTATTTTCTTTTAATACATTTTTATATCCCATCTGCTTTGTCTTGTTTGTTAATAAATGATCATAGATATAATTACATATAATTAAATCAACTGTGGTATCTGTTTTTTCCCACTGTTTTATTTTTTTAAGAAGCTTCTTTAATTCTTCCTCATCCAACCAATCATCAGAATCTACTACTTTAAAGTATTTTCCAGTTGCAAGTGCAAGTCCTGCATTAACTCCTGCTCCATGTCCCCCATTTTCTTGGTGTACCACCCTCACAATCTCTGGATAGTTTTTTGCATAATTATCTGCTATTTCTCCGGTACCATCTGTGGAACCATCATCCACTATAATAATCTCTACTTGCTCATCAGCACTTAGTAAACTGTCAATACAACGCTCCATATAATCCTCTGAATTATAGCAAGGTACCGTAAATGTAATATCTCTCATATAATTTTCTCTCCTACTATTTTGTTTCTATATTATTTAACGAAAATATTCTTGATTTTTCTTCATGAAAATTCTTAATTTTTTTTTAAGACTACTTTTTTATAAAAATATACTTCCTCTTATTTTTTCTTTCCAAAAGTTCCTGATTTTCTATAAAAGCATTTTTTATAAAAATATTCCTATTTCCTAATGAAAATTCCTAACTATTTTCAGACTATATTTTCTGCCATAATAGTATCTTATTTTTATTAATTTTGCATTGACTTTACCTTACAATTATCTTACATTTGTGTAAGGTAAAATATATTAGGTGAAAGATGACTTCCATCTCTATAGGCAGTGAATAACTTATTCTTATCAATGGCAAGATTCTATTATCTATCTGATATACTTTTCACAAATTGCAGGAGTGCGGATTTGGTTTTTACAATAAATATTGTCCAAATTTTAATAATGTATATAATTAAATTTTTTGTTACGCTTAATTTTATATTACTTTATATATGCTTAAATATATTCAAATAATTTAAATATAAATAAAAAATATATTGACAAATAAAGAAAACATATATAGAATTTAGTAAAGGAGGGGATAATATAAAAAAATTCAAAAAAATTATTTTAAGTCTATTAATAATTATGTCTTTAATTTTGCTACCTATGCCTCAAGCACATGCATATACCTTTTATTTAGGAGATTACTATTATTTACAAAGCGCCTTAGATAGTAATATGGTGGTATATGTAAATGGTGGTAGTAGAAACAATGGGGCTAATATCCAACTATGGAAAAAAAATGGAAGTAACGCCCAATTATTTAGGATTGCAAGAAATGGAAATGGATATTATACATTTATAAACAAAGGATCTAATAAAGCAATAGATGTTTATGGAGCTTATACTTATAGTGGTGCCAATGTTAGTCAATGGAGCCAAAACAGTAGTAGAGCACAACAATGGAAATTGTACAATGCATCAGGTTATCCAGATGGATATATCCGCATTATGAACAGATGTGGCAAATATTTAGATGTAAATGGAGCAAATACAAAAAATGGAACCAATATTCAAATTTGGGATAGAAACAATACAAAAGCACAAGTATTTAAACTTGTACCATATGTTCAAACTACATACACTACAATTACACTTGGTTCATTTTCTACTATCGATCAATGGAAGAGACAGATGCAATATGCAGAACAAAAAGCAGTGGGTTTTTCTCGTCTTAGTTACAATTTAAATGGAAATCTAACCAATTATGGAAAAATGATTACAGGAAAAACCGTTCTTCAATACAAGACGATATCTGTAACACATTATGAATATGGTAGAAGAAAAACTAATAAATTTAAATTGCCATCAAAAGTTAGATTCAAACTACATAAACATGATATAAAGCAAACTATTTGGTTCGATTTTTCATATTTAACACTTACACAACATTGTACATGCGGAGAATGGAGTCAGATACAATGGGAAGTGCCATATCCTGATTAATATACTGTAAATACATTAGATAACTCAGCATCAAAATACAAAATTAAAAACTTATAATTAATCAAATATCATAAGGGTGCCTCAAAAGTCATGTTAGAACTTTTGAAGCACCCTCTTTAAAATCTTTAACTCAAATATTTAAACTACATTCCTATGTTCAACCAAAAAATGCATTAGATTCTATGGAAGTCACACCTTTGGGAATTGTGATATTGCTTAAATTGCTGTATCCCTTCATGTAATCTTATAACAGCAAGCAAAACCATATTTTACTATAAGAATATTTATATTCCTAATCTCACACTCTGTTAGGATTATAAAATACATTATTTTATCTGTCAAAAATTTAATTAAATCCTACTACTTTCTATCATATTTTATAAATAATAATTGAAATTTTTCTATTTTAAGATTTAATTAAACCCTACTACTTTTTGTGATATTTTATAGGCAGCAACTGAAATCTTTCTACCACCTTTTCCAGGCAAATTCATTGCCTGTCCCATAATTCCATTTCTCAAATGCCAAAACAAACGAATATCATACTCTTTCAAATACTTCCAAAGTTCACGCTTTTTTTCTAAATTTTCCTTTGTACCAGAACGAATTAGCATAATAGTAGAAACTACCGTAATAATTTCCAAATAGTTAAACATATATTTTCTTAATCTCCGATTTGGCAATTTCCATAAATCTACGGTTTCTACCATAATTTTATTTACTTTAATCTGTTGGTCAATGCGCTGAATCATAACTTTTTCATTTACAGATTGATCTTCTCTTCCAATAAAATAACGGTAAAAATCTACATTTAGATAATACATATTTTTCACATAGGGCAATGGCACATACACAAAAAGATTATCCACATAAAATGTATGCTTTGGCAATTCTAATCCACATTCTCGCAACAATTGTGTGCGATATATTACAGAATGCATTAATATATACTGACCTTTGTGAAAATGTTTCGCTTCGTCCCATCCAAAAATCTTATTTTCTGGTAAAGTTCCAGTATATTTCATTACCTTTTTATGTCTTGCACCTTCTTTTTCATATACAAAATTACTAATCAGCATATCAAGAGTTTTATTTCCTCCAGACAACTCTCGTAAAGTAGATAAAATCTTCTGATAAGCCTCTTCTTCTACCCAATCATCACTATCCACCACTTTAAAATAAAGACCCGATGCACTGCGTATTCCTGTATTCACTGCTTCTCCATGACCTCCATTTTCTTGATGGATTGCTTTCACAATTGTAGGATATTTCTCCGCATACCTATCTGCAATTTCTGGGGTAAGGTCTTTCGAGCCATCATCTACAATAATAATTTCTACATCTTCCCCACCAACTAATAAAGATTCTACACAATGTTCCATATAATCCTGTGAATTATAACATGGAATTGTTATTGATAATAATTTCATTTTCTCCTCCATTCTGTGTATTTTGTAAACATATTATTTTTCAGGTAATTCATGATTTACCCAATTTTTTTAATCTGTTCCTCACTACACTCATTTACAATATAATATGGTCTTTATAAGTATGGACCCCAATCCAATCAAAGATATCCTTGGAAAAACGATTTTGTTCTTGCATTTCTACAATTACATCTACTATTTTCCATTTCATTAAATGATAATTTCTAGCTGCAATATTCATATTTGAAATTTTGTTCATCATTTACTTGTATAACAAAATTCAGCACCTTGCAGTCTCTGTTTCAAAACTAGCTCTATAGTTTAATCTTATTACAATAATATTTGCTAAAATTTTTATAATTATATCATTCCATTTTAAAATATTTATATTTACAAACATAATCATAACATCCAAAATACCTATTAGCAACCTACAACATACAAAAGTTATTATTTCATTTCTAATGACACATATTCCTACTGAGACTGATTTACGTCTGTCATCACTAATGCCCTTTAAATCTCTTTATTAGAATCTTTTACAAAAATGACATCTTCTTCTACAAGACAATCCCCTTTCTATTCTATATATTTTTTATAATATGCAAAATTATTCTTTACAAAATAATTACAATGAAAAAATTGTTCATATATTTTTTACATAATCCTCATATTATTAACACAACAACGTCACAATTTATAGATATACTAACAACATAAAAGAAAAACATTGTTTTTAAGTGTACTTACTATTTTTCATAACCTTGTCAAACTGGCAAGGTCCTCCCGATAACATGTGTATCCTCACTTTTTTATATAAATCTTTTCATATGAAGGCCGATGCAATTTTGCATCGGCTCCTCTTTTTATGCGCCCCACACGACGCGTAGGGGAAGAAGAATCTTCCCTACTTGATTGACAATTTATCAATTATTTAAATTTCTCATTTCCCAAGCGAATATTTATATATTTTGTATATGCACTAAATGCAGCAGGAATTGGATATTGTTCTTCCGACTCTGAAACTTCTACAAATAACATACCCTTTTTATTGTCTATCAGTTCATCCACTCGAATCACATAACCTGTCATATGCCATTCTACATGAGAAAATATATGTTTTGCCTCTTCTAATTTTTGGATACGTATGGGGGACAATTCTTGATTTTTTGCCCATAAAAGTGCTTCTTCTTCTGTTAAATGTCCGCTTGTATTTGGAAGTTCATATAATCCAGCCAAAAGTCCTTTTGCTGGTCGTTTATGAAGCATAAACTTTTCACCATCTCTAATAATAAATACTGTCTTATCTTCTATATGCCTAGGTTTTGCCTTGCTTTTGACAGGAAGCTTAGACCAAAGATTTTTCTTTTTGGCTTCACAGAAATCTTTCCAAGGACATTGTTCACACAAAGGTGCACCATTGGGAAGACAAACAGTTGCCCCTAATTCCATCAATCCCTGATTAAAGGCACTCGCTCTCTGTTTTGGTATAATCTGACTTAAAGCCTGTTCCACTTTTGTACGTACTGACTGTTTCATAATATCAGAATCATCTGCTGACACTCTAGTTATCACACGAAGAACATTTCCATCTACTGCCGGAACTGGAATTTTATAAGCAATAGAAGCAATTGCTCCTGCTGTGTAATGTCCAATCCCTTTCAATTTTAACAATTTCTCATAATCTGCTGGAAGCACTCCACCATATTCTTTCATTACAGTTTGTGCTGCATTTTGCATATTGCGCACTCGATTATAATATCCAAGTCCCTCCCAAAGTTTTAACAATTTTTCTTCTTCACATTCTGCCAAATCTTTTATTGTTGGCAATGCTTTGGTAAAACGCTCAAAATAAGGTTTTACTGCTTCCACTCTAGTCTGCTGTAACATAATTTCTGACACCCATACACGATATGGTGTTGCTTGTGCTCTCCAAGGCAGTGCTCTTGCATTTTCCTGAAACCATGTTAATAATGGTTCTACAATTTTTTCTAATGGAAAATTCTCTAACATATATCTCTCCTTTCTGAAATATGTATCACACTGCCACTCGTTCTAATCTTCCTCCCATTCGACTTAAAATCTCATTTGTAATAGTTCCTGCCCAATTTGCCATATCCTCTGCACGAATTTCCAATTTCCCTGATTTTCCAATTAAAACTACTTCATCCCCAGCTTCTACCTGCTCCATTCCACTGAAATCTACCATCATTTGATCCATACAAATCCTTCCAATAATTGGCGCCATTTTACCATTACAAAGTACATATCCACAATTAGACAAGTTACGAGGTACACCATCCGCATAACCAATGGAAAGCACACCAATCTTTTGATTTTTTCTGGTACTATAAGTTAATCCATATCCTGCACTCTCTCCACGATAAAGAACCCTCACACTTTCCACTCTTGTTTTTAAAGATAACACTGGTTTTAAATCAATCGTAGCATTAATTTGATCCTCTATTCCACTTAAAATTCCATATAGTGCAATTCCTACCCTTGCATAGTCAAAACATAATTCTGAATAATTCAATATTCCATAACTTCCTTGTAAATGACATTTAAAATTATCTATTCCATTTCTGTGAAGTTCTTCTATTACATACTCAAAATGGTGTATTTGCTCTATGGTATAACTGCGTTCCATCTGAGACATTCCATCTGAGACACACAAATGAGAATAAATTCCTGTTACCTTCAAGTTGGGATAGTGAAATATTTTTAAAATTTCTTCTATATTCTCCCATCGTTCTCCTAGGCGATGCATTCCTGTATCAATCCCAATATGAACTGTAAATTCTCTTCCATCTTTTTGCAATTCTTGTGCATACTTTCCATCTACCACCGTTTGAATTAAATGATAGGCTATCAAATCCTGAAACTGACTAGGGTGCGTGTAAGACAATACTAATATTTCTCCTTCTATTCCCGCATTGCGCAGCTCTATTCCTTCTGTTACAGATGCTACACAAAAACTCTGCACCCCATGTTCTTGTAACGCTTTAGAAATAAGTACTGCTCCATGTCCATAGGCATTTGCTTTTACTGCTGGCATTAAAGCACAGTCCCTTGGAAGCAATCCGCGAAACTGCTCTACATTATGTTTCAAATTTTCTATATTAAGTTCTATCCAAGCCCGACTTTTCTGATACATAAATTCCTCCATTTTGCATTTATCTGTATTCTATCTCTAAATAGTAACTCTTCTATTTTTGAAAAATTGCATAATTTCTGCTATTCCAAAAGAAAGTATTAATGATACTACACAAACTGCTAGATAATGAACCAAGGACTGTTCCACAAGAATTTTTTGCACTTTTATAACATTTGCAACACCTCGTACTAGCACAATGCAAGCGGGATGAATAATATATACACACATAGACATATCTCTCACTACTTTAAAAGTTGTTCCTTTTACTGAAAGTAATAATTCAAATAAGAAAAACATAACGGGAAGCAATAATATATACATACTGTTATGTTTCTGCCATTCCATTTCATAAGTTAAAAGACCTTCCGCTATCATTCCTGCCATAGAAATTGCAAGACCTTCTGCTGCTATGCGCATTGGAATTCTTATTTTTCCATTAGCAATCACCACTCCCATCCACAAAAAAATAGGTGCAAAAAAAATCCCATTTCTTGTATAAGAACTAACAATAAAAATCCCATCATAAACTGTCTTTAACACAGGTACTTGGCTGATTAATTGATAATAACTATCACCAGCCGTTCCTATTATGTATAAAACTAATGTTATAGCAGAAATAGTTAATGGACTTAATATTTTTATTAATCCCATCAACAATAAACATCCTATTATTACAGCCGGCAAATACCAGAGATGATAAAAAGTTCCATCAAAAAAAATTTCTTTTAACCAAACTCCAACCTCATTACTTAATTGTTTTGCATAGATTTTAATAGGTATATACAGCAAAGTTGCAATTGCATACAAAGCAATTGTCTTTTTCAAAAATTTTTTTGTTTTTAATATGGCATTTTCCGACTGATAGGAAGAATGCCCTACAAATCTCTGATAAGGTGCTAACACAAAAAAACCTGTCACCATCAGAAAAAATGGTACTGCAACTCTTCCCATGCAATAAGTTACAAGAAAATCTGCTGTACTATTCAAAGATTCTAAGGGTGCGGTATGAATTGCCACAATCAATAATGCAGCAACTAAACGAAAATTATCAATTGCCCCATAATTTCTTTTCTGTTTCACGCTTTTCTCCATTCTATTTTATGTATAATTTTCTACATAGAATATGCTTCCTTTCCTCTATTTTTGCAAAATAGTAATAATAACCCAATTTGAATTTTTTGACCATTTTTTCTAATACTAAGGGATTTTGAAGAAAATCAAATTACCTTGATATACTTTTTCTTTCTCTAATAACATAATATTTTCCATTCTATCCCCATAGAATAATCGTTTTCATCCTATAGCCCTCTTGGTTACATTTCCAATAATCTAGATAAAATTTCTTCAAAAGAAATACCAATCGCTTTCATCATATTGGGATAACGACTATGAGAAGTAAAACCTGGAATTGTATTTACTTCATTAAAATAAATATCACCTTCTGGTGTTAAAAACATATCTACTCGTGCAAAGTAACTACATCCTAATCCACGATAAATAACAGCTGCAGCATCCTGAATTTCTTTTGCTTTTTCTGGAGAAATTCTTGCGGGAACATGTATTTTGGAAGATTTTAAAGTATATTTTTCTGTATAATCAAAAAATCCATCTGATAATTCTATCTCATCCACAGCACCAATCGTCAATTCTTCTATTCCCATAACAGCACATCCTACTTCAAATCCCTCTATCATTTCTTCTAAAATCACATAAGAATCATATTCAAACGCATGGTCTACTGCTGCCTGTAAATCTTCTGGTTTATTAACCTTAGTAATACCAAAAGAAGAACCTGCTCGTAATGGTTTTACAAACAAGGGATATCCTAACTCTTTCCCAAATACTTTTATTTGTTCTAACTTTTGTATTTCTACTTTGGATATAGTATAAGAACGTGGTACTTTTATACCGCATTCTCTTGCTAGACGATGTGCTGTTTCCTTATCCATACAAAGAGCAGAACTCATAGTATTACATCCAATAATTGGAATTTCAGCAAGTTCCAATACTCCCTGTACAGTTCCATCTTCTCCATTTTTTCCATGCAAAATAGGAAGAGCTCCATCTAAAGATAACGTTTCTATTCCCTGTTCTTTTAATAATAAAATTCCATGAAGTTCCTTATCAGGTGAAACTACTACTGGAATGCAATCTTCTGTATTAAACCAATTATCTTCTGGTATCTTTGCGATTTCTCCCTGATATAGATACCACCTCCCTGTTTTGGTAATTCCTATTAAAATTAGTTCATACTTCTTGGTATCTATATGTGTAATTACCGCATATGATGACTGTAAAGACACTTCATATTCACTAGAACAACCTCCAAATAAAATTGCAATTTTTCTCTTGTTTTTTACTTCCATAAAGTTTATTCTCCTTCTATCTCTTAATTTTTTGTCTTGACTTTTATCCTAATTTTTTGACCTTACTATCAAATTCTTTGAAAGTCAAAAAGTATTTAGAACTTACTATTGTTTTTATAACAAGAACTTCTTTAGATTTATTTTTCATTATCACTAAAACTTTCCCAATCTTGATTATATGGAACAGATTACTTATATGCTTTAATATTCTATTATTTTTTTCTTAGGAAAATCCTAAACTCTTATCTTTCTTATTATAGCACGCTTTCTTTCTATTACAACTGCTTTCTATATTTTCTATTTCTCTATCAATTGATAGAAATAGAACATTCCATTATTTTTACGAGTGTCTCACTCTATGAGAAAAGATATTTTCATGTTTTAGCGTGACAAGGTCTTTCCTATAAAAGAACAAAGTGGACAAGTCCACTTCAGCTCCCTAAATCCCTCATTCATGAGGGACTTGTACGCTTTGCTGCGCCGAGTGCGGTCACATAGTGACATTTTCCATTCGCACGAGTGCGCATAATTATTGTTCTCTTATAAGAAATATACTTTCACGCTTTAGCCTGACAAGGTCTTTCCTATAAAAGAACAAAGTGGACAAGTCCACTTCAGCTCCCTA
>CAJUHG010000053.1 GCA_910586005.1 uncultured Lachnospiraceae bacterium | reverse complement strand
AAAACAGGTTATAAAAACCCTTTATTGGTAATAACTTTTTATGCGGTTATCCTGAATACCAATAGCAATAATAATACCAATAGCAATAATAATACCAATAATAACAGCAATAACAACAATAATAACAACAGTAATAGCAATAACAACAGTAATAGCAATAACAATAATAGCAATAACAACAACAATAACAATAGTAATACCAACAATAATAACAGCAATAACAATAATAGCAATAACAACAATAACAATAACAACAATAACAGTAATAACAATAATAGCAATAACAACAATAACAATAACAACAATAATAGCAATAACAACAATAACAATAACAACAATAACAGTAATAACAATAATAGCAATAACAACAATAGCAATAACAACAATAACAGTAATAACAATAATAGCAATAACAATAACAGCAACAACAATAATAACAGCAACAACAATAACAGCAATACCAACAATAATAACAGCAATAACAATAATAATAACAATAACAACAATAACAATAGTAATAACAATAATACCAACAACAATAATAGCAGCAATACCAACAATAATAACAACAGCAATAACAATAATAACAACAATACCAACAATAATAACAACAGCAATAACAATAATAACAGCAATACCAACAATAATAACAACAGCAATAACAATAATAACAATAGCAATAACAACAATAATAACGATAGCAATAACAACGATAATAACAGCAATACCAACAATAATAACGATAATAACAACGATAATAACAATACCAACAATAATAACGATAATAACAAGGATAATAATAACAATAATAGCAATAATAGCAATAACAATAATACCAACAATAATAACAAAGATAATAACAACACCAACAATAATAATAGCAACGATAATAACAACAACACTAATAATAACAAGGATAATAACAACAACACTAATAATAACAAGGATAATAACAATAATAACAACAGTAATAGCAGTAATAATAGTAATGATAATAACAGCAATAAAGAAAATAATAAACAACAATAATTAGCAAAGGAAATAATAATGTTTTTTATTTCTTAGATATGAGATAAGTTGTGTTTTAGTATGAAGTATTGATAAATAGAAAATAATATGATATAATAAATTCGGTCGGTAACACAAAAAAGGTTGAAAATAATGTGAAATTAGATAGTAATTTACATTCGGTATTTTTATAAGAACAAAGTGGACAAGTTTATATCAACTTATCTAATTATCACTTAGAAAGGTTGATTGTTTCCTGCTACGCATGGTGGCAATCACTGTATGTATTTGCAATCCCATACAAGAAAAGTTTACGAACCTTAATATATGCATGGTAGCAATCGCTGTATGTATTTGCAATCCGACCAATGGTCTACTTGCTTATACCTATTAAGTTTTCCTATATTCAGACCCTTGTGCCTGAATATGAAAAATACTTTCATGTTAAATAAAAAAATAGTTGAGAAAAATCTATTCATAAAGTATTATAAACAATGAAAAAACATAGTGAGAAAAAGAGAAAGACATAAAATGAGATAAGGAGGAAAAAAATGGATTACAAAGAGATTTATAAGGATTGGTTAGAGAACCCATATTTTGATGAAAAAACAAAAGCAGAATTAAAAGGGATTTCAGATAATGAAAAAGAGATAGAAGAACGTTTTTATATGGATTTAGAATTTGGAACAGCAGGACTTCGTGGTGTAATTGGAGCTGGAACAAATCGTATGAATATTTATACAGTGCGTAAGGCAACCCAAGGACTTGCAAATTATATTGCAATTTTAGATGGACAAGCAAAAGGAGTTGCTATCACATATGATTCTCGAAGAATGTCACCGGAATTTGCAGATGAGGCTGCTCTTTGCCTAGCTGCAAATGGAATAAAAGCATATGTATTTGAATCGTTAAGACCAACTCCAGAATTATCTTATGCGGTTCGTAAATTAGGATGTATTGCAGGAATTAACATTACTGCTAGTCATAATCCTCCTGAATATAATGGGTATAAAGTATATTGGGAAGATGGTGCACAGATTACACCTCCTCATGATAAAGGAATTATGGATGAGGTAAAAAAGGTAACAGATTATGCTACTGTAAAGACAATGGAAAAAGAAGAGGCTAAAAAAGCAGGACTTTATATTACAATAGGGAAAGATATTGATGATTCTTATATGGAAGAATTGAAAAGTTTAGTTTTGCGTCAGGATTGTATTGATGCAGTAGCAAAGGATATGAAAATTGTATATTCTCCATTACATGGAACTGGTAATATTCCAGTGCGTCGTGTGTTAAAAGAATTAGGATTTGAAAATGTTTATGTAGTTTCTGAGCAAGAATTACCTGATGGTGAATTTCCAACTGTAAGTTATCCAAATCCAGAAGCGGAAGAAGCTTTTCAATTGGGGTTAAAGTTAGGAAAAGAAGTGAATGCAGATTTAATCCTCGCTACAGATCCTGATGCAGATCGTCTTGGAGTGTATGTAAAGGATTCAAAAACCGGAGAATATCATAGTTTGACAGGAAATATGTCAGGTTGTTTGATTGGTGATTATATTATTGGTCAAAGAAAAGAAAAAGAAGGACTTCCTGAGGATGGAGCCTTTATTAAGTCTATTGTTACTACTAATATGGCAGATGCTATTGCAAAATATTATGGAATTGCATTGATAGAAGTATTAACTGGATTTAAGTTTATTGGACAGAAAATGTTGCAATTTGAAAATACAGGAAAAGGAACTTACTTGTTTGGTATGGAAGAAAGCTATGGTTGTTTGATTGGAACTTATGCAAGAGATAATGATGCAGTAGCAGCTTCTATGACCTTATGTGAAGCAGCAGCTTATTATAAAACCAAAAACATGACTTTATGGGATGCTATGCTTGCCATGTATGAGCGTTATGGATACTATAAGGATGATGTAAAAGCGATTACTTTAAAGGGGATTGAAGGATTAGAAAAAATACAAACAATTATGGATACGTTAAGAGAAAATACTCCAACAGAAATTGGTACTTATCAAGTGATATCTGCAAGAGATTATAAGAAAGATACCATTCAAAATATGGCAAGTGGAGAAGTAACTTCTACGGGTCTTCCTTCTTCTAATGTACTTTATTATGATTTAACAGAAGATGCATGGGTATGTGTTAGACCTTCTGGTACAGAGCCAAAAGTAAAGTTTTATTATGGTATCAAAGGGACATCTTTTTCTGATGCAGAAGAGAAATCAGAAAAGTTAGGAAAAGAAGTGCTTGCATTAATTGATAAAATGTTATAAAACTATTAGAAGTAAATTGGAGGAGAATATTAAAATTAATATCTGTGAAGATGATAGATCAAAGGTTTTAGAAGCAAGAGTACTTGTTTTTAGAGAATAAGAATTCATATATGGAAAATTTCTTGACAAACAATATAAAAACAAGTATAAATATGTGTGTGGGTAGTCTTGAAAAGTAATTTTATTCATTCGAAAGCAATGAGATGGTACATGTAAGATTTCATAGTTGGCATCTTGTTGTAGAGTATTTAGTTCAATATATCAAATTGTTACTTTGATAGAAATCAGGCCACAATATCATTTATAGAAGATAATCCAGAGGAGGAATTTTGTCATGAACAAAGCAGAATTAATTGCAGCAATGTCTGAAAAAGCCCAATTATCCAAGAAAGATGCAGAAAAGGCATTGAAAGCATTTACAGATGTAGTTGCAGAAGAATTAAAAAAAGGAGAGAAAATTCAATTAGTAGGATTTGGTACTTTTGAAGTTTCTGAGAGAGCAGCAAGAACCGGAAGAAATCCTCAAAGTGGTGAGGAAATGGAGATTCCAGCTTCCAAAGCACCTAAGTTTAAGGCAGGAAAAGCTTTGAAAGATATGGTAAACCAGTAATTAAGTTTATGACATTACAGAGGGCTTTCATTTGGGAAAGCTCTCTTTTTTATGTACAGACCCATACAGAGGAAATAAGCCCCTAAAGCGGTGCACGGGTTACGCGTGAGCAGAAGAAGATAAATCTTCTTTACTCGATTTCTATAAGAAATACCTTGTCACATGAAAGTATCTTTCCTATAGAATAAAACAATAGAAAGCGTGCTTTGCGAACGTTCTATTGTTATAAATGTGCCCGCAGGGCATAATATACTCACAGAGTATGATGTGTTGAAAAATGCACAGAATGGAGGAAATTATGAGACTTGATAAATTTTTAAAAGTATCCCGTTTAATTAAACGCAGAACCGTAGCAAATGAAGCTTGTGATGCTGGGAGAGTATCTGTAAATGGCAAAGTTGCAAAGGCTTCTTTTGATGTAAAAGTTGGAGATATCATTGAAATTGGATTTGGAACAAAGAATGTTAAAGTAGAAGTATTGGATTTACAAGACACAAGTAAAAAAGAAGAAGCAAAAGAATTATTTAAATATCTTTGAGGATTGTAAATATTAAATTCTCAATATAAAAAAGGAATAAAAGTACTTTCATCAAACTTATGACTTTAATGTGAGAGATTCAAGTAATAGGAATAAAATGTAACCTCCTTCATATATTTAAAAAGGACATCCATAGTCCTATAAATATGGAAGGAGGTTTTTATATGGAAGAAAGAGCAGGGGCCGGCAGTCATAAAATTGTAATATCCAATCGAAAAAACGGCGTGTTAAATGGTGTTATAGATGTGCTTTCTTTTGATGTTGGAGAAATTTTGTTGGAGACAGAACTGGGAATGCTAATGATAAAAGGGAATGATCTTCACGTGAACCGTTTGACATTAGAAAAGGGAGAGATAGATATTGAGGGGAAAATAGATAGCTTTACCTATTCAGATGTAAAGTCATCTGCAAAGCAAAATGAATCCTTTTTAGGAAGATTATTTAAGTAATGAAAGTAAGTGCAGAAATTTTAAAGGAAGCAGATGTACTATTAATCTCTCTTTTTACTGGGATGATTTTACTATTTGTATATGATTTACTTCGTATTATTAGAAGATTAATTCCCCATAAATTATGGCTGATAGGAGCAGAAGATTTACTATTTTGGATTGGAAGTGCAGTTGCATTGTTTGCAATGTTGTACAGAGAAAATAGTGGATATATTAGAGGATTTGCTATAGGTGGCGTTTTGGTAGGGATGTCTTTTTATAGTTTGGTGTTTAGTTCTTGGGTGGTGAAAGGAAGTGTTTTTTTATTAGAAAAAATAATATTTTTTGTAAGTAGACCCCTTGTTTGGACAGCCAGTTTTATGAAAAGACCCACAAATTTTCTAATAAAATTAGTAAAAAAATTTTTACGCTTTTTAAAAAAACAATTGAAAAAAGTTTGGAAAGCAGTTAGAATGGGCATATGCAAATTGTGAATGGGATGGGAGTTGTTCTGAAAGTTAATATTTTCAAAATAAAGATAGCTATATGACCTGCCATCCAGTAGGGTAGCGCAAAATAAGAGTTTTAAAGAACTCATAGAAAATTTCAAGTGAAAAGTCAGAGGGTAAATTGAATGGAAAAACGTGAAAGAGCGCGAAGAGCAAGTGCAGAAAGAACCCGAATGCGAAGAATAAAAAAACTAAATAAATCAAATATGATACATATTACAGTGATTGCAGGTATTATAGTTGGTGTAATGTCTATTCGGATTGTTTATTTATATGAAAAGAGTCAGTTTTATCAGGCACAGGAGATATCCTTACAGGAGCAGCTAGAAGCTGAAGAACAACGTCAGAAAGAACTGAAAGAATATGAGAAATATGTAAATACAAGAGAATATACAGAACAAATAGCGAAGACGAAATTAGGACTAGTTTACCCAAATGAAATTATTTTTAAGGAAAAAGAAGAAGAGAAATAAGGTTTTGCAGATGAATTTCTTAAAAAACATAAGCCCCTTAGAATCGCCATAAGTAGTGATTCTAAGGGAATTTTTGTCTAAAAGTTTTTTGAAACTTGTCTCTAGTTTGACAAACATTTTAACAACTCCTTTTTATAATAATTCCTGCGTGTTCGATGTGAAAGCTTTTCTAATATTCAGACATTTGCAACTGCAAACAATTGCTATGTCAGTCCATTGAAAATGTTTTATCGTACATTGAGCAGCGATAAAAAAAGGAGGATGGAAAAATGAAACAAGAAAAATGGAAGGAAATAGCATTATATGGAGTGGCAGTTCTTGTAGCAAAAGGAGGATTTGCAGGATGTTATCCTTTAATACCAGGATTTTTTGCGACAGCATATATGGAAAATTTAAATCGTACCTTACTTTTAATTTTTAGTATTTTTGGTATGGCATTATTTGTTCCAGTACAGGCAATGGCAAAATATACAATGGTATTACTTTTGACATCAGTAGTAATTAAATTAGTGGAATGGGTAAATAAAAGTTGTCGTACTTATATAGGAGCATGGGCAGCAGGAACGGGTGTACTATTATTGACAATGGCAGGGGAATTAATGCAAATAAGAAATAGAGCAATGATCTGGATGGGAGTAATGGAAGCTATGTTTGTAGGTGCAATGGTAATCGTGTTGGCTCCTTTTTTACACTATTTTCTTGAAGGAAATCGGCAACCTTCTAGATGGAACAGAGAGGGAGGAATCACCACACCAGAACATGGAGAAAAATTACATACTTATGCAAAATCTTTTAATGGATTATCTCAAATATTCTCTCGTATGGAACGTTTTAAAAACAACTTTGAACCTGAAGAAATGGGAAAGATGCAACAAGAAATAGCGGGAAAGATATGTATGTCATGTAATCAATGTGCTATTTGTTGGCAAGAAGACACTAGCCCTATGTATGAACTTTTTTATCGTTTGTTTCATTCCATAGAAAAAAGAGGTGGAGCAGAAGAAGAGGTACATCAAGAACTTTCTGACTATTGTCCCTATTCAGAAAATATCATAGAAGAGGCAGTTGAAATTTTTGAAAGAGCTAAATTAAATCTTGCATGGTATAATCGTTTACTAGAAAATCGAGGAATTATTGCAGAGCAATTAAATGCTATGGCATATATTATGGAAGATTGCGCTAGAGAATATAGAGATATTAGCAAACAAGAAGCAAGACTTTTAGGAGCAGTAAAATATCGACTGAAAGAACGTGGAATTGTAACAGAAGAAATGCATTTGTATCAAAGAAAAAATGGAAGAGTATCTTTGCAAATAACAGCATATTCGAAATGGGGAAATTGTATTCCAGTTAAAGAACTAGCCAAAGCGGTATGCCAAGGATTAAGAAGAGATATGGTTCCTGGAAAATATGTTCGTTCTTTGATTGGAAAGGAGGAAACATTTTTGACTTTTGAGGAAGATACCATGTATCATGCCTTGCAAGGAGTGGCAAGACTGACCAAAGATCATGCACAGGTTTCTGGAGATAGTTTTTCTTTCTTAGAATTAGAAGGTGGAGAATGTGTAATGGCCTTGTCAGATGGAATGGGTTCTGGAATCAATGCTTGTAAGGAAAGTGAAATGGTGATAGAGTTAATAGAGAAGTTTTTGGAGGCAGGATTTCAGAAAGAAACGGCTATTCGTATGATGAATTCTGCTATGGTGATCCAAGGAGAAGAAGGAATTTTTTCCACTGTAGATATGGCAGCAATGGATTTATATACAGGAATTTGTGAATTTTATAAGATTGGCGCAGCAGCTACGTTTATTAAGCGTGGAGAGGAAGTGGATTGTATTTCATCAGCGAGTTTACCAGCAGGAATTTTTCATCAATTGGAAATTGAAAAAAGTAGTAGGCAGTTACAAGATGGAGATTTTGTGATTCAAGTTACAGATGGAGTACTAGATTATCTACATGTTCCAATGCCAGAAGAAACCTTAAGAGAAATTTTAGAGACAATTGAAACAAATAATCCAACTCAGATAGCAAAACAAGTGCTAGAGAGAATTTTATTATTTACGGCTGGAAAAGTACCAGATGATATGACGGTACTGGTAGCAGGAATATGGGAGAAATAAATGCAAAAGAAAATAATATCTTTTATGGAAAAATATCATATGGTAGAGGAGGGAGAATGTATTCTAGCAGCAGTATCTGGTGGAGCAGATTCCATTTGCTTGCTATTGATACTGCTTGCTTTACAACAGACAAAACACTATCAGTTGTGTGTGGTACATGTGGAACATGGGATACGTGGAGAGGATAGTATGCAAGATGCTCTTTTTGTGGAACATTTCTGTAAAAATCATCAAATTGCATGTAAAATTTTTCATTGTCATGCGATAGAATATGCTAGAGAATATAAAATGACAGTGGAGGAAGGAGCAAGAGCATTACGTTACAAGTACTTTTATCAGGCAGCAGCATTGTTTCAGGCAGATAAGATTGCAGTGGCACATAATCAAAACGATTGTGCAGAAACGATTTTATTTCATTTAGCACGAGGAACAGGATTAAAAGGAATGTGTGGTATTCCTCCTGTGCGTGATAAAATTATACGTCCTTTGTTATGTGTGAGGAGAAAAGAAATTGAAGCCTATCTTGCAGAAAGAAAGCAGAAATTTTGTCAAGATAAAACAAATGAAACATTAGATTATACTAGAAATAAAATACGCCACCAAATACTGCCAGTTTTAGAGGAAATCAATGAACAGGCAGTTGCCCATATCAATCAAATTGCATTTTCTGCGACAGAAGCAGAAGAACTTGTGGAACATTTAGCAGAAGATGCAAAGAAGAAATATGTATCTCAAGATAAATTAGGATTTCATATTTTTAAGGAAATTTTAGAGGAAAAACCAATTCTTCAAAAAGCAATTCTTCATAAAGTATTAGTAGAAATAGCAAAGAAGAATCAAGATATTTCTAAAATTCATGTGCAACAGATGCAAGAATTGTTTGAGAAACAGACAGGAAAAAAATTGTATCTTCCTTATGATATCAAAGCAGAACGAACATATAATGGAATTTTATTGAATAAAATAAAAGATATTGCTTGTGAAGAACAACAGGTATGGACATTGCCTTTAGAAGGCATTTTAAAAATTCCCTCTTATGGTTATGAAATTCATACCAAAATTTTGAAGAAAATTCCTGAAAATAAAGAAATTCCCAAAAAAATGTATACGAAATGGTTTGATTATGATAAAATAAAAGGAATCATGCAATTGAGAACACGAAAAGAAAAGGATTTTTTTATAATCAGTTCAGATGGAAAGCGAAAGAAGTTAAAAAAATATCTGATTGATGAAAAAGTACCAAAATATAAGCGGGATCATCTCCTGCTTTTCGTGGATGATGCACATATTGTATGGGCAATTGGTTACCGTATCAGTGAAGATGTGAAAGTTACAAAAGATACAGAAAAAATTCTTGAAGTACAAGTATATGGAGGAACAATTCATGAGTGAAAAAATTCGTGTTTTAATTTCAGAAGAGGAAGTAGAGAAAAGAATTTGTGAGATGGGAAAAGAAATTAGTGAATATTATAAAGGGGAGGAAGTCCATTTAGTCAGCGTGCTTAAGGGGGGTGCATTTTTTACTTGCGAACTTGCAAAGAGGCTGTCGGTACCTGTCTCCCTTGATTTTATGTCTGTATCTAGTTATGGAAATGGTACAAAATCTAGTGGTGTGGTAAAAGTAGTCAAAGATTTGGATGAAGCAATAGAAGGCAAGAATGTTCTTGTGGTTGAGGACATTGTGGATTCAGGCAGAACCTTAAAATATTTATTGGAAAATTTGAAAAGTAGGAAACCAAAGAGCCTAAAATTATGCACATTATTAGATAAACCAGAACGTAGAATTACAGATGTGCATGTGGATTATACTGGATTTGAAATACCAGATGAATTTATTGTAGGCTATGGTCTTGATTATATGCAGCATTATAGAAACCTTCCTTATATAGGAGTGATAGAGATAGATGGTTAGAAACAAGAAATGGATGCGAATGTATCTGCTTTATTCTCGCGGGCAACGAACCAAGCGACCATGCTTGTATGGACATTTGGAGACTGCCGTGAGGGTGAATATTCCACAGTTTTTAGTTAATTAGAGAGGAGGATTAAAAAAATATGAATACACAGAAACGTTATCGGGCATTTGGAATATATATTGCCATAATTATTATTTTGGCATTGTTCTGGGTGCTACGAGACAATTCTTCTGGATTTGGGCAAAATTCATTGTATACTTATGCACAATTTGAGCAGGATTTAGATAGAGGAAATGTAATATCTGTTGCAATTTCTCAAAATCGAGAAGTACCTAGTGGTCAGGCAGATGTGACTTTAAAAGGGGAATCAGGCAAAAATGGTGTGAGAGTATTATATGTATCTGATATTAATACTTTACAAGAAACCATGAAATCTTATGATTTTGCAGACTATGTAGTACGTGAAATGCCAGAGGAAAACTGGTTGATTTCTATATTACCTACTTTAATTTTATTTGCTGTACTGTTTGTGTTTTATATTATGATGACCAATCATGCAGCAGCGTCTTCTAGTGGTGGAAACAAAATGATGAATTTTGGAAAAAGTCGTGCGAAGATGACAACAGATGAAAATAAAAAAATAAACTTTGGCAATGTGGCTGGATTGAAAGAAGAAAAGGAAGAATTAGAGGAACTAGTAGATTTTTTACGTGCACCTAGAAAATATACAAAGTTAGGAGCAAGAATTCCAAAAGGTGTACTATTAGTAGGACCTCCTGGAACAGGAAAAACACTGTTGGCAAAAGCAGTTGCAGGAGAAGCAGGAGTACCCTTCTTTAGTATTTCAGGATCAGATTTTGTAGAAATGTTTGTAGGTGTAGGTGCATCACGTGTTAGAGATTTATTTGAAGAAGCTAAAAAAAATGCACCATGTATTGTGTTTATTGATGAAATTGATGCAGTTGCAAGACGTCGTGGTACTGGCATGGGGGGTGGTCATGATGAAAGAGAACAGACTTTGAATCAACTTTTAGTGGAAATGGATGGTTTTGGTGTTAATGAGGGAATTATTGTGATGGCAGCTACAAACCGTGTAGACATTTTAGATCCTGCTATTATGAGACCAGGCCGTTTTGATCGAAAGGTATATGTAGGAAGACCAGATATTGGTGGCAGAGAAGAAATTTTAAAAGTCCATGCACATAATAAACCTTTGGGAGATGATGTGGATTTAAAGCAAATAGCACAGACAACCGCAGGATTTACTGGTGCAGATTTAGAAAATCTTTTAAATGAAGCAGCAATTTATGCTGCCAAGAAAGATAGAGGTTACATTATACAAGAAGATATTCGCAAATCTTTCGTTAAAGTTGGAATTGGTTCTGAGAAGCGAAGTCGTATTATTACAGACAAGGAAAAAAGAATTACTGCTTATCATGAAGCAGGTCATGCTATTTTATTTCATGTGTTGCCAGATGTAGGTCCAGTATATTCTGTGTCTATTATTCCAACAGGCGTAGGAGCGGCAGGGTATACAATGCCCTTACCAGAACGTGAGGAGATGTTTAATACCAAAGGTCGGATGCTCCAAGAGATTATTGTAGATTTAGGTGGTAGAGTAGCAGAAGAATTGATTTTTGATGACATTACCACAGGAGCTTCTCAAGATATTAAACAGGCCACTAGCGTTGCCAAAGCAATGGTAACAAAATATGGTATGTCTGAGAATGTAGGTCTTATCAATTATGATAATGATGATGATGAAGTATTTATTGGAAGAGATTTAGCACATACAAGGGCATATGGAGAGAATATTGCTGGAATTATTGATCAAGAAATCAAACGTATCATTGATGATTGTTATGAAAAATCTAGAAGTATTTTAATGGAGCATGAAAGTATTCTTCATAGATGTGCAGATCTTCTTCTGGAAAAGGAAAAAATTAGCAGGGATGAGTTTGAAGCATTATTTGAAGGATAAGTTGTGCAAGATTAACAAGGTGCTTTGGGAGAAGAAAAGATTGGGACTATAGAATATGTATAAAAATAAGTTGCATTTTTTATGATGTTTGTGCACACTGATTGGGGAAATTATGATACTATAATTACTGTAAAAACCCCCCAATACATTATATAGTTTTTGCTACACCCCATAGTAAAAATACCTTCTCCAAAAAAGGCAGCCAATAAAAAGCTGCCTTTTTTATTATTTATGACAATAGAAAGTTCGCAAAGCGTGCTTTCTATTGTTTATGACAATAGAAAATACTTTTAATGTCAGGCAAAAGCAGGTGCTTATACACATAGTAATCAGCTTTTATAGATAGGAAAATTGCCTAAATAGACATAAAAGTTTAAAAATAAAAAGAAATGATATCATTAAAGTGCCTTTATTTAGTATAGTAAAGTATTTAATAGTAGTTGATTTTGGCAAAACTATCCGATAAAATAGAAATAGGGTACGAATCCTGAGGAACTATCAGAAAATTAATATAAAATGAGGTTGTAATCTATGAGCAAATATTCAATCTATGAATTAAATCAGAGACAGCAATATATGATGCAAATGCGCCCATTATTGCGCAAACATGCATTATTTTCAGATGGAACAAAGGATTATAGAAATCCTCCAGAACCTGGGGAGAATGAGAAAGTTACACTTAAATTCCGTACAGCAAAAAATAATGTGGATATTGTGTGGTTGTGTAATAAAGAGGGAAAGATTCCCATGAAGAAGTATAAGACACAAGGGGAGTTTGATTATTATCAGGTAGAAATTCAGTTGGGAACCACAGAATACCGATATTATTTTGAAATAGCTACAGGAATGCTGCATTGTTATTATGATCGTATGGGTGTTACTCCCAATGTGCGCCCAGAATATGCTTTTGTTATTGTTCCAGGTTTTTCTACTCCAAATTGGGCAAAGGGAGCAGTTATGTACCAAATATTGGTGGATCGTTTTTGTAATGGGGATCATTCTAATGATACAGAAACAAATGAATATTATTATATTAAAGTGTATAGTCAAGCAGTAAAAGATTGGGAGAAATGTCCTGCCAATTTTGGGGTAGGAGAATTTTATGGTGGAGATTTAAAAGGTGTCTTACAGAAGATGGATTATCTGCAAGATCTTGGGATAGAAGTGTTGTATTTTAATCCGTTATTTGTCTCACCTTCCAATCACAAATATGATATACAAGATTATGATTATATAGATCCACATTATGGTGTGATTCTAGAAGACGGGGGAGAGTTATTAGAACAAGGAGAAACAGATAATACCAAGGCAACAAAATATATTAAACGTGTTTCAAATCATAGAAATCTTGAAGCCAGTAATCAATTGTTTGCCCATCTAGTAGAGGAAGCACATAAGCGCGGAATGCGTGTTATTTTAGATGGTGTGTTTAATCATTGTGGTTCTTTTAATAAATGGTTGGATAAAGAATTAATCTATGAAAGGGAAGTGGGATATGCTACAGGAGCTTATATATCAGCGAATAGCCCTTATAGAAAATTTTTCCAATTTCATGATGAAAACCATTGGCCTTATAATAATACCTATGATGGATGGTGGGGGCATGATACATTACCTAAATTAAATTATGAAGGTTCTCAGGAATTATATGAGTATATTCTTGAAATTGGTAGAAAATGGGTATCTCCACCTTTTAATGCAGATGGTTGGCGTTTGGATGTGGCAGCAGATTTAGGGCATTCTGTAGAATTTAACCATCAGTTTTGGAGGGATTTTCGGCAGGCAGTAAAAGAAGCAAATCCAGAGGCTATTGTACTTGCAGAACATTATGGTGACCCTGTAGAGTGGCTTAATGGTGACCAGTGGGATACTGTAATGAATTATGATGCTTTTATGGAGCCATTGACTTGGTTTTTAACAGGAATGGAGAAACATAGTGATAATTATAGAGAAGATATGTTAGGAAACTTTCAAAATTTTGAAGGTGCCATGAACTATTATATGACACGATTTATGACACCTTCTCTACAATGTGCTATGAATGAACTTTCCAATCATGATCATTCTAGATTTTTAACTCGTACAAATCATAAGGTAGGTAGAGTAGATAAGTTAGGAAGTGCAGCAGCAGGTGAAGATGTTAATAAGGGTGTAATGAAGGAAGCTGTGGTAGTACAAATGACTTGGCCAGGAGCGCCTACCATCTATTATGGGGATGAAGTAGGAGTAGTGGGTTTTACAGATCCAGATAACAGAAGAACTTATCCTTGGGGAAAAGAAGATAAAGAATTACTTAATTTTCATCGTGACATTATAAGAATTCATAGAAGATATGAAGCCTTTCGGACGGGATCTTTAAAATTTTTAGGAGGAGCTCATCAAGTAATGTGTTATGGGCGTTTTAATAAACAACAACAGTTTATTATTATTATTAATAATGATTATGTAGATCGAGAGATGGAATGGAGAATTTGGCCTGCTGAAATGGAGCGGGAAACTAGATTGGAACGTATTATGTTTACAACTCCAGAATCTTATTCTATAGATCCTGTTATTTATGAGGTGCATAATGGGCGCATTAAACTTTCTCTTCCACCAAATTGCGCAGTGATTATGAGAAATATAGGAAAAGGATAAACAGAAATTTTTACACATAAACAATGATAAGAAAAATGATAACAGTTCAGTCTATACTATTTGCAGAGATATATTTGTGATACGTTCTGCTGTTACACAGTTAACTTTGCTTATAAAATGGTGTTCCGCTTAACTTATCTTTTTTGCTCCTTTTGGTAGACAGGATTCACCTATCTGATAGGTGATGGCTGAACTGTTATAAAAAATATCTGTAAAATTTTAAAAATACTCTTGCAAGAAATTATATCATATGCTATAATATATCATTGTCAGGACAAGATAATATAATAATAGTTTTTATAGTATGGATGGATTCCCGAGTGGCCAAAGGGGGCAGACTGTAAATCTGTTGGCACCGCCTTCGAAGGTTCGAATCCTTCTCCATCCATTAATTATATCAGATGAAAAATGATATATTTTGCCGCAGTGGCGGAACTGGCAGACGCGCAGGACTTAAAATCCTGTGGTGGCGACATCGTACCGGTTCGATTCCGGTCTGCGGCACTTCACCTTATAAATACTACATCTGTGGTGTTTGTAAGGCTTTTTTATTATATAAAAACTTGTTGTGAAGGATTAAAATTTAGGAATATATGTACTTATATCAAAAAATACACCACAAAAGATATCTATTTGGTATACCAAATGGATAACACAAATTACAATAATTTGACAGTTTGAGAATCAGCAAAAAAGCAGATATTATATGTTGAGGTGATCAAACTGAAAAATCATTTAAGAAATCAAACAAGTCCATATTTATTACAACATGTAAATCAACCAGTAAACTGGTATCCTTGGTGTGAAGAGGCATTTGCCAAAGCAAAAAAAGAAGATAAACCCATATTCTTAAGTATTGGTTATAGTACTTGCCATTGGTGTCATGTTATGGCACATGAAAGTTTTGAAGATGAAGAAGTAGCACAAGAATTGAATCAACACTTTATTTCTATAAAGGTAGATAAAGAGGAAAGGCCAGATATTGATCAGGTTTATATGGAAGTGTGTATGTTATTTACAGGTAGTGGTGGATGGCCTACTAGTGTGTTTTTAACACCAGAACAGAAACCTTTTTTTGCAGGCACATATTTTCCCAAACTTAGCTCTTATCAAGGCGTTGGGTTTTTGGATTTATTACAGGAAGTGCATAAAAAATGGAAAAAAGATAAAAATGCTCTATTACAGTCAGCGGAAGAAGTGGTCGAAGAACTTCAGAGACATACAAATGGAAAAAAACAAAAAGACAAAGTGAAAAAAATTAATGTTTCTGAAAAAAAGCAATATGCCACAATATTTCAGCAATTGTCTTTTCAGGCAATGCAGTGGTTTGAAAGAAATTTTGATGAAATTCATGGTGGTTTTGGAGATGCTCCAAAGTTTCCAATGCCTCATAATTTGATGTTTTTAATGGAATATTATCAAATTTATAGAGACGATAAGGCACTTGAAATGGCAGAAAAAACTTTGATACAAATGTATCGAGGAGGAATGTTTGACCATATTGGTGGTGGATTTTCTAGGTATTCTACAGATGAATATTTTTTGGTTCCACATTTTGAAAAAATGCTTTATGACAATGCACTTTTATTAATTAGTTATACACAAGCCTTTGCCATAACAAAAAAAGAAGTTTATCAGAAAGTTGTAAGAAAGACAGCACAATATATTTTGAGAGAGATGACTTCTTCAGAAGGTGGATTTTACTCGGCACAGGATGCAGATAGTGAGGGAGTAGAAGGAAAATATTATGTGTTTGCATATCAGGAATTAACAGCTTTATTGGGAAGTTCTGCTGGAAAAAAATTTAATGAATATTTTCACATTACCAAAGAGGGAAATTTTGAAGGAAAAAATATACCAAATCGCTTAAGTAATAGAAAAAACACAAAGAATTTTGACAAAATAAAAAATAATTCAGAATGCAAAGAATTAGAAAGTATTAATTATCAAAAAAATATAGAACACCATAGTCATTCTACTACAGAACCTGAAAGATTGTTATCAAAGGTATATGCCTATAGAAAACACCGTCATAAACTTCATTTAGATGATAAAATACTTACTTCTTGGAATGGGTTAATGATTGTAGCTTTTGCTAACATCTATAGAGTATTTGGTCAAGAAAAGTATTTATGGGAGGCAAAGAAGGCATGTGATTTTCTCGAAAGAAAGCAAATAGAACATGGAAGCTTATTTGTCAGTTATCGTTTAGGAAAAAGTCAAGGAAAAGGGTTCTTAAATGATTATGCTTTTTATATTTGGGGATTAATAGAAATTTATCGTGCTACATTAGATTCAGATTACTTATACAAGGCAATTCAGTATTGTAAAAAAGCAGTAGAATTTTTTTATGATAAAGAAAATGGAGGATTTTTTCTTTATGGAAAAGAAAATGAAACCTTAATTGCGGTACCCAAAGAAACTTATGATGGTGCTATTCCAAGTGGTAATTCTGTTATGACATATAATTTGGTGAAATTGTGGCAGATTACAGGGAAAATAGAGTGGAAAAATCAAGCAGAAGAACAGTTAGAATTTCTTTCTACTTTTGCTCAAAATTATCCAGCAGGGCAAACCTTCTTTTTATTTGTATCTCTTTTATATCAAAATCCTCCCGAACATGTGGTTTGTGTGTTGAAAAAAGAAGAAGATTTAGAAAAACTAAAGGAAACATGTGATTTTGACACAGATATTATAGTGATGCGAGAAGAAAGTACAGAATACCAAAGGATAAATGATAGTACTACACTTTATATTTGTAATCATTATAGTTGTAAGCCGCCCGTAAATTTGTAAGGACTTAAATCAAGAATGTAAAAACGTTTTTTATGTATAGAGGCATATGGAAATTAGCTGCTGCACAGTGTGTGTCACATGACGAGTAGAGGAAGAAGAATCTTCCCTACTCGATTTGTTCATAATCATAGAAAATTCGCGTAACATGTTTTCTATGATTCATGACAATAGAAAGTTCACAAAGCATACTGTCTATTGTTTACACAAAGGAAAAATAGAAGGTGCACAATATCGCCTTAAACTTCTTTAAGTTTTTGGGGTTAGCAATATTCTAATCTTTTAAATATGTGTCCTTGAGTTTCATACTGCTCTACATCAATATGATACAAAATTAGACAAAGCAGACAAGATGAATAGCAGTGAGTACACTTTTCTGAAAATGGAACTAAAAAATAAGGAAACTACTGACAAAATGTATTACACATGATAAAATATGAATAGATATTTTGTTTTTTAAATTAGAATAGCAAGTTACAATTTCTATTTATTTGTAATTTTTCTGTGCCTACTTGCTTATAAATTATGGCATTTTGCCACCTAAATAGGAGAAAAATATGATAGATAAGATAACATTTATGGAAACGTTACATTCTGTACAAGAAATAATCCAAACAAATGCAGAACCAATAACAAAGGAAGTAATACAAGAGTATTTTAAAGAAATGGATTTATCAAAAGAACAACAAGAAATGATATATCAATACTTGTTAAAATCCCAAGAGGAACCAGTGGTAGACATTTTAGAATTAGGTGGTGAAGAAGATGATGAAATATCTACATCCTCTGGAAAATTTTCTTATGATTCTTCGAGTATTTCACAAAAAATACCTTCTGGGATATCTCAAGATAACCATACGACCGTTTCACAGTTTGAGCATTCAAAACATTTCCAAAGATACCTTAGGGAAATTAAAGAAATTCCCATCTTATCAGAAGAGCAGAAATTTGTATTATATAAACGATTACTATTAGGTGAGAGAGAAGTTATGGAAGAAATTTCTAGGCAGTGGCTTGGAAAAATTATTGAAATAGCTAAAACGTATGTATCAGATAAGTTATTATTGGAAGATTTGGTACAAGAAGGTAATATAGGGCTTTTGTTGGGAATAGAACAGATTTTAGGTAATAGTAATAATTCTAATATTAAATTTGATATTTCTGATTTAGAAAGTAAATTAGAAATTTATATTAAAGAATCTATAGAAGATTATCAAAAAGAAATAGAAGGAATGGATAGTGGAGAATATACTATTTTGGCAAAAGTAAATTTAATTTATGCAGCACAAAAAGCATTAGCAGAACAATCAGGAACCATTCCTACCTTGCAGGAATTAAGTAAGTATACAAAGATACCAATTGGAGAAGTTGAAGATATTCTTGCTCTTCCAAAAGAAACTAGTTAAGAATGTTTAACATTTAATAGTTTTCCCTATATTTTATAGGTAATGGGGAAACTTTATAATTTTATAATATAATTCAAAATATTTAGATGCAATTGTATATGAGATTTCAATAAATTAATAGTTTAGTAATGATTTAAGTAGGTATTTTATGGAGAAAGGAGAAATTATGAATTTTGGACCAATTGAATATATTGTATCAAGAATTGATGGAGATTATGCTTACCTGCAACAGATTGACAATCCTCAAGAAGAATTAAAATGTGTGGCAAGAGCTTTGTTACCTGAAGAAATAGCAGAGGGTGTAAAACTTCATTATGAAATGATGGAATATAGTCTATGTTAGTAGGTAGAAATTTTTGTTGTATTTTTATAATTAGGAGAGTGGAAAGGTCTGAATTTCTTTTAAAATAAGTAATTCAGACCTTTTTTCTATTGTTTTCTATTATTTGTGTTCTGAGTTAGTATGAGGACTGCGAATAACAGGTTGAATTTGTTTTCCTTGAAGGGCGCAATCAATGGTTTCTGCTAAAAGTTCTGTGAAGGCAGTCATAGAATTAGGTTTTGCCTGATAATCATCTTGACCAAAGGGAACAAAATAAATATTTTTTGTATTTAAAAGAATACCTATATTTTTTAAATTCATGCCAAGTGCATCATTTGTAGAGAGGGAGAGAACGAGAGGTCGATTGTTGCGTAAATGAGATTTTGCTGCCATTAGTACCGGAGTATCAGAGATACCATTTGCTAATTTGGATAGCGTGTTTCCAGTACAAGGAGCAATGACTAAAATATCCATTAATCCTTTCGGGCCAATAGGTTCTGCATTTGGAATAGATGTGATAGGTTCTTTTCCTGTCAAAAGTCTTGCACGCTCTAAAAACGATTCACTAGAACCAAATCTAGAATCTAAGGTAGAAGCATTTACAGAAAAGACTGGAAGTAAACTTGCACCTGTCTTTTTCAGTTCTTCTAATGCTTTGAAAATCTTTTCATAAGTGCAAAAGGAACCAGTAAAACCGATACCAATGGATTTGTTATGAAAATCATAAGACATAATTTGTCATCCTTTCTATTATCTTTCCAATTATCTGTCCAGAGGTTACAGGAGAGAATCGGCCTGGAATCCCGGGGATTCTATAATAGGGAAGTAAATATTTCTCTGTAACATCTTCAGGAAAACCAAAGGGAGCAGATGCAATATCAAAAATATGGCAAGAACTATGCAGTTTTTTAAGTAATTCAGGTTCTAAGATAGGTTTAGGAATGGTATTGATAAGAATATTGCATTGAGGCAATACCATTGAAAAATCATCTGTTGTGATAGGACATATGCCATTTTTTTCTGCTTGTATTTGTTTCTCTGATTCTGCTTCTATTACATAGATGTTGTTACATATGGGATGCAAAAGTTTTCCGATTGCAGAACCACAATAACCATATCCCAATAGCAAAATTTTTGCAAAGGATAAGGAGAAAGGAGTATAATGAATTAGTTCTGACAAAAGCCCCTCAGCCGTTAGTTTTGCATTTTCAGTGGCAAAAATAGTTGATTGTGAAAATTGAAAAACAGAACAATTTTTTCTAGATAATAAATTTTCTAAATCCTTGGAAATATTATAAACAGCCAAAGTTTGGCCAGAATTTATGAAATTCCATAATTCTGTTAATTTGCAAGGAGGTTTTTGTGAGTCTGCTTGAAATAAATAAATTCCATCTTTAGAAAGAGGGGTAGGAG
>CAJUHG010000052.1 GCA_910586005.1 uncultured Lachnospiraceae bacterium | reverse complement strand
TATTATGCCTGGAAAATCTGGGTTAGAGGTACTTAAGTATATGGTAGAGAAGGATTATATCAATTATATTCCAGTTATTATTATTACAGGAGAGACTTCCGCAGATACAGAAGCAAAAGCCTATGAATATGGTGCTTCAGATATTATTTATAAACCTTTTGTACCTAAGGTTATTATGCGGCGTACCATGAATCTTATAGAGTTGTTTTCTCATAGAATTGATATTGAGAAAAAGCTTGAAAAACGTACAAGACAACTTAGAGAGAGCAGAGAAAAATTAAAAAGAAATAATGAATTTCTTATCAATGCGCTTAGTTCTGTGGTAGAATTTAGAAGTTTAGAGTCAGGAGAACATATTCATAGAGTAAAATATTATACAAAGGTTTTGTTAAAATATTTGATTGAATTTTATCCAGAATATCAATTGACAGAAGAGAATGTTGAGTTGATTATAAATGCTTCTGCATTACATGATTTAGGCAAGATAGCAATACCAGATAGTATTTTATTAAAACCAGGAAAACTTACAAAAGAAGAATTTGAGGAAATGAAGACACATACCACTCGTGGATGTGAAATTTTGGAAAATTTTAAACAAGAGAATGATGAATTTTATCGTTATTGTTATGATATTTGCAGATATCATCATGAACGATATGATGGAAAAGGTTATCCTGATAAATTGATTGGGGAAGAAATTCCAATTTGGGCACAGGTAGTATCAATTGCTGATGTGTATGATGCATTGGTAAGTAAACGTGTCTATAAAGCTTCCTATGCTGTAACAGAGGCAGCAAGGATGATCAGTGATGGAGAGTGCGGCATTTTTTCTCCAAAAATCTTAGATTGTTTTAGATTAGCAAAAGAAGAATTTTTTCAAGCAACAGAATCAAAATTATCCTTTGCAGATGTAGATGTGTAAGCAATACATAAAAATTAGAATATCTAATGGACACTTCTGAAAAATAAGAAATTTTTTAGAGTGTCCATTTTTTCTTTCTTAATAAAAGAAAAGCATAATGTATATGTGTGCTAGTGACTATTATATATGTTTCACTTATAACAAAACAGCAATATTTATCCAAAAAAGGTCTAATTTTCTGGAACTTGCCAAAAAAACAAATATATCATATAATAAAGAAAGTTATGCTTTTAGAAAAGAGGAATGGCAATGGAAAAGTTAGAAAAACTGTTAGAACGTTTGGATTATACAGTAGTACAAGGGAAAACAGAGATAGAAATTACAGAACTTGTCTATGATTCTAGAAAAGTTACAAAGGGATGTCTTTTTATATGTATCAAAGGTGCTGTGGTAGATGGGCATACTTTTATAAAAGAAGTGATAGAAAAAGGTGCTGTGGCTATATTGGTGCAAGAAGAAGTAGAAGTACCAGAATCAGTAACCATAGTGAAAGTGGAAGATACTCGTTATGGATTAGCATTAGTTTCAGCAGCTTGGTTTCATTATCCAGCAGAAAAACTTCGTGTAATTGGAGTCACTGGAACCAAGGGAAAAACAACGACTACTTATATGGTAAAGTCTATTTTAGAAAATGCAGGTTATAAAGTAGGATTAATTGGGACTATTGAAGCAATTATTGGAGATAAGGTAATTCCAGCTAATAATACTACACCCGAATCTTATATTATACAGGAGTACTTTTATCAAATGGTGGAAAGTGGTTGCCAATGTGTAGTAATGGAGGTATCTTCTCAAGGCTTGATGATGCATCGTACTTCAGGATTTACTTTTGAGATGGGTATTTTTACCAATATTGAGCCAGATCATATTGGTCCTAATGAACATGCATCTTTTGAAGAATATTTGGCATGTAAAGGAAAATTATTCAGACAATGTAACATAGGAATTATAAATATAGATGATGAGCATTGGGAAAAAGTAATAGAAGGGCACACTTGCAAAATTGAAACTTTTGGTTTTTCTTCTCACGCAGATTTGTGTGCCACAAATACCCATCTAATACAACGCCCTGGATATTTAGGAGTTGCTTATACAACAGAAGGACTTGTAAATATGGATGTGGAAATTGATGTGCCAGGTAAGTTTAGTATTTATAATTCTTTAACTGCCATTGCTATTTGCAGACATTTTAATGTAACGCAAGATGATATGAAACAGGCGCTTCAAAAAGCAAAAGTAAAAGGTAGAATTGAGATGATTCCTGTCTCAGAAGATTTTACATTAATGATTGATTATGCCCATAATGCCATGAGTTTAGAAAGTCTTTTGACGACTTTAAAAGAATATAAACCAAAACGTTTGGTATGTCTATTTGGTTGTGGTGGAAATCGTTCAAAATTGCGCCGCTATGAAATGGGAGAGGTTTCTGGAAGATTAGCAGATTTAACCATTATTACTTCAGATAATCCTAGGTTTGAAGAGCCTCAAGATATTATAGATGATATTAAAATTGGAATATCAAAAACCAATGGAAGATATATAGAAATCATTGATCGAAAAGATGCTATTAAATATGTAATAGAATATGGTCAACCAGGAGATATTATTGTACTTGCAGGAAAAGGACATGAAGATTATCAAGAAATAAGAGGAAAGAAGTATCCTATGGATGAACGTGTATTGATTCAGGAAGTTTTAAAGGAATTAAGCAGGTGATACAAGCATGGCAAAATATGCCAATATAATTATAGATATTTCACATGAAAAGTTAGATAGAACGTTTCAATATAAAATCCCAGAGCATTTACAGTCAGAAGTTACAATAGGAATTCAAGTAGAGGTTCCTTTTGGCAAGGGAAATCGAAAGGTTACAGGATATGTCATAGAATTAACAGATATTCCTGAATATGATATTGAAAAAATAAAGGAAGTGGAAGCTGTGGTAAAAGGGAGTTTTCCCATTGAATCACAGCTCATTGCTCTTGCGAGTTGGATGCGAAAAAATTATGGGGCAACTATGAATCATGCATTGAAAACGGTACTTCCAGTCAAACAAAAGAAAAAAGAAAAAAGAAAACGTTTTGTAAAATTAGAATTAGAAAATCAACAGGCCCAAGAACAACTTATGGTTTTTGTAAAGAAACATCATAGGGCACGAGCAAGATTGCTCTTGGCGTTGTTAGAACAAAGTCCATTACCTTATGAAATGATAACAGGAAAACTAAATATTACTACTTCTGTTATCAATACTATGAAGGAGATGGGAATTCTCAGTATAGAAGAACAGCGGACTTATCGAACTCCTTTTGTAAATTTAAAACAAGATAATAAAAATTTTATATTAAATGAAGAGCAACAGAAGGTTGTAACATACATTTGGGAGGAATTTAAACACCAGAGACATCACACATATTTACTTCATGGAGTAACTGGAAGTGGTAAAACGGCTGTATATATAGAGTTGATTGAAAAAGTTATAAAGATGGGGAAACAGGCCATTGTGTTAATACCAGAGATTGCATTGACCTATCAAACAGTAGTTCGTTTTTATCAACGTTTTGGAGAACGTGTTTCCATTTTAAATTCAAAGATGTCAGCAGGAGAGCGATATGATCAGTTTGAGAGAGCAAAATCAGGAGAATTAGATGTTATAATTGGTCCTCGTTCTGCTTTGTTCACACCTTTTTCAAATTTAGGGGTTATTATCATAGACGAAGAGCATGAAATTAGTTATAAAAGTGATTCCTTACCACGGTATCATGCTAGAGAAACAGCTATTGAACGTGCTAAAATGGCAAAAGCGAGTGTAGTATTGGGTTCTGCTACACCATCTATAGACAGTTATTATAAAGCAAAAAAGGGAACATACTATTTGTTAGAGTTAGAAAAAAGAATTGAAGAAAAACCTTTGCCAGTGTGTGATATTGTGGATTTGCGGGAAGAATTAAAAAAGGGCAATCGTTCTATTTTAAGTGAGGAATTACAAAATCTAATGGAAGAACGATTAAAGCAGCAGCAGCAGATAATGCTGTTTATTAATCGGCGTGGAATGGCAGGTTTTATTTCTTGTCGTGCTTGTGGACATGTACTGATATGCCCACATTGTGATGTGTCTCTTAGTCAGCATAATAATGGAAGAATGGTATGTCATTATTGTGGATATGAAGAATTAGTTCCAAAAGTTTGTCCCAAATGTGGTTCTAAATATATTGGCAGTTTTAAAGCTGGAACACAAAAGATTGAAGAAATTGTAAAAAAGAAATTTCCAAAGGCAAATGTTTTGCGGATGGATTTTGATACTACTCGTGACAAAGAAAGTTATGAGAAAATTTTATCTGCATTTGCCAATCAGGAAGCAGACATTTTAATTGGAACACAAATGATTGTAAAAGGACATGATTTTCCAAACGTAACTTTGGTAGGTGTATTGGCAGCAGATTTATCTTTGTATATCAATGACTTTCATGCTCCAGAACGAACATTTCAGTTACTCACACAGGCGGCTGGACGTGCAGGACGTGGAAAGTTTTTGGGAGAAGTAGTGATACAGACTTATACACCAGAACATTATTGTATAAAATTGGCAAGCCAACAAAATTATAAAAAGTTTTATGAGACAGAAATTGCTTATAGAGAATTGATGAACTACCCACCTTGTGGGCATATGATGGTGATGCTTATAGCTTCTAAAGATGAATTAATAGCATCTTTTCATGCAGAATTATTGAAAAAAAAAGTGCAACAAGCACAAGCGCAAGGAAAAGTATTAGGGCTTTCTATCATTGGTCCAGCAAATGCAACAGTGGCCAAGGTAAAAGATATTTATAAGAAAGTTATTTATTTTAAACATGCAGATTATCAAGAATTGGTGAGACTGAAAGATGTATTAGAACAATTTGTAAGTAATCATCCAGAATTTTCCCATATAACGATTCAGTTTGATTTTAATCCTATGAATGGATTTTAATGTTCAAAAGAAAGTAAGAGAAAGCAATGTTATTATTTATAAGTATCAGAATATAGAAAAAACAACTAGCAGTGTGCTTGTGATTATCAGAATATAGAAAAATAAGAGATAAAAGAGTACAAAAATTAGTGTGCTTGTAATTATCAACATATAAAAAATACATTGGAAAACACAAATTAGGGAGGAAGTAAGATGGCAATTAGAATGATTCGTCAGTTGGGTGATGAAGTATTAACAAAAAAGTGTAAAGAAATTAAGGAAATAACGCCGAGAATTCAAGAATTGGTAGATGATATGTTAGAAACTATGTATGAAGCAAATGGGGTTGGACTTGCAGCACCTCAGGTAGGTATTTTAAAACGTTTAGTAGTAATTGATGTGGGAGAGGGACCTATTGTTTTAATTAATCCAAGGATTATTGCAACAAAAGGAGAACAAACAGGAGATGAAGGCTGTCTAAGTCTTCCAGGTAAGGCAGGAGTAGTGACAAGACCTGCTTATGTAAAGGTAGAAGCTTGGAATGATAAGATGGAGCGATTTGAAATGGAGGGAGAAGCATTATTAGCAAGAGCTTTCTGCCATGAAATTGATCATTTAGATGGACATATGTATGTGGAAAAAGTGGAAGGTGAATTACATGATGTAACCTATGAGGAGGAAGAAGAATAGTTTGAATGAAATATAAAATCTTATAAGATATTAGTTTTGAAATTATCTATTGTATTTCCTATAAGAAAGGAGCGTGATGAAATGAAAGTGATTTTTATGGGAACTCCAGATTTTTCTGTTGGAACTTTGGAAATGCTAATACAGGCAGGACATGAAATTGTTTTAGTAGTAACTCAACCAGATAAACCCAAAGGACGCGGAAAATCTATGCAATTTCCTCCTGTGAAAGAGGCAGCCTTGGCACATGGATTAGAAGTTTATCAACCAAAACGAGTGCGAGAGTTAGCATGTATAGAATATTTAAAAAAACAGGAGGCAGATGTTATCGTAGTGGTAGCATTTGGTCAAATCTTACCCAAAGAAATTTTAGAAATGCCTCGTTATGGATGTGTTAATGTTCATGCATCCTTATTACCAAAGTATCGAGGAGCAGCACCTATTCAGTGGGCTGTTATTAATGGAGAAAAAATTACTGGCGTCACTACGATGCGTATGGACGAAGGGTTAGATACTGGAGATATGATTTTAAAGGAGGAAGTAACACTTAAAGAAGATGAAACAGGAGGAAGTTTGTTTGAACGTTTAGCACAAGTTGGAGCAGAGCTTTGTATAAAGACTCTAAAAGTGATGGAACAAGGAACAGCAGTGTATACTTCACAGAATCAGGAAGAAGCCACTTATACTACTATGATAAAAAAGCAATTAGGAGAGATTGACTGGACAAAATCGGCACAAGAAATAGAAAGATTTGTCCGTGGATTGAATCCTTGGCCAAGTGCATATACTTATTTGGAAGGCAAGACATTAAAAATCTGGAAGGCTTTTGTAAAAGAAGAGACAATATCAGCCGTTAAATCAAGTCTTGAAATAAACCAAGGGATAGATTCAGGAACTATTGTAAATATAACAAAAGATTCCATAGAAGTTCAGACTGGTCAAGGAATTTTAGTTTTAAAAGAAATCCAATTAGAAGGAAAGAAGCGAATGTGTGTAGATGCATTTTTGAGAGGCTTTCATCTAGAAATTGGAAAAAAATTAGTGCAATAATTTTAGATATCACTGAAAAAGGAGTGTTTTTATGCCATATTATGGATTTTATTTTGACCCTACTTATATTTTAGTAATCATAGGTGCAGTCATTTGTTTGATAGCTTCAGCAAGAGTCAAAACAACTTTTAAGAAATATGATAGGGTGAGAAGTATGTCTGGAATGACTGGTGCACAAGCAGCAGAGCGTATTTTGCATACAGCAGGAATTTATGATGTGACCGTTCAGCATATTTCAGGTAATTTAAATGATCACTACGATCCTAGGAATAAAGTGTTAAGCCTATCAGATAGTACGTATGGGTCTTCTTCTATTGCGGCTGTGGGAGTGGCTGCCCACGAGTGCGGACATGCAATTCAGCACCAAAAATCTTATGCGCCTTTAAACATTCGAAGTGCAATTGTTCCAGTGGCAAATTTTGGTTCTTTTGTTTCTTGGCCTTTAATTGTAATTGGAATGTTTATTACTAGCAATACTGGTAGTTTTCTAATTAATCTGGGAATTTTCTGTTTTTCTTTGGCTGTATTATTTCAACTTGTCACACTTCCCGTAGAATTTAATGCTTCCAATCGTGCAATTCACATTCTTGGAGAAACAGGTATCTTAAGAGAAGAAGAATTACGGGGAACTAGAAAAGTTCTTGGTGCAGCAGCATTGACTTATGTGGCAGGTGCAGCAGCAGCTATTTTACAACTTTTAAGATTATTATTTCTCTTTGGAGGAAGAAATGATGATTAACTAAAAAGATTTAATCTCATCGAGAAAGTCCTCCGCTTCCATGTTATAGAGATATAGGTAGTGGGTGAGGACTTGCTTGTTTCAGGGGGAGTACAAACTCCCACTGAAAAGCTGCGATAGCAGTTATGAGGTTATAAGCAAGTAGTGAAGCGGACATCGTGTTTTGTGGGTGTTGGGAATATCCGCTTTGACTAAGAGGTAGAAAACAATAAGAAAATGTATGGATAAAAATTGTACTTATACATTTGAAATAAACAGGAGGATGTATGAACAGCAGTACCATAAATATTAGAGAGTTGGTATTAGGTATCTTATTAGCAGTAACGAGAGATGGTGAATATAGTCATATTGCCATAAGGAATACATTAGATAAGTACCAATATCTAGAAAAACAAGAGCGGAGTTTTATAAAACGTGTATGTGAAGGCACTTTAGAACACATGATATGGATTGACTATGTCATTAATCAATTTTCTAAAGTAAGTGTAGATAAAATGAAGCCTGTGATTCGCTGTATCCTTAGAAGCAGTGTTTATGAACTAAAATATATGGATGCTGTTCGAGCATCGGCTACTTGTAATGAAGCAGTAAAACTAGCACAGAAAAAAGGATTTTACAATTTAAAAGGATTTGTAAATGGTGTGCTGCGTAATATTAGCCGAAATATGGAACATATTACTCTGCCAGATAAGGAAAAAAATCCTATAGAATATCTTTCTATTACCTATTCTATGCCTATATGGATACTAAACATGTGGCAAAAATCATTTACTATAGAACAAATAGAAGTATTTTTGGAAGCATTTTTAACAGAAATGCCTACGTCTATTCGAGTAAATACTTTAAAAATTACAAAAGAAGAATTAAAAAAAGAATTAGAAGCAGAGCAGATTCATGTGATAGATGAAGGGCAAGAGAACGCACTGTTCATTGAAAATTATGATTTTTTAAAAAAAATTCCAGCTTTTCAAGAGGGGAAATTTTATGTGCAAGATATAAGTTCCATGCAAGTTGCTAGATGGGCTAATCCTAAAAAAGGAGATTATATTTTAGATGTGTGTGCAGCACCTGGAGGGAAAAGTATTCATTTAGCAGAATTGATGGAAGGGACAGGAAGTGTAGAGGCTAGGGATTTGACAGTGTATAAAGTATCTTTAATTCAGGAAAATATAAAGCGTTGTCAACTTCATAATATTTATGCAGTAGTAGCAGATGCTAGAATATTAGAAGAAGAGAAGATAGGAAAAGCAGATATTGTAATTGCGGATTTACCTTGTTCTGGATTAGGCGTTTTGGGAAAAAAGCCAGATATTAAATATAAAATAACAGAAAAAATTTGTAAGGAACTTTCCACAATTCAAAAGGAAATTTTACATATTGTTTGCCAATATGTAAAACCTAATGGAACTTTAATTTATAGTACTTGTACTATAAATAAAGAAGAAAACGAGGAAAATATTGCATGGTTTTTACAGAAACATCCAAGATTTCAATTAGAAAAACAGCAGCAAATATTTCCTAAAAAGGGAAAACATGATGGCTTTTTCTTAGCAAAATTTCTTTGTCAATAAAGCTTTATCTGTTGAAAATTATAAATCGTGCAAATGTGAAAATAATGAGGAATTATGGATAAAAAAGATATGAAATCCTGGAATCAAAAGGAATTAGAAGCATTTTTATTAGAATTGGGAGAAAAATCTTTTCGAGCAAAACAGATTTATTCTTGGTTGCATGTCAAACATATAGATTCTTTTGAAGAGATGACAAATATTTCTCAAAAATTAAAAGAAAAGTTGGTAAATACTTGCAAACTTACCATACTTAAAAAGATAGAGGTTCAATGTTCGAACATTGATGGTACTAGAAAGTATTTGTTTGAGCTAGAAGATGGAAATATGATAGAAAGTGTCTGGATGCATTATAAGCATGGGAATAGTGTTTGTATTTCCTCACAAGTGGGCTGTCGTATGGGGTGTCGATTCTGTGCTTCTACCCTAGATGGATTGCTGAGAAATCTAACACCAGCAGAAATGTTGGATCAGATTTACCAGATTCAAAAAGATATTGGTGAGCGAGTATCACATGTGGTTGTAATGGGAATGGGAGAACCTTTGGATAATTATGAGAATCTTCTGAAATTTATTCAATTGTTATCAGACGAGAAGGGATTAAATATCAGTCAGCGTAATATTACAGTATCCACATGTGGAATTGTACCTAATATGCGGCAATTGGCGAAGGAAAAGCTACAAATTACCTTAGCGCTTTCTTTGCATGCTCCTTCTCAAAAAAAGAGACTCCTATTAATGCCAGTGGCAAATAAATATGAGATTCATCAAGTAATAGATGCATGTAATTATTATTTTGTGCAAACAGGAAGAAGAATTACTTTTGAATATAGTTTAATTGGTGGTGTAAATGACTGTGAAGAAGATGCTAGACAACTTGCAAAATTGCTTCAAGGTATGAATTGTCATATAAATCTTATTCCAATTAATCCTGTAAAAGAACGAGACTTTAAACAGTCACAGTCTCAGACAATTTTGGATTTTAAAAATAAACTTGAAAAATATGGAATAAATGTTACTATAAGAAGGGAAATGGGCAGAGATATTGATGGAGCCTGTGGACAATTGAGAAAGCGATTTTCAGAAAGGTAGGAGGAAAGCATGAAGGCTTTTTCTAAGACGGATACAGGGAGAAGGCGTAGTATGAATCAAGATTATTTTTTTATCTCTGAAACACCCGTTGGGAATTTGCCGAATCTGCTTATTTTAGCAGACGGTATGGGTGGTCATAATGCGGGAGATTACGCCTCTAGATATACAGTTGAAATAATTGTGGACTCTGTAAAAAACAGCAAAGATATTTCCCCCATTGCCATTATCAGAAAAGCAATTCAGCAGGCGAATCGAGCAGTGATAGAAAAGTCAAAAACACATATTGATTTGGAAGGTATGGGAACAACTGTTGTTGTGGCAACCTTGTTTGAAAAGGAATTATGTGTGGCCAATGTAGGAGATAGCCGATTGTACATTGCAGGAGATATTTTTAAGCAAATTACAAAAGATCATTCTTATGTACAAGAAATGGTACGTAGAGGAGAAATTTTAGCAGAGGCAGCAAGAGTTCATCCAGCTAGAAATATGATAACAAGGGCAGTAGGTGGTGGACTTGAAATAGAGGTTGATTTTTTTGAAGTAGAATTAAAAAAAGGAGACCAGGTTTTGATGTGTTCAGATGGATTAACAGATATGCTGGAAGATTATGAGATTTTTGAAATAATTAAGAGCAAACAAGACATAGAAAAAGTTACAAATTTTTTAATAGATGAAGCCAACAAGAATGGCGGAAATGATAATATTACAATAATTTTGACAGAACCATTTTCAGGTGAGGTGAAAATATGTTAAAAGAAGGAACATATATTGCAGATAGATATGAAATAGTAGGAAAAGTAGGCACTGGAGGAATGGCGGACGTCTATAAGGCAAAAGATCATACATTAGGACGCTTTGTGGGAATTAAAGTGCTAAAACAAGAATTCTCAGATGTAAATTTTGTAACGAAGTTTCGCACAGAAGCGCAATCAGCGGCAGGTCTTGAACACCCTAATATTGTAAATATCTATGATGTAGGTAGTGAGGATTCTATCCATTATATTGTAATGGAATATGTAGAGGGAATTACCTTAAAGACATATATTGAGAAAAAAGGACAGCTTTCTTTTAAAGAAGCTGTGAGTATAGCAATTCAAGTAGGAAGAGGAATTGAAGCGGCGCATAACAAACATATTATTCATAGAGATATTAAACCACAAAATATTATTATTTCCACAGAAGGAAAAGTAAAAGTAACAGATTTTGGCATTGCAAGAGCTGCAAATAATAATACTATTAATTCTGATGTAATGGGATCTGTACATTATGCTTCACCAGAACAAGCTAGAAATGGATTTGTAGATGGAAAAAGTGATATTTATTCTCTTGGAATTGTAATGTATGAGATGGTGACAGGGCGTGTCCCTTTTGATGGAGAATCTGCAGTTGCAGTTGCCATTCAACATTTGCAAGAGGAAATGGTAGTGCCTAGTGCCTATGCTCCAAATCTTCCTATTAGTATGGAAAAGATTATTTTAAAATGTACCCAAAAAAGTCCAGATCGACGTTATGACAGCATGGGAGATTTATTATTAGATTTAAAGAAAGCATTGATTAGCCCAGATGAAGATTTTGTGGTAATGGTTCCCCTTGGACAACAAGAAAAAACAAGAGTAATGAAACCAGAAGAAGTAGAAACTATAAAGGAAAAAACGAGAAATATATATTATAAGGAAGAAACAGAAGAGGAAGAAGAGGAAGACGACGAGGAAGAGGAAGACGACGAGGAAGATGGATTTTTAAATCCCAAAATGGAGAAAGCTGTAACGATTATGGGAATTGTTGCAGCAATTATTATTGTCGCTATTATTTTTTACATTGTGGGAAGTTTATTAGGAGTATTTAAGTTTGGTGGTGGAACTAATAATAGTACGAAGGAGCCTGAGGGAAATCAAGTTCAAAAGGTTGAATCAGAAAATAATATTGAGAATGAGAGTGAGAAAGAAGAAGAAAAAGTAGAAATGATTGATGTGAAAGGCTATACTTATGAAGAGGCAATGAATGCTTTAAATACAATCCATCTTGGAATTGAAAGAGATGGAGAAGAGTCCTCAGATATATATCCTGAAGGTCAGATTGTATCTCAAAGTGTAGACAAAGGTGTAATGTTAGAGAAAAATACTACAATTAAGGTAGTGATTAGTAGTGGAGTAGGAGAATTTGATGTACCAGATGTAAAAGGAAGGAGTAAGGAAGAGGCAGAATCCATACTGAGAAATGCAGGATTGGTTCCAAATTATGATTATGAATATAATGAGTCAGTGGCAGAAGGATATGTGATTTATCAAACTCCAGATGTAGGTGCAAAAGCCAAAAAAGATGATACTGTGCTTGTAATGTTAAGTAGGGGAGTTCCACCTATTCAAATGCCATATGTAGTGAATATAACAGAAGAAGAGGCAAGAGCGCAGTTAGCAAACTTAGGAATTGAGGTAGATGTATCTTCAGATTACAATGATGATGTGCCTGAAGGACATGTGTTTAGTCAAAGTATAACAGATGGAAAATTTTTAGAAAGAGGAACTACTGTCGTTTTAGGTGTTAGCCTTGGAAAGAAAATTACTACTACTTATTATTCTTTGAATAATTACACAATTGAACTGCTAGATAAAATTCCTGAAAATGCAATTAGTGCAGAAGCTGAAATTACACTTTATAAATCAGAAGGAAATGATGTGATTAATTCTTGGACAGTTACTACCTTCCCATTTACAGTAAATCAGGGAAATATTGAGAATTGTGGGCAAGGATATTTTACTATTAAATGGAAATGGACTTATTATGATGAAGATGAAGCTGAGATTACTGAAACAGATGAAACATCTATAGAAGGTGTAATGTTTACTCAAAATTAATTGGGAAGTTGGATATGAAAGGAAAAATCATAAAAGGAATTGCAGGTTTTTACTATGTTCATATAATGGGAACTGGGGTTTTTGAATGTAAGGCAAAAGGAATTTTTAGAAAAGAGAAAATAAAACCTCTTGTAGGGGATGAAGTTGAGATTGATATTATCAATCTAGAAGAAAAAACAGGTAATATAATAAAAATATTTGCTAGAAAGAATGAGTTAATTCGTCCAGCAGTGGCTAATGTAGATCAAGCATTAGTTATTTTTGCAGCAAATAAACCAAAACCAAATTTTAATTTACTGGACCGTTTTCTAGTTATGATGGAATATCAACAAGTAGAGGTAGTTATTTGCTTTAATAAACAAGATCTTGTAGAATCAGAAGAGTTGAATAAACTACGAGCAGTCTATGAAACTTGTGGATATCAGATATTGTTTGCAAGTGCCAAGACAAAAGAGGGAATAGAAGAAATTAAAAGATTATTAGAACAAAAAACTACAACAGTAGCAGGACCTTCTGGTGTAGGAAAATCCTCTATTATTAATTTACTTCAACCAGAAATAGAGATGGAAACTGGAACAATTAGTGAAAAAATTGAACGTGGAAAACATACCACGCGTCATTCACAATTAATATACCTTCAACACCAGACTTATATTATGGATACCCCTGGATTTAGCTCCATATATCTTATGGGAATTGAACAAAAAAGCTTGAAGAAATATTTTAAAGAATTTCAAGAATATGAGGCTTATTGTCGTTTTTTAGGATGCAGCCATATTCATGAACCAGATTGTGGTGTCAAACAGGCACTTGCAAATGGAAAAATTAGTGCTATTCGATATGAAGATTATATGTTATTATATGAAGAATTAAAAGGAAATAAAAAATATAAAAAAGGAGAGAGATTATGAACTGTTTAGCACCATCTATATTATCTGCTGATTTTACTTGTTTGGGGGAACAAATCCAGTGTGTTGATAGAGCAGGAGCTCAATATGTGCATATAGATGTGATGGATGGAGCTTTTGTACCTAGCATTTCTTTTGGAATGCCTTTGATTAAATCTATTCGTTGTTGTACAGAATGCATATTTGATGTGCATTTAATGATAGAAGAGCCAATTCGCTATATTGAAGAATTTGTAACTTGTGGAGCAGATATTATTACAGTTCATGCAGAAAGCTGCACCCACCTAGACCGAACGATAGAAACTATAAAAAATAAAGGAGTACGTGCTTGTGTTGCAGTAAACCCAGCTACAAATTTAAGCGTATTAGAGTATGTACTTCCTTTGTTGGATATGGTTTTAATTATGACTGTAAATCCTGGGTTTGGAGGACAAAAGTATATACCATATTGTACAGAGAAGATTCGTACAATGCGACATATCTTGAAAGAACGTAGATTACAAACAGATATTGAAGTTGATGGAGGAATTACGCTGTCTAATGTAAAAGAAGTAATAGATGCTGGAGCTAACATTATTGTTTCAGGAAGTTCTATTTTTCATGGTGATATTTCTCAAAATGTAAAAGAATTTCTAACGTTGATGAGATAACAAAGTGGCAAACTCACACTGAAAGGCTGAAATAGAAGTTATAAAGTTATAAACAAGTAGCGAAGCGGACATCTGCGGGTATTGCGAATATCCGCTTTGACTGAATGATATGTTAATAGAAAGAGGTTTAAAAATTGCAAGCATTGATTATTAGTGGCGGACATTTGGAAGATGCATTTGCTACTTCCTTTATTCAACAAAATACCTATGATTTGACAATTGCAGCAGATTCTGGAATGAAATTTTTTTATCAAAAAGGCTGGATTCCTGATTATATTGTTGGAGATTTTGATTCAGTAACATCAGAAATTTTACAAAAGTTTTTAGATATTACAAAGCGAAAAGAAATAAAACAAAAGGAAAGTTCTGGTTTAAAAAAACCAAACTCTACACAGCAAAAGGAAAGTTCTGGTTTGGAAAATATAGAAGAAAAGATTTCAGGTACAGAATCAAAACAGCCTATAATCTTACAATTTCAACCTGAAAAAGATGAGACAGATACAGAAATAGCTATTCGTACTGCGATAAAACAGGGATGTAAAACAATACATATTTTAGGGGCAACTACTGGAAATCGTATCGACCATTTATTAGGAAATATTCATTTATTAGGGATTGCAATGGAACATGGAGTAGAGTGTCTTATGTTAGACGCTTATAATCGTATCCGAATGATAAATAAGGGGATTGTGATTAAAAAAGAAGAACAATATGGGAAGTATGTATCTCTATTACCTTTTACATCAAAAGTGACAGGTCTCACATTGACAGGTTTTAAATATCCATTGGATTGTTATACAATGGAATGCTATCATTCCTTAGGGGTTAGTAATGAAATTACTGAATCACAGGCGATGATATCTTTTCAAGATGGTGTATTGCTTGTGATAGAGTCTAGGGATTGAGAAAAAATATAGGAGAACTTATGGTACGTGAATTTGATTGTTAATGAGAGGAATGGGAAAATTGTATCTTCGTGTGTATGTGTTATTATTCCAAATTTGATGAGAAGTGTACGTCCCTATGCTTTTATTGAAAATGTAGTGACTCATATAGAAGTTAGAGAACAAGGTTTTGCATCTGAATGTCTAGAATATGCAAAAAAAATAGCACAATAAAACAATTGTTATAAAATAATGCTACTTACAGGGAGTAAGAAAGAAAAAACATTGAATTTCTATAAAAATATGGGATATAACAGTATAGATAAAACAGCATTTATTCAATGGTTGTCTGTATCAGAGGAAGAATAAAATCTAATAGAAATAATATTGAAAAAATGCTTAAAATCATTTAAAATTGGTATTCGGATTGGTACTCGAAGAAATATAGAAATAACGGAAAGTGCCTATTTTAAGGCATTTTTAAGGAGGTATATAGAAAAATGAAACTAGGAATTGTAGGATTACCAAATGTAGGAAAAAGTACATTATTTAATTCATTGACAAAAGCTGGTGCAGAGTCTGCAAATTATCCTTTTTGTACGATTGACCCAAATGTAGGAATTGTGACAGTACCAGATGAACGTCTAAAAAAGTTAGGAGATTTATATCAATCTAAGAAAGTAACGCCAGCAGTGATTGAATTTGTGGACATTGCAGGATTAGTAAAGGGCGCTAGTAAAGGAGAAGGTCTTGGCAATCAATTTTTATCTAATATTCGCGAGGTAGATGCAATTGTTCATGTGGTTCGTTGCTTTGAAGATTCCAATATTGTTCATGTAGATGGAAGTATTAATCCAGTACGTGACATTGAAACCATTAATTTAGAACTGATTTTTTCAGATATAGAAATTTTAGAACGGAGAATTGCTAAGACTAGTAAAGGGGCTAGAATGGACAAGACCCTTGCCAAAGAATTAAAACTTTTGGAACGAGTAAAATCACATTTGGAGAATGGAAAGCTTGCAAAAAACTTTGAAATAGAAGATGAAGATGAGGAACTTTGGTTTAAAGGATATCATTTATTAACCGCAAAACCAGTAATTTATGCAGCAAATGTAACAGAAAATGATTTGGCAGAAGATGGGACAAACAATATATTTGTGCAAGAAGTAAGAAAAAATGCAGCAGAAGAGAACTGTGAAGTATTTGTAATTTGTGCTCAAATAGAACAGGAGATTGCAGAATTAGAAGATGAAGAAAAAGCTATGTTCTTAGAAGAATTAGGACTGAAAGAGTCTGGTTTGGAAAAATTGATTAAAGCAAGTTACAGTCTTTTGGGACTGATTAGCTATTTAACCTCAGGGGAAGATGAAACACGTGCATGGACAATTAAAAATGGTACAAAAGCACCACAGGCTGCTGGAAAAATTCATTCCGATTTTGAACGTGGATTTATTCGCGCAGAAGTGGTAAATTATCAGGATTTACTAGATTGTGGTTCACTTGCAGCAGCAAAAGAAAAAGGTCTAGTAGGTTTAGAGGGAAAAGAATATATTGTAAAAGATGGTGATGTAATTTTGTTCCGGTTTAATGTATAAAAACATGTATGTATTATCAGATAAAAGAGGCCTTATATGTCTAAAAGTAGATAAAAGGACCTATATCCCTGAAGTCATGGTGGCTTTGGGGATATTTTTATGCACAGAGGAGCATAAGGAAATTTACTGCTTAAGCAGTAGGTGCCCCACGCGCAGCAAGTAGGGGAAGAGAATCTTCTTTACTCGATTTTCATACGTGGCTTTTTGAAATATAGAAGAATTTTATAAAAAATTGTAATTAATAAAAACAAGAATATTATTTTTAATGGAAAGGAGAGCGCAAGAAACAGGAGTTGCCATTATGTGATGCAATCTCCTCACCTACCTAAAGATAGTGGGGTTCCTTGCTGATTTATTATGAGAGCAGAAAATAGAAGATTTTATCATGCATTGGCGGCATTGGTAATACCTATTACTATTCAGAACTTTATTACTAATGCAGTAAATTCAGCAGATGTATTTATGTTGGGCTATGTTGGACAGACAGAATTGTCGGCAGTATCTTTGGCCAACCAGTTTCAATTTCTATTATCAGGAGTTTTTTATGGTATATCTTCTGGGGTTACTATGTTGGCTTCACAGTATTGGGGAAAGAAAGATACAAATGCTATTCAGGCAGTTATGGGAATTGCTATGAAAATAGCAATTGTAATTACAGTAATTCTTGCCACTGGTGCTGTGCTTGTGCCAGAGATACTTATGCAAATCTATACAGATGATCGTACATTGATTTCTATTGGTTCTTCCTATTTAAGAATTATAGGAGTTTCTTATATATGTATGAGTTTTTCTCAAGTGTACTTATGTGTATTAAGAAGTATGGAACGAGCACATTTAAGCACCTTTATTAGTTCTGTGGCATTAGTAATGAACGTAGTGTTAAATGCAGTATTTATTTTTGGAATTGGTGGAATGCCAAAGCTGGGAGTAATTGGTGTAGCAATTGGTACTGTTACTGCCCGTATTGTAGAGTTGTTGTTATGTCTTGTAGATGCTTGCAGAGGAAAAATATTTCAAATCAATCTTAAAGTTATGTTTGGAAGACATAAATTATTATTCCAAGATTTTATGAAATATGCAATTCCAGCTCTCATTAATGATTGTGCTTGGACAGTTGCTTTCTCTATGTATTCAGCAATTATGGGACATATGAATGCGGATGTGGTGGCAGCAAGTTCTGTAGCAGCAACGGTTCGTAACTTATGTACAATTTTGTGTTTTGCTTTGGGTTCTGGAGCAGCCGTATTGCTTGGTATAGAAATAGGAGAAGGAAAATTTGAAGAAGTAAAACGGGATGCCAAAAAATCTTGCTATCTAACATTAATAGTAGGAATTTTAACAGGTGTTATACTTCTTTTGATTCGTCCTTTAGTATTTGTATGTTTTAATTTAACAGAGCGAGCAAGTGGCTATTTAGATTTTATGCTTCTTATTAGTGCCTATTATGTAGTAGGACAAGCAATGAATACATTGCTTATTGCTGGTGTATTTCGCGCAGGAGGCGATTCTAGATTTGGAATGATTTGTGATATTATTGTTATGTGGTTTATTAGTGTACCTTTGGGATTTTTGGCAGCATTTGTATTGAAATTGCCCCCAATGGTAGTATATTTTATTCTTTGTTTGGATGAATTTTGGAAAATTCCAGTTGTATATCATCATTATAAAAGTTTTCGGTGGTTAAAAGATATTACAAGAACATTAGAAGAATAATTGAAATTCTGATTTGCTAGACTCTTACCCTTATTTGTATTTTAGTTTATTTGTATTATTTTCTAAAGCGAAGTATATAACTCTTTAGACAAATTTTGTACTATTATAATTATTTTACAGTAACTTTTAAGCGGCTTTTTACACCATCTTCTGTGGCATAAATATACGCTTTTCCAACATCATTGGCAGATATTTTTCCAGTTTCATCTACTGAGGCAATACAAGTATTAGAACTTGAAAAGATAGGTTTATTTCCAGAAGAAACAGATACTTTTACCATTTTTTCTTCTCCAATTTTTAAAGTAAGTTCACTTTCCTCAAATTTAACAATGGGTTTTTTTACAGTGATTTCACAAGTTTTACTAACACCATCTACTGTTACAGTAATGATAGCAGTGCCATTTTTTATGGCTGTTACAGTACCAAAGTTGTCTACAATAGCTACGCTTTTTTTATTACTTTTCCATTTTGGGAGACTTTTTGATGTGGATTTGACAGATAGACGAATTTTCTGTTTTCTGTATAAAGAGGCGGATGTTTTATTAAGGCGGACAGTTGGTTTTTTTACTGTTAAGACACAACTTGCAGTTTCTTTGTCTACCATTGCTGTAATTGTGGTTGTGCCAGGTTTTTTTGCAGTAATATTTCCAGATTCATCCACGGTTGCTATACTTCTTTTACTAGAACGAAATGTGACAGGATGACCTGTAGAAGATGTAACCTTTAGTTGTGTTGTGTAACCATTTTCTAGAGAAATACGCTTTGCACTTAATTGAATTTTTGTCTTTTCTACTTTTATTGTGCAACTAGCTTCTCCACCTTTGATTTTTACTTTGATTTTTGCAGTGCCAGCTTTTTTTGCAGTGATTTTTCCATAAGTGTTTACAGAAGCAACCTTGGAATCACTAGAAGAAAAAGTTGGCTTTTTTCCATTTGAAGTAATTGCAAGTAGATAATGTTCATCTCCAATTTTTAAAGTTTTGGAATAATTATTTAGAATTACAAATCCCATGCGAGAAGCAGCATACACTTTTTGGGATGGATGGATAGAAATAAAAAGTATGGATACCAAACAGAATATAACAAAAGTCGTTCGTAAGATATGTTTTTTCTTTGTTGACATAGAAGCCCTCCATTCAAGAGGGTAAGAAGTCCAGCAACAAATGGAAAATATTCCATTGTTATAGACCACGAGTGTCACACTCTGAGAGACTGTTCAGGTTCGCAGGTGCGATTCCTCTTACGGGCAAACTCGACAATGCTTCTCACTTTGCGTCTTCGTGTAAACAATAGAAAGCACACGTTGCAAACTTTCTATTGTTATAAATGTTATAAATCAGAAATCACAGATTCTGTGATTTTTCTAATATATCATGTGAAAGATTATTTGTAAAGAGATTATTTGTAAAAATTATATGGAGAATAATGCTTTTTTCCTGTTCGGCTACAAGCGTATGTAAGCCCCAATAGCATTTTTATAGTTTAGTTATTCATTATAAGTGTCTAGTATAGGAGTACGTTTATCAATACCTTTTTGATATAAGAAAACTCCTGCAAGTGTGAAACATACTGCAATAGCAAAAATGACTATATGAAGCAGAAGGGAATTACCAGAATAGGAAAGAAAATCTGGAGCAAAAGTTCCCCAAATATTAAATAGCATATGAAACAAAATAGATAGATAAAGGCTTCCTCCTTTGAGACAGACATATCCACAGAACATTCCTGTTACAAAAGCATATGTTCCTTGTACAACATTTCCATGAAAAATACCAAATAAAAATGCTTGAAAAATATTTGCCAAAAAGAAAGGCATAGCTTTAGTGGCATATTTTAATGTGATCCCACGAAAAATAATTTCTTCACTGATTGGAGCAATTAAGACAGAATATAGCACTAAGATAAATGTGATATTCCCAAAACCAATACCTTCCATTAATTCTTGATAAGTATCATACCAAGCAGGATTAATAACAGAAACAAGCATAACCAGATAAGTGGATATATATTGCATACCAAGCATTAGGAATATCAATCCAATCAACATTTGAGGGGTAATAATAGATGAAATTTTACGTTTGGGCTGTCTTTTGGGAACAAAACGTTTCCAATACCAAAATCCTAACACAATAGCGGCAATTACTGCATAAATGGCAGATAATCCAGCAAGAAACTGACTGTCTTGTACGAGTTGTATTAAAAATTGAGGGTCAGACAAATTGCTAATTTGGAACGTATTTTGACTTACAAAGACAATTATTTTTAGGAAAACTCCAATAAAAGTTACAAGCATTTGAATAGCAAAAGCTAAAAGGCATGGAAGCAAGCAAAATAAAATACTGCCAATTTTTTTTAATATTTTCATGATTTAGAAATCCTTTCTTTCGGTTTAGTTAGAATAAAGTGATAAGAAGCAGCTTTTCTGAGCTTTTATTTATCAGAAGCTTATGTGTTTTTCTACATCAAGTGCAGCCACTTAGCAGTATAATACTTTTGCACGAGAGTGTATTTTATAACTTGTAATGTGGTTTTATTATAAAACTAAGAAAAAGAAAAATCAAGAATTTTAGAACTTTGAAAAATCAAGGCTGTGAATATAAATAATAAGGCGAATTATTGTATAATCTAAAAAATAAAAGCCAAATCCATTGCATTTTCTGTAATTTTGTTATATTATACAGGCTAACGTGTATTTATACAGCATATCTTATCTTTTACCTAGTTCACAAAAATGAAATTTAAAGGTTTAAATGAGGATATTGCAACAATTTTAGGAGGATGTAAACATGAAAAATGGGAAAAAATTAACAATATTATTGCTAGCAGGAGCAATGATATTAGGTTTAGTAGGATGTGGTATACAGAAAATCGGGTTCATTCTGCAGAAGATATGGCAGGTAAAAAAATTGGTGTTCAATTGGGAACTACTGGAGATACTTATGTGTCAGATGAATTTAAAAAAGATGATAAAACGACAATTGAGCGTTATAAAAAGGGAGCAGATGCTGTACAATCTCTAAAACAGGGAAAAATTGATTGTGTAGTAA
>CAJUHG010000051.1 GCA_910586005.1 uncultured Lachnospiraceae bacterium | reverse complement strand
GATACGTTCCATTCGTTTTCCAAAAACATGGCTGTCCCTATTTAAAGTAAAACTTTTACCTGTTCCAGGGGCACCAAAAATAATACGATTGTAGGAAGGTTTTTTATTATGAAATAAATGAAATAAGTCTAACTGTTCTAATTCTTCACTAACACTTTGCAAATAAGGTCTGTTATCAAAATAAGTCATATACTCCATTAATTTATTTGGAGTGGGAATTCCTTGTTTTCTAATTTGAATAAAGGAAGCCTGATATATTCCAGACTGATGCTGTCCGTGGGTACATCTTAAATATTCTATCTCTCCATTTTTAGAAATATATGCATCCAAATAATCATACAAACTTCTTAAATCGCGACGTGAATCCTCATAGTCGATATTAGTTTCAAGAGATACTAGAAAGTCACGAGGGTCATAGTGTTGGATATTCTTTGCCATAGATAAATCTTTTGAAAAAATAGTAAATAAAAAATATCTAAATTTTCTCTTTCTTGCAAATTCATAGGCTTCATGTTGCCTATCCATAAATACACGTATTTGGGGTTTAGGTCGGTCAGAGCCTGTAATACTGATATCTGCATAGGCAACCACTACTTTTTCTCCATTTGGCAATTGAATGATATCTGTATACCTATTGCTAATTTCGCCTATATAATGATTACCTTTTTGTTCTAAAATAGTTCTGTCATAACTTGTGATGTTACTAGAAATATAGTCCCTGATAAGTTCTGTAGATGTTGCCATTATAATCTCCTAATAAATTATTTATAATATCCCACAGAAATGTTATAATGTTTTATTAGTAAAAGAATATTTTGAGGTATCTCATGATACTCCTAGGGTACCGTGGCTATTTGGTTATTTCATAAAGTATCCCTTCTAGAGCATCCCAAGATGGCCATGTGGTCAATTTCATAAGGTATTCCCTCTAGGACATCCCATCATGCCATTCGGCCTTTTACAAGGTATAATTTGTAATAACAATATGTGTGGCTGCTGCATGAAAGCGATTTTTGATATTTACCGCATATTTTTTCTGATATTCATGTTTTACCATATTGCCATATAACTCTTCTGTTAAAGGGGTTCTTCCAATTATCATCATAGCTTTACAATTTAGATTGCGGAAGTCATTTGCAAGCCTTCGATGTTGTGTCTCATCAAATCCATGTTGAAAATTCAAATTACCATAATCATGGAATACACAGTCATAAGGAGGATCTAGAAACATAAAGTCTTTTTCTTTTGCTAAAGAAAATATTTCTGAATAATCTACATTGTAAAGTTCACTGTTATTTAATAACTTATTGTGTTGTGGTGTAATTATTTTTGTATTAAAATGAATATATCTTCCAAAGGGTACATTGTATTCTCCTTGTTGATTATATCTTATCATACCACAATATGCAGTTTTATTAATAAAGTAATATAATGTACCATATAAGTAAGGACTTGTTGTTTTTCCATTATACATATCTCTAAGTTGATAATAAAGTTGTTCGTTTGGATTTTCTACGCGTTTTTCAGAAGCAGAATCTTTTTTCTGTCCATAGGTAGTTTGATTTGTCTCATATATGGATTGTAATCTTGCTAACTCATTTGAAAGATTATCATAATTATTTCTTACTTGTTTATAAAATTCCATTAAATTTGTATTGATATCATTGATAATTGCATTTTTAGGCTCAATGTCAAAAAAAACAGCTCCGCCACCCAGAAATGGTTCTAAATATTTGTCAAATTCCTTGGGAATAAAACGTCTAAATTCTGATAATTCTCGGCTTTTGCCACCTCTGTATTTTAATAATGGTTTCATAATTTGTTCATTCCTTTTCACCTTTCATTTTATGCAACACTCCAATTATACACTTATCATTATAGGAAAGCAAACATATTTTCTTGTGCTGATTAAAGTTTCTAAATGAGAAGAAAGCACAATATTTAAAAATACCAATATATTACATATGAAAGCGTTTTCAAGTGGCAGTTCTGCTATGCATAGTAATAATAAACATAACATATTTATATAGAAAATTTATTAGTATATATGTATAAAAGGAAAAATAAACATTTGAGAACCTGATTTATATAAGCAAATAGTTCAATAAGCAGATTGTGAATATAGACAGCGATTGTGAAAGTACATAGTACAAAGTAATCGGCTTTTAAAAATAAGAATAAGAAAGGAAAAATAAAATGGAAGAAAAAAAATTTCCTCTAGTTAATACTTGTAGTTTTGCTGGTTTAGAACCTATTATGGTAGATTTGCCTTATCCACCTATTCAGGTAAGAGAAAGAAATTTGAATTATGCTAATTTACTTAGTAATGATTATTGTGGTGGTGTATCAGAACTTTCTGCAATTACCCAATATATCAATAATGAAAATCGTTTATCTTGTATAAAATGTTCTATTGCAAAAACAATCCTAGGACTTGCAATGGCAGAAATGATGCACTTACAGAAATTAGGAGAACTAATCTTTCTGCTTGGTGGAGAGGTGGATTTTATAGCAAAAATGCATAATGGCAAACAAAAAATGTGGACACCAGAATATTTGGCTATTCCAGAAAATATAAAGAAAATGTTGATAGCCGATATTGAGGCAGAAAAAGCAGCTATCAATCAATATCAAATGCATATAAAAATGATAAGGGATGATTGTGTGAATGCAGTATTAAAAAGAATTATCAAAGATGAAGAATATCATATTATGATATTGCATACTTTAATGGGAGAGTTAGAGTGTTAGATAGTTAGCATAACACTCATGATTTTATTCTACAATTCTGTAAAATTAATATTTTAATATTGAATAAAATCTTTAAATTTGTTATATTATTTATGGAAATGAGTCGGTGAAACCGTAATAAATACGGCGAATCGACTTCTTTTCACTTTATTTAGGGAAAGGAAGTTGTAAAAGGCGAAAGAATTTGTTAATTCTAATGCATAGAAATGGAGGGAATTATGGAAAGAAAAAGTAATGTTAGATTTAGTCAAAAAATGCTAGTTTGTCTAATACCAATGATAATTCTTTTAATAACAGGTTGTGCTAATAGAGATAAAAATGAGAATAACTTGCCAGAAAATCAGATTTCAAATAAGCAAGAGCATTCTTTGTCAGAGGAACAATTGACCAATCATACACAAGATGCATCTACAAATGGGCAAACAACTTCATCAGCAGAGAATCCACCAAGCAATAATCAAGGAGATGCATCTGCAAATGAACAGGAAGGGCAAGCAGGGATTGGATTAGAGGCAGCAAAAGAGATAGCCTTACAACATGCAGGCATGTCAGCTTCTGAGGTAACATTTTTCAAAGAAGAACAAGAATATGAAGATGGGCAAATAGAATATAAAATAGATTTTGTCACAGCTACTACAAAATATGAATATGAGATTAGTGTTACAGGTAGTGTGTTGGAAAGCTCTCAAGAACCCATTGAACAAATCCAAGAAAATTTTCCAATAGAAGGTATCATTACTGTGGAAGAAGCAAAAGCAGCAGCTTTAGGTGCTGCTCAAGTAACAGCAGACCAAATTGCCTATACAAAAGTTGAATTAGATTATGAAGATGGAAGAGCAGAGTATGAGATTGAATTTTATGTAAATGGAATAGAATATAGCTGCATTGTAGATGCAGTTACAAGTAAAGTTTTAGAATTGGAAATGGAGTAGGTAGTTAAGAGGAAATAAAAATGACAAAAGAAAAATTAGCACTTGAATTGATAGAACGATTGAAAAAAGCATATCCAATTGCAGAATGTACCTTAGATTATAATCAGGCTTGGAAATTGTTAGTAAGTGTTCGTCTAGCAGCTCAATGTACAGATGCAAGAGTAAATATTGTGGTTCAAGATCTTTATGCAAAATTTCCAGATGTTGCAGCATTAGCAGAGGCTACTGTAGAGGAGATAGAAGCAATTGTAAGACCCTGTGGTCTTGGTCATAGTAAAGCTAGAGATATTAAGAACTGTATGAAGATGATACAAGATGAGTATGATGGAAAAGTACCAGATAATTTTGAGGAGTTACTAAAGCTACCAGGTGTTGGTAGAAAGAGCGCTAATCTAATTATGGGAGATGTGTTTGGGAAACCTGCAATTGTGACAGATACCCATTGTATTCGACTAGTAAATCGAATGGGATTAGTGGAAAATATAAAAGAACCAAAAAAAGTAGAAATGGAATTATGGAAACTAATACCACCAGAAGAGGGAAGTAACTTTTGTCACAGATTAGTATATCATGGAAGGGATATCTGTACAGCAAGAACAACTCCTCATTGTGAGATGTGCTGTGTTAGGGATATTTGTGCTAGAAAGGGGGTTTCAGAAGAAAAGAGAATGATAAAATAGTAAAGTCAAAAAAATCAAATATAATAATACTTAAGAAAGAGAGGAACTTTAGATGGCAGTAATCAAACCTTTTTATGCAATCAGACCAAGTAAGGATAAAGCAGACAAGATTGCAGCACTTCCCTATGATGTATATAATAGAGAGGAAGCAAAACAAGTTGTTTTAAAAAATCCAGAAAGTTTTTTAAAGATAGATCGGGCAGAAACACAGCTTTCAGATGAAATAGATACTTATGATCCAGCAGTATATCAAAAAGCACATGATATCTTATGGGAAATGGTAGAAAATGGTTCTTTTGTAAAAGAAGATAAAAAATGTTATTATATCTATGAACTTACAATGAAGGGGAGAACACAAACGGGGATTTCTGCTTGTGCGTCTATTGATGATTATGAAAATGGTGTGATTAAAAAACATGAAAATACTAGAGCAGAAAAAGAAACAGACCGTATTAATCATGTAAATATTTGTAATGCTCAGACAGGGCCTATTTTTTTAGCATATCGTTCTAATTCAGTGATTAATGAAATTGTAAATATAGTTAAAAAAGAAGAAGCTTTATATGATTTTGTTTCAGAAGATAAAGTCCGTCATAGAGTATGGAAAATATCAGATGAAACTCAGATTGAAACGCTGGAAAAGGCTTTTGCAGGAATTGGAGAAATTTATATTGCGGATGGACATCATCGTGCTGCGTCAGCAGTTAGAGTAGGACAAAATCGCAGAAAAGAACATCCAGATTATACAGGAGAAGAAGAATTTAATTATTTTCTTTCTGTGCTGTTTCCAGATGAAGAACTTATGATTATGGATTACAATCGTGTGGTAAAAGATTTGAATGGAAGGACAGAAGAAGAATTTTTAGGAAAAGTTTCAGAGATTTTTATGGTAAAAGATTCTGGTACAGAACCTATAAAACCAAAGAAAAAAGGAGAATTTTCTATGTATTTGAAGGGACTCTGGTATAGTTGTACAATAAAACCAGAAGATATTCCCACAGATCCAGTAGATGGACTAGATGTTTCTGTGTTACAAAATAAGCTACTTGCCCCACTTCTTGGAATTACAGATCCCAAGACAGACAATCGTATTGATTTTGTAGGAGGGATTCGCGGACTAGAAGAGTTAAAGCGAAGATGTGAAACAGATTGTGTAGTAGCATTTGCTATGTTTCCTACTTCTATACAAGAATTGTTTGCGGTGGCGGATTCAGGATTATTAATGCCACCAAAATCTACTTGGTTTGAACCAAAATTGAGGAGTGGACTTTTTATTCATGATATAGGATAAGAGTATGATGTCTGCTTTTCTACTTGTCCACCCATAACCTCGTAGCTTCTATCACAACGTTTCAGTGGAAACTTGTACTCCCACTGAAACAAGCAAGTCTCTAACCTCCGTTTATGTTTCTGCAACATAGAAACGAGACGTTCTTGATGAGGTTAAAATATTTTACAGAGACGATCAATAGCTTCTTTCATATGGTCTGGGTGAATTGCAGAATAATTCATTACAAAGGTGTGTTCTTTCGGCGAACAGTCTTTAAAATAATATTGGGATAAGGAAGAAAGTCGAAGACCTTCTACTTTTGCTCTTTTTAAAATAACTTCATCTGGAAAGAGAGTATCTACATACAATAGAAAATGCAGTCCAGCATCTTCCTCTTTAATAGTAATACGGGAAGATAATGGACTGTTTTTTAAACAGTCTAACAATAAGTCTCGCTGTCTATGATAAAAATTTCTCATACGATTAATATGGCGCTCAAAATGTCCATCTTGTAGAAAACGTGTTAAAGTATATTGTTCAAAGTTGGATACTGTACAAGAATAAAAGCCCATAGTTTGGTAAAATTGTTTCATCAGATGTTTTGGCAGTATCATATAACTAATGCGGATGGTGGAGGCTAATGTCTTTGTAAAAGTATTCATATAAATGACTTTTTCCATTACATCAATGCTCTGTAAAGAGGGAATAGGTTTTCCCATAAAACGAAATTCGCAGTCATAGTCGTCTTCAATAATATATCTAGAATTAGAATCAGAGGCCCAACCAAGCAATTCATATCTACGACTGATGGGTGTGATAATTCCTGTAGGAAAATGATGAGAAGGAGAAATATGAATAATATCAGCTTGTACTTCTTTTAATTGCTCAATACAAATTCCCTGTTGATCCATAGGAATATGATAGCATTGCACATGATTACTTTTATAGATAGCCGAAATTTTCTGATAACCAGGATCTTCCACTGCATATATTTTCTCATATCCAAGTAATTGAATCAAAAGTCCATATAAATATTCGGTACCAGCACCTACAATAATTTGTTCTGGAAATACAGACATTCCTCGAAATTGTTTCAGATGATTTGCAATTGCCTGCCTGAGCGGAAAAATACCACCACTTGGAGAATTTTTCATTAAGGCAGAACTATCATTGCTGATAACTTCTCTTATTAATTTTGCCCAAAGTGAAAATGGAAATGTGTCTGGATGAGTTTGACTGCTTGTGAAATCTGCAAAATAAGAAATTTCTTTTTGTTCAGGTTCAGGACTAGTAACAAAAGGCAAAGAAGATTTTGTTAAACTAGTAGATATATCTGCAATATAATAGCCTTTTTTTGGAATAGAATAAATATAACCTTCTGCTAGTAATTGTGCATAGGCATTTTCAATAGTAATTATACTAATATTTAGGTGTTTTGCAAAGCTGCGTTTAGAAGGAAGACGATTTCCAGGAGTTAATACACCATCTAGAATATCATTTTTAATACATTTGTATAAATATTCATAAAGGCTGTCAGAGCCTATGTCAGAAAAAGAATAAGTAAGCATTTTATAAATCTCCAATCTAGCCATTTTAATTTACGCGAAGGCAAAGTTTCATAAGAATTTCAAGTGCACCCGCGAAGCTGAGTAGTTTCGTGGAGCGTGATGCTTAGAGTTAGTAGTAAATATTTATGAGTCTTATCAAGCAAAAAGATAAATATTTCCAATATTATAGTAAACAAAAATGATTTTGTAAAGTGAGAATATGGAAATATAACCATGCTATTGGGATATACTATGCATAAGAAAGAAAATATACCAGAATAGAAAATAAATCCTAAGCCCAAATTCACAAAAGCAAGTGTTGCAAAAGATAGATTTATCGAAATATTATAGTAGTTAGTTGGAGGAAAGCATGGAATTAAAAGATTATTTAAAACAAGAAGGTTTTATTGTGAAATGTCAGTATGGCATTAGTTTGATGAATGCCAAATTACAGATGATAAATGCGGAGCTTAGTATGCGGAAAGGAAGAAATGTAATTCATAGTTATTCTAGTAGAATTAAATCTTATGATAGTCTTGCAGCAAAATTAAAGCGAAAAGGAGGGAAAGAAAATGTAATAGAGATGGAGGAATATATTAATGATGTAGTTGGGGTTCGGGCAGTTTGTACTTATACAGATGATTTGTATCAGATAGCAGAGATGCTCTGTGCGCAGCGAGATTTACGTTTGTTAAAGAAGAAAGATTATATTAAGAATCCTAAAAAAAGTGGATATCGAAGTTTTCATTTAATTTTTCAGGTTCCAGTTACTTTTCAAGAAGAAGTGCAATGGATTAAGATTGAAGTACAACTTAGAACAGGAGCAATGGATTATTGGGCAGAGTTAGATTATCAATTGCAATATAAAAAAGAAAATCGTGAAGCCAAAAATATTGGAAAAGAATTGAAAGAGTATGCAAATGCAATAGAGCAAATAGATAGCAAGGTACTGGAACTTAGAAAGCGGATAGAAGCAATTTAATAAAACTAATTAGGTGCTAAAAGTTAAAATATAAATATGGTAATTTATATAGAAAAAAGGAAAAATTAACCTTATATATAATATTTTACTATTTTTTGTCAAATTTATAGGAAGATTTATGCAAAATATCAGTCTTTTTTAAATGTTGTATTGTATCTACTACCATAAAAAGTTATAATAAATAAAACAATATAGCAAACAATGGAGGGAATGCAGATGAAAGAAAATACAAGAAGAAAGACTGGACAACAGAAAAAAATAATTTTTGGTATTAGGGGAAAAATTTTGTTAATTGCATTTATTCCATTATTTTTGCTATCGGTGATAACGGCTATATTTTCTGCAAGTACTCTAAAAACAGGTATGGAGGAGGAAGCTATTAAGCGATTAGAAGATATTGTAATAGGCTTAGAACAGGCGCTTAGCGTAATGGGAGAAGGAGATTTTAAATTAGAGGAGGAGATTTTATATAAGGGAGAACATAATATTTCAGCAGATTTGACAGCTCTTAAGACCTTTGCAGACTATTCTAATATGGATATTACAATATGCTGGGGGGATACTCGTGTAGTTACAACTCTCACAGATGAAAGTACAGGAAAAAGTATGGCTGGAACAAAAGTAGCAAATCATGTAGTCCAATTGGTTTTACAAGAGGGAAAAATGTACACAGACATGAATATTGTAATTAATAATGAGCCATATTTTTGTTGTTACATACCTCTGAAAAATCCAGATGGAAATATGATAGGGATGATTTTTGCAGGAGAACCAAGTAGTGGAATTACAGATTATATTTTTAATAGAATGATACAAATTATTTTAGTAAATATTGTAATTATCTTTTTAGGTAGTATTTTTATTTTTTATTTTGCATGGATTCTTTCTAATTCAATTCGAAGTGCAAAAGAGGTTATTAGACAACTTGCAGAAGGGAATCTAAGAGTTAAAATAGATGAAAAATTACTAAATCGAAAGGATGAATTAGGTAGCATTGCAATTGCTCTGAATAATCTGGTGCAACAACTGTCAAGTATTATGATGCATATGCAACATTCATCTAAAGAGCTGGTCAATTCTGGACATTCCTTGGATGAGATGGCGGAGCGAGTCAATATAAACGCATCAGAAATTGGTAAAGCAGTAGAAAATATTTCCCAAGGGGCAATTTCTCAAGCGGAAGAGATTGGGACAGCTTCTGATAAAATCTTAGAAATGGGAAGTATGATTGAGAATATTGTATCAGATGTGGACAGGCTCAATACCACTTCTTTGTCTATGAAACAGGCAGGAGATACCTCTTCAGAAATTATGCATCATCTAGTTGTCTCTACGGATCGTACCAATGAGGCTATTCAAAAAATTAGTTTACAGATTTATGCAACGAATGATTCGGCTCAGAAGATTCGAGAGGCAGTAGATATTATTTCTTCCATTGCAAATCAGACTTCTTTATTATCTTTAAATGCCAGTATAGAAGCTGCGAGAGCTGGTGAATTTGGAAAAGGTTTTGCAGTAGTAGCCTCTGAAATTCAAAAACTTGCAGATGAATCTAGTCATTCTGCTCAAACTATTACAGATGTAATTAACGCTCTATTAGAAAAATCAGATATGTCTGTGGAAATTATGAAGCAAGTTGAGGAAATTATTACAGACCAGAGAGAAAAATTGAATGCAACCTTAAATCATTTTGCAAATGTGACAACAGGAATTAACAGTTCTAGAAAAGATACAACTACAATTGAAGAACAGGCAAAAGTATGTGATTCTTCTAGATGCACAGTTGTGGATGTCATCAATAATTTATTTGCATTTTCGCGGCAAAATGCTGCTTCTGCACAAGAAACCACAGCATCTATGGAAGAATTAAATACAACGATTAATCTTCTTGCAGATGCAGCCAATAGTTTGCGAAAAATTTCTGATCAGATGGAAGAAGAGATGAAATTTTTTCAATTGTAGTGATAACTTCTAAAGTGATGGAAGTATATCACAGTAGTAAATGCAAGTATATCTTGATATAAATAAGGGAATAATCCAATTAGAAGCAACATGTTGCTTCTAATTTATGACAATAGAAAGTTCGCAAAGCGTGCTTTCTATTGTTTATTATGAAGGCAAAGTGAGGATCATCGTTGCGGTTGCTTGTAAGAGATCCGAGCACGCCGGCGAACCCAAGCAGTCTCGCAGAATGTGATGCTGCTGGTTTGGAGGAAATATCATGGAACCTGATAAAAAGAAGACAAGTTTTGCTAAAATGGAACAAAGCTACTCTCTCACAGATATGAATGGGAGATGGAATTGGGGACATTATAGTTATATGAATACAAATGGAAAGACTAACAGTTCCCGTATATTTTCATATTTAGATATGAATAGTAAGTCAGGAAAGAGTATGAAATATTCCTTACTTTATATGAATGGTGCTAGAGAGGATTATTAAAATAGCATATGTAAAACAAAGAGAAACACTGATAGTTGTACTGTTAGTGTTTCTTTTTTCTTCTATTAGTCATAAATCATATGCACTCTCACACAAAAGGTGGATATTGCTTTGCAATTGTGCTTGCACACTTTGTTCTAATATTAATAATTACTAATAATAGAGGATTCACAAAGCATGACACTTGGGATTTTTTAATAAAAAAAGAAAAGAGGGGTTTGGAATTAAGATTTTGGTAAATTTGCTGAAATAAATGACAAATTTATACATGCTTAGAGGTATTTTTTTTAAAAATCTTAAAAAAATTATTAATATTACATACATTTTTGCTAAATAGTTCTGGTAATTATTCCTGTTTTGCAGTATACTAAAAGAAACATCTCGCAAATCGCGAGTTGTGGTGTAAGGCACCAAAAATATATAAAAAAGGAGGAAATTACATGATGCACTGGGGCAAAAAAGCACTTGCCGCTTTATTGAGTGTGGCAATGACAGTGACACTGCTGCCTATTGGAGGCATGAGCGTTGAGGCAGCAGAAGCAAAATCACCTGTATTGCACTATGATATGAGTCATGCGGATGGGAAACTAACAGATGTTAGTGGAAATGGCTATGATGGTACATTACAGGGAATTACTGATTCTGATTTTATTACAGAGGGAGAATCTACCATCTTAAACTTTGATGGTTCAGAAAAGTATGTAGAGATTCCATCCGGCTCTATTACTAATGAGAAGTTTACGATTGAAACTACATATTCTGATAGTACAAAGTCAAATGCTTGGTTATTCACACTGGGAAGTATCAGAGGTGCATGGCCAAATGTTAAGAATTATCTGTTCGTATCACCGGTTTCTAGTGATAAGGATTATGATGGAAAGCTGTTGGCAGCTATCAAAGATGAAACAGAACACCGTATTCCCACAAGTAAATTTCTTACCTCAGATACCACAAAAGATAATGTAGTAACTGTTGTTTTTAATTATGGGGATGTTACCTATTATCTAAATGGAAAAGCTTCTGATGTAACAGAGACAGATATTTCCATTCTTGATCTTTTAGGCGCAGGAAGTACAGAGGAATGTATGGGATATATTGGAAGATCTTTGTATACACCTGATTCTAATTATAAAGGAACTGTGCGTGATTTTAAGATTTATAACTATGCCATGACACAAGAAGAAGTAGTTAGCAGCTATGAGGCAGCTTCTGTAGAGATTATGAAAAACAGTGTATTAAAAAGTGCACAAGAGACCATGTTAAATGGAAATGATCCTTCAGAAGTTACATCTGACCTTGTATTTCCATCAGAAATTGAAGGCGTTAGTTTAAATTGGACTTCTTCTGACACAACTGCTATTGATGCAACTGGAAAATATGTCTATGAAGGAGAAGAGAGTAAGGAAGTTACCATTTCTGTAACTGGTACCAAAGACAATGCAGAATTCTTAAAGAAAACTTGGAAGATTACTGTTACAAATAAGTTATTTGTAGATATGAATGCATTGACTATTCCAAATATGGATAATATTAAGGGCAATATTACCCTTCCTACTACTGGAAAAACTGGTTCTTCTATTACTTGGACTTCTGATAAACCAGAAGTAATCAGTGTAACAGAAACAGAAAATCAGGGATATGATAAGACACCTGCTGGAGTAGTTACTAGACAGGCAACAGATACAAAAGTAAAACTGACAGCAACTATAACAACAGAAGATCAGAAATCTAAGACAAAGGACTTCAATGTAACTGTTAAGGCTAAAACTAAGACAGAAGAATTGACAGACTATGTGTTTGCATACTTTATTGGAGATGGAGCTGGTCAGGAAAAAATCTTCTTGGCAACTAGCCAAGATGGTCTAAATTGGGAAGAAATCAATGATGCAGAACCATTTTTGGAATCTGATTTAGGGGAAAAGGGATTGCGTGACCCATATATTTTCCGTTCCGCAGAAGGAGATAAATTCTATCTAATTGCAACAGATTTGCAGATTGCGGCAGGAAATGGATGGACAGTAGCTCAACAAGCTGGAAGCCAAGCAATTATGGTTTGGGAATCTGAGGATTTAGTACATTGGAGCGAGCAGCGCATGGTAACTGTTAGTGCTGGAATTGAAGCTGGATGTACTTGGGCACCAGAAGTATTTTATGATGATAAAACAGGAGAATATATAGTATTCTGGGCATCTAAAATAAAACCCAATAATTATGACAGACAGAGATTATATTATTGTAAAACAAGAGATTTCTATACATTTACAGAGCCGAAGTTATGGATTGAAAAGGATTTTAGTGTCATTGATACAACGGTGGTTCGAGATGATAATGGTACCTATTATCGCTTTACTAAAAATGAAGATGGAGATGCAAAATACATCTTCTTGGAGAAATCTCAATCTATGTTAGGCGAATGGGAAAGCATCAGCTCCACTTCTCTGGAATCAGAGAAATGGGTAGAAGGTCCTTGTTGCTTCCGATTCAATGATGATGATATAGAAAAAGCAGGTGGCAAATGGGGCGTTTTATTGGATGATTTTGGTGGTATTGGATATTATCCAATGATTACTTCTGATTTAGCTACTGCACAATTTACAAAATTGGAAACTGCTAATTTACCTAAAATTAAGAAGCCTCGTCATGGTACCGTTATGAGAATTACATCAACAGAATATGATGCTTTGATGGAAGCATATGGTGCGAAAATAAATGACAAGGATATTCCAGCATTAGTTACAACAGAAAGTGGATATACACTTCCAAAAGAAATCAATGTTTCTATTGGTCGCAAGGATAAAAAAGTTGCAGTTACTTGGGATGTGGCAGAAGATACTTTTAAAAAAGCAGGAACTGTAAAAGCAACCGCAACCATTCCAGAGTTAAATAACCAGACAGTAAGTGTAACAATTGAAGTAATTTCAGCGAAATTAATTTATTACATTGATTCTGGTGTGGGTGAGTGGAATGAGAATCTAAAAGAATCAGGAAGTTATAATAAGGTAGCAGAACTGCTTACACTGCGCAATAACAAGCCAGATCAGCTCTATACAGCAGGAAGCTGGGGGTTTGTAAATGATAGTAGTAATAGTATTGCAGGAAATCGTACTTCCACTACAGATTCCATTTATGCAAATGGATGGTGGGCAAAGGAAAACAAAGAGTGTGAGTATATTCTTCCTTTAGAGAGTGGTACTTATACCGCAACAGGGTATTTTGGAGAATGGTGGAGTGAAACACGACCTATGAAATTCTGTGTCAAATATACAGATGACAATAATAAGGAAGTAACAGAGGAGGTAGCTGTTACAGTGAGCAGTTCCGCTTCTCAGCAAACAGTATCTCTTAACTTTAAAGTGGAAAATGTAGCAGAAACAGCAGAAGTACATTTTTCATCTGTAAAAACAGGAACTCTTAACCCAGTTATTGCTGGACTTAGTGTGGAAAAAGTTGCAGATGGAAAAGTAGAAGCAGAAATCACAAAAGGTTGGGAACAGATTACAGTAGTAGGAACAAAGACGATTCAAGAAGGAAATACAGAGGAAATTGCTGTAAATTATCCAAAAGGATTTTTAGATAATCTTTCAATAAATGGATTGACAATTTCCAAAGCACTTACCAGCAGTGATACAGAAGTTGTTGATGTCACAAAAGATGGTAAGATTACAGCAAAATTAGCTGGAACTGCTGATATTACCACAAAGATTACTTTAAGTGATAAGAGAACCAAAGAATTTACTACTAAAGTTACTGTAACAGCAAAACCAAATGAGAAAGATACTGCAATAGCAGCAGTAAATAAGGATTGGGATAAGATGACAGTATCACCTGCTTCTAAGACCATGCAAGTAGGAAATACAGAACTGATTATTGTAAATTATCCAGGAGGGCTTTTAGATAATATTTCAAAGGCTGGATTGACAATTTCTAAAACATATACTAGTAGTAATACAAAGGTAGCTGAAGTAGCACAAACTGGTAAAATCACAGCAAAAACAGCTGGTACTGCCAATATTACTACAAAGATTACTTTAAGCAACAAAAAGACAAAAAGTTTTATTACTAAGGTTACTGTAAAAGCAAAACCTAGCACAGAAATACCAGTAAAAACACTAAAATTAAATAAAACAAAACTTACACTTGAATTAAAGAAAACTTATAAGTTGAAAGCAACTGTTACACCTAGCAATGCAACCAATAAGAAAGTAAGTTGGAAATCCACTGATTCAAAGGTAGTTGCAGTTTCAAATGGAAAACTTACAGCCAAAAAAGTAGGTTCAGAAGATATTTTTGTAACTGCAGGTGGTAAAGTGGTAACTTGTAAAGTAACCGTAAAAGTAGGTGTAAAGAAAGTAACACTGAACAAGAAAAGTGTAACCCTTGGTGTAAAAGAAACCTTTGCTTTAAAGACAACAATTACACCAAAGAATGCAACAAACAAAGCAGTAAAATGGACTTCTGATAAAAAGAATATTGCAACTGTAAATAGCAAGGGTGTTGTGACAGCAAAGAAAGCAGGAAAGGCTAAGATAACAGCAACCGTAGATGGCAAGAAAGTATCTTGTACAGTTACTGTAAAGAAGGCACCTAGCAAGATTACACTAAACAAGAAGAGTGTTAGCTTGAAAAAGAATAAGACCTTCCAGATTAAGGTGAAATTTCCAAAGAATACAGCAAGTAACAAGATTACTTATAAGAGCAACAAGCCAAAAATAGTATCTGTGACAAGCGCAGGTAAAGTAAAAGCATTAAAGAAAGGTAGTGCAACTATCACAGTACAAACCTTTAATAAGAAGAAAGCAACTCTTAAAGTTACTGTGAAATAGTTAGAATATTTGTAGTAGATTTATGGCAATCTTAGATTTGCCCCTAATTATAAGAGAATTTTTCTATTATAATTAGGAGATTTGGAAAAATTTTTTTCTAAGTTATAGAAAAAAGAACATAACTAGGAAAGGGCATGAGAAATACATGTCCTTTCCTAAAAGAAAAAATATAATATAAGAAAAGAAAAATTCAGCAAATTTAATAAAAAAGGAGGTTTTTTCATGAGGCAATTTATGAAACGTGCCTTAGCAGGAGTGATGTCTTTGGCAATGGCAGTTACTATGCTGCCTTCACCAGTCGCAGGCGTAGCCAAAGCGGCAAATACAACGATTCAACCAATTGAAGCCAGTCAATTCGGTGCATCCGGTGGACAGAGTGATAATAATAAATGGCTTATTGCTACAAATAAGTGGACTGAAGCAGGTTCAAATGTTGCTGCGGCTTACATTGATAAGGAGACAGGAACAGAAAAGGGATGTGACCTTGGAAGTTCTAGAATAGGATGTATGGTGTTTGATCTAAGCACTATTCAAAATGTAGAACTAGAGTCAATTACAAATGCCACGATCTCAATGAATATTGTAGATACAAATCAAAATCTTGGAAATAATAAAACAAAAGCAGGAATCTTTCGCGTGGATCTTTCTAAACTTACAAATATCTCAGTGACTGATGAAAGTACGTTTCCAGCATTAGATGATAACTATACCAAAGAGGCAACTATTTATAGCAAAGAGTGGATCACAAAATTAACAAATGGTGCTCCAGAAACAAAGACTTTTGATGTAACAAATTGGATAAAGGAGGCAATTACAAATAAGGATAGTCATGCGATTTTTCGTTTACAGACAGTTATAGCAGGATGGTTAATACCCCGTTCTGGAGCGGGTGTTCCAACACTAACTATCAAAACAGTGTCAGATAGCGTAAATGAGGTTGCAGAGGAGATTAATTTGCCATCTACTGTTAGAACAACTAATTTGAAATTGCCTACCACTGGTAATTATGAAACCACTATTACTTGGGCTTCTGATAATCCAGATTTGATAACAACAGATGGTATTATAAACCAAGAGACAAGAAAGACATTGACCCAAGATACCACAGTTAATTTAACAGCTACTGTAACAAGAGGTGAAATAGCAACAAACAAATCTTTCCCTATTACCGTAAAGAAATATACAGATGATTTGATTGCATCCTATGAATTTAGTGATACCTCTGGTACTATCCAAGACGTTTCTGGAAATAGTAATCAGGCAACTTTAGAAGGAACAGGTGCAACAGTTGCAGATGGAATGTTGACCCTTCCAGGTGGTGCGTCAGGCTCTGGTGCAGCTTATGTATCACTTCCAGGAGCCATGTTTGAAAATCAAGATACCATAACGATTACCACTTGGCTGAAGAATGGAACAGGTGCTGGCGATTATGCAGCAATGTATTTTGGTACTCCATCAAAGCATATTGGTGGTGGAACAGCAGATATGCCTTTGAATTATTGGCTTTTAAATCCAAATAAAGGTGGAAAATTTAAGTCTGTATGGACAAATGGTAAAAATGCAGGCGCACCATATAGTACAGAGACACCTGTGTCTGACACAGCAACAGATGATCAGTGGAGAATGTATACCACAGTGATTACTCCTGATAGAATTATTGGATACTATGATGGAGTAGAAGTATGCAATAATCCAAAGACAGTAACAACCACAGACTTTGGAACAGGATTGGTAGGATTTATTGGACGTTCTGCTTACGGTGATAAATTTTATCAAGGTGGCGTTTATGGTGTTAAAGTTTATGAAAAGGCTTTGACACAACAAGAAATTTGGAATGAATTTTATAACAATATGCCATCAGAAGTGGATAAAGATGCAATTCTTACCCCAGTTTTAAATGAAGCAAAAGAAGCATTAACTTTAGATGTTACAGAAGTAAGCACAGATTTAGAGCTTCCTACAACCGCAGGTAATAAAGGTGCTGTGGTTACTTGGAAAAGTAGTAAACCAACTATTATTGGTGATGATGGAAAAATTGGAAGTACCATTTCAGAGAACGATGAAGAAGTAGTGTTTACTGCAACCATTCAAGTAGGAGGAAAAACAGTTACCAAGGAATTTACAGTGACCGTTTTAGGTGCAAGTGTTGTAGAGAATGTGGCACAAGCACTTAGTCTAGCTTCTATTGTTAGAACAAATAATTTAGACCTTCCAACAACTGGTTCTAGTAATACTACAATTTCTTGGTCTTCTAGCAATCCAGATTTGATTGCAAATAATGGTATTGTAAATCAAGAAGCAAGAAAAGCCTTAACAGAAGATACACCTGTGATTTTAACAGCTACCGTAACAAAAGGTTCAGCAACAGCAACCAAAGAAATCACTGTAACCGTAAAGAAATATACAGAAGGTCTGATTGCAGCTTATGAGTTTAAAGATGCAGCTCTTACAGGGGATAAGGTAGTAGAAGATATTTCTGGAAATGGAAACAATGCAACCCTAGTAGGAACAGGAGCAACGATTTCTAATGGAATTTTAACACTTCCTGGTGGAAATAATACTTCTGGTGCCTATGTGTCACTTCCAGGAGTGATGTTTGAAAATCAAGATACTTTAACCATTACCACTTGGTTGAAGAATGAGACAGGTGCTGGCAATTATGCAGCCATGTCATTTGGAACTCCTACCAAACATGTAATTGAGGATGAAACAGCAGCAGATAAACCTTTGAATTATTGGATTTTAAATCCAAAGGAAACAGATCATAAGGGAATGTTTAAATCTGTATGGACAGATGACAATAATGCGAATGCACCATATAGTACAGAAACACCTGTATCTGAAACAGCAACAGATGATCAGTGGAGAATGTACACCACAGTCATTACTCCAGATAGCATTATTGGATATTATGATGGAGTAGAAGTATGTAACAATAAGAAAACAAAGACTACCACAGATTTTGGAACAGGATTGGTAGGATTTATTGGACGTTCCGCTTATAATGATAAATTCTATCAAGGTGGCGTTTATGGTGTTAAAGTTTATGAAAAAGCCTTGACAGAACAGGAAATTTTGGATGAGTTCTATAATACCACTTTTAATGCTGCAAAAGCAGAATTAACCTTGGGAAATATTACACAAGTAAAGAATGACTTAGAACTTCCAACAACTGTAACTGTAGGTGCAAGAGAATTAGAGGTTACTTGGTCTAGTGATAAACCAGCAATCATTGCTAATGATGGAACTGTTACAAGACCTACAACAGTAAATGAAAATGTAGTATTAACTGCAACAATCAAGATAAGTGAGAATGGCAAGGAAAAGACAGCTACAAAAGAGTTTACAGTAACAGTTTTAGCTATCAATGATCAAAATATCTTTGATGAAATGGTTAGCAATCTTACACTTACTAATTCTATTGTAACCACAGATCTGGTTCTTCCAAATACAGTTGGAGAGCATACAACTGTGACTTGGTCAAGTAGTAAGGAAACTGTGATTAAGATTGAAACAGTAGAGAAAGAAATTAAGGCAATTGTAACTCGTCCTGCAAAAGAAGCAGAGGATGAAAAAATTGCATTGACAGCGAAGATTGTATATGATAATGGAACAAATAAATTAGAAGATACTAAAACGTTTGATGTAATAGTACGTGCAGAAGATTATGGATATTTGATGTCTTATACCAATAATAAAGAAGCAAAATCCTTAGGGAACAGCTTACATCTTGCTTATAGCTTAGATGGAAAAGATTATACTGCACTAAATTCCAATACAGGTATCTGCTTTGCTAATAATGCAGGGGGAGAAAAAAATCAAAATCCCAATGGATTAAAGGATATGTATATTTTCCGTAAAGCAGATGGAACTTATGGAATGGTTGCAAGAAATATTACAAAAGAAAAGTATGTTTATGTATATGATTCTGTAGACTTAATTGATTTTACCAATGAGAGAAGATTAACCTTAAAACATGATGTAATAGGAGGTCTCCAAGTTAGTCAAGTTGGTTATAATCAGGAGAAAGTAACTTATCAAATTTGCTGGACAGATGGAAAAAATACATATTGTGCATTAACCAATGATTTTTCAACTGTGATTAGTGAAAAAGAAGCTGCTTATACAGAAGAAGAAGTGAAAAAGACAGGAACTTGGCCAACAGGCGCTGCTGTAGGAAATATTTTCGGTGTAAATAAAGCAGAATATGAGCGTGTAGTAAAGAAATTAGATGTAGTAAGAAATATTGGAATTGAAACGATTCCTCAGATGAAAGTAAAAGATGGAGATAATATAACATCTCTACTTCCAAAGACATTAACTGCTGATTATAGTGATGGCACAAGTGTTGAAATGGGAGTAACTTGGAGCAAAGGAGATCTTGCAAAGGTTAATCTGAAAAAGGCAGGAACTTATCAAGTAACTGGAACAGTGAACCAGACACAGTATCCAAATCCATTTATTGCACAGCGTGCAGATCCATGTATTTTACAGGGAAATGATGGTTATTATTACTTTACAGCTTCTTATCCAATGAAAGGTTCTGAGGATAAAGATGGCTATGATAGAATTGTACTAAGACGTGCAAAAACCATTCAGGATCTTGCAGACGCAGAGGAGATTGCAATCTGGGATTGTGATAACAGTGATAGTGAATTCCGTTATATATGGGCTCCAGAAATTCGTTTGGTAGATGGTAATTACTATGTATTCTATACTTCTAGTACCAATAAAGATAGTGTATGGACCATTCGCCCTCATGTATTGAAATGTAATAATGCAAAGGATATTATGAATCCAGCAAGCTGGGAAGCAAAAGGTCTAATGCAAGCAAAAGAGGGAGATACAAAAGCATTTAGCGGATTTTCTCTGGATATGACTGTATTTGAAAATAATGGACGTTGGTATGTGGCTTGGGCTCAAACAGATGGATTCTCTTCTATCTTTATTGCAGAAGTTGACAAGGATGAGCCTTGGAAATGTATTTCTGATTCAGTAAAAATTAGTGTTCCAGAATATAGTTGGGAAAGACAATATGAAAATGTAAATGAAGGCCCTTCTATAATCAAAAATAATGGCAAGATTTATATGGCATTTTCTGCGTCTGCAACTGGTCCTGAGTATTGTATTGGCTTATTGTCAATTGATGAAAAAGCTGATTTGTTGGATGCATCTGCATGGAAGAAACAGGCATATCCAGTCTTAACTTCAACAGATGTTCCAGGAGAATATGGTCCAGGACATAATTCCTTTACTGTAGATGAAAATGGCAATCCAATCTTTGTATATCATGCAAGAGGACAGGAGTGCTATGATGATCAGTGTGGAAGTTGGGCAACAGGAGATCCTTTATATGATCCATGTCGTGATGCAAGATTAAAGCGTGTACATTGGGCAGCAGATGGCACACCAATCTTAAAAATGAGTTATGAAGAAGAGCTTGCAGAAGAGAATCGTAAAGTAACAGCTACTTTGGTAGTGGAAAAAGATGAAAAAGCAGTAGCAGCAGTAAATACGGGATGGGGTAAGATTACAGTATCACCTTCTTTCAACCTAACAATAGGAAATACAGAATTAATTGCTGTAAATTATCCACAAGGATTTGTAACTGACTTATCAGCAGCAGGTTTGGATAAGGAGGTAAGTTATAGTAGTAGTAATATAAAGGTAGCCGAAGTATCAAAAACTGGTAAAATTACAGCAAAGGCAGCTGGTACTGCTAATATTACTACTAAGATTACTTTAAGTGACAAGAGAACAAAAAGCTTTACTACTAAAGTTACTGTACAGGCAAAACCAAGTGGTGAAAGTGGTGGAAATGGTGGTTCAAGTGGAACTACTAATCAAGAAATAGCAGTAAAAACACTAAAATTAAATAAAACAAAACTTACACTTGAATTAAAGAAAACTTATAAGTTGAAAGCAACTGTTACACCTAGCAATGCAACCAATAAGAAAGTAAGTTGGAAATCCAGTGATTCAAAGATAGTTGCAGTTTCAAATGGAAAACTTACAGCCAAAAAAGTAGGTTCAGCAAATATTGCTGTAGCTACTTCAAATGGAAAAATAGCTATCTGTAAAGTAACTGTAAAGATAGGTGTAAAAAAAGTAACACTGAACAAGAAAAAAGTAACCCTTGGTGTAAAAGAAACCTTTACTTTAAAGACCACAATTACACCAAAGAATGCAACAAACAAAAAAGTAAAATGGACTTCTGATAAAAAGAATATTGCAACTGTAAATAGCAAGGGTGTT
>CAJUHG010000050.1 GCA_910586005.1 uncultured Lachnospiraceae bacterium | reverse complement strand
TACACAACTTTTACATTTGGTTTTATAGATTTTCCTGTATATGTATAGCTTTTCTTAAGCTGTATTGCTGCTTGGCGGATATTATTTCTATGTTGGGATAACTTAACAGTATAATTCCCTTGAGCCTTCCAAGGATCATATACCAATATATAATATACAGTATTAGGTTTTAATGTAACTGTAGGAACAGCACCATTTCCATCCTTATTTTCACGACCATAAGTAAGATGATAGTCCGCTAAAACATTTTTTAAAGAATCCTGCAGTACTACTCTGAATTGATTATCTCCTGACCAAGAATGTGTATTGATATTAATATTTTTTGCATAAAAATCATATTCTTTATAAGCATTTGTCTTAATTTTAAAACAATCTACATCATCTCTTCCATCTAGGCTTCCATTTATTTTCTCTCCCAGACGTTTATTAGTAGCACTTTTCATATCATCATTTTCTTTATCTTCTTTAAAAGAAATCTTGATTTTAAAATTTCCAGGATTCTGGTTATTTACACAATTGTTATGTACACTAATATAATAAGTCTTATTTTTCTCGAGTGGAAGATTTTGGGAAGATTCACTGCCCAAACTTAACCTATTTCTAGCAAATTCTTCATTGATAATATCTGTCAGTATAAATTGTACTTGATTATCACTTGACCAAGAATGTGTACTAATATCAATATTTTTTGAATAAAAATCATAAAAACCTTTTTTATTGGGTGTTGTAAATTTAAAGTACAGTGTTTCATCTCCTTGAATCTGTGCTGCATATTCCTGATTAACACGGATATTTGTTGCAGTCGTTTTTGATGGAGACCCTGTAATTAACTCTGTATTATCTGCAAATGCCTCCATCCTGGTAAAACCAAATAAACATAACATAAACAGTAATGAAAATAAATATTTTGTCTTTTTCATATGCCTCTTCTCCTCTCATTATGATTGAAAATTTCTTACATAAACTTTTTATGGTTCTATTTTTAATAAAAAGTTATTTTTGTAAATCTTTTCTAAAAAAACCATTTTCTCTCTAATTTAATATATCTTACTCCTTGTTATCTAATAAATCAAGGTTATTTTTTCCTTTATATTTTTCTATAAGATTCATACTTTATATGAAAAAATCTATGATTTGGGTAGTTTTTATTATATAATGTGTTTATCATATAATTTACTTTCTTTTTTAAAGTTATAAAGTAATATACAATGATTAAAATCTTTTTATTTACGCAAAGGCAAGTTGAGAATAATCATCAATCTTGCTTATAAAATATCAGAGTGCACCTGCAAACTGAAACAATCTTGCAGATTATGACACTCGTGGTTCATATAAAAGAAAGGACTTTCATGAATTTAGCATATTCTATCACACAAAATGAATTATTAGACCTACTATTAAATATTGCGCCTGTTCGGCCAGTATTTATCTGGGGTGCACCAGGAATTGGCAAGTCTGCATTAGTAGAAAAATTTTCTATGGAAGTTGGTTTACCTTGTGTCTCTTTGCTTGGCAGTCAATTAGCACCAGAAGATATTATTGGTATTCCACAAATCAAAGGCAATACTTCTGAATTTCTTCCACCAAAAATGATTGCAAGAAAAGAACCTTATGTATTATTTCTAGACGAGTTAAATGCTTGTTCTCAAGAAGTACAGAAAGCATTTTACAGTCTAATTCATGAACATCGTGTAGGAGAATATCACCTTCCAGAAGGCAGTATTGTAATAGGAGCTGGAAACCGTTCTCAAGATAGTGCAATTGTAAAAACAATGTCCTCCGCCTTAATTAATCGTATGTTTCATGTACAGATGACTGTAAATCCAGATCAATGGCTTACTTGGGCTTATGAAAATCGTTTACATCCTTGGGTAATTGATTATATTACACAAAGAAAAGACCATTTGTTTTCAGAACCACCCAAAAATGAAGAACCTTACTCTACCCCACGTTCTTGGCATATGTTAAGTGATGCTTTAAAAGAATATGGTGCGGGAGAAAAAGAATTATCTGAAAATACGCTTAGAGTACTTGCCTATGGTTGTATTTCAGCAAAACATGCAGGTATGTTTCTCGCCTATACCAAACAACTTAGCAACAAACACCTATTAAAGGATATTATTAAAGGTACCGCAAAATGGCCCGCAAAGCCAGAAGAAAGAGATATTCTTTATTTTGCAGCACAGTCTTTTCGTGCGAAATTGATTCATGACTTGCCAGAAAATAAACAAAAAATGAACAAAGAGGCACAATATCTAGCTCATAGAGCAAAAGCACTTATGAAAGAATTATCACAAATTAACCATGAAATTGCTCAGATGGTGGTATCTGCTGAGGAAGGAGAAGTCTTGCCTGATTGGTTTTTAATAGAAATTGTTCGTGACCTTCCAAGACTTGCAAATACTAGAAATATATCATAATTTAAATTAAAAATGAGGTTACAAGCTTATGTCAAATAAGAAAAAAAATCAAAATCGAATCTCCCCAGGAGAAGAACGTTTACAGATTGGCATTTCCATTTACAATAAACATCCTCTTTTTTCAAAACTTTATGGCACTCTACATATCTATGGAAAACAGAATATGGGAAAAGAAACGGCCGCTATTGTAAGAAGTACAGGTGAAATTTTCTTAAACAAAGATGCTCTTTTATCCCCTAATGAATGGGCCTACACAATTGCTCATTGCAAATTACATCTTGCTTTTGGACACTTTGATGCTGAGAAAATGCCTGGATATGAAAAAGAGCTTTCTGATGGTTCTACAAGGTGGATGGTTTCTTGTAACAAAGAACTTTGGAATATTGCCTGTGATATTTATGTGAGTAAATTTTTATATGATGTGAAATTTGGCACACCAACCTGTGCAAACCCTATCTCTTCTTTTTCAGGAAACTTATCTGATGAAAGAAAAATTTATCAATATTTAATAGAACATGGTTCTTCTGAACAGAATCATATATTTGGAACTGCTTCTTCTATGGATATGCAGGGATTGGAATCACCTTTAGAATATGACAGTAAAAAAAATCAAAAAAATAAATACATGATAAATTTTGCCTATGCGCTTGCTTATTCTGTATCAGATGTAATCAGTGAAGCAGGTGGGCATGAAACAATTACAAAGCGAACTTATACAAAATCAGAAAAGGCCGCCCAATGGTTTATCAATCATTATCCACTTTTAGGAGGTCTTGCAGCAGGCTTTAAAATTATTGAGGACTATCAACTTTGTATACAAGAAGAAATTTCTATTGCTGCAATATATGTGACAGAAGGGATTATCTGTGTCAATCCTGCTGCTGCTCTTTCTGAAAATGAACTGAAATTTGTACTTGCACATGAATTTTTACATGCTGGACTTTGCCATCATGAACGCTGTCAAGGGCGTGATCCATATTTATGGAATATTGCCTGTGATTATGTGATCAATGGATGGCTACATGATATGTACATTGTAGAAATGCCAGAGCGAGGACTACTTTATGATGAGAATTTAAAAAATATATCTGTTGAAACCTTATATGATCAAATGATAAAAGATTTAAAAAAATATTCCAAATTAGATACGTTTCGTGGATATGGAAAAGGCGATGTTATTACAAAGAGTAATAATCATACTTTTTCAAAGCCTTCTTCAACCTCACTCGATGAATTTTACAAAAATGCCTTACAAAATGGATTAGAATATCATAATCAAACTGGTCGGGGATATATTCCTGCTGGATTAATAGAAGAAATTCGGGCACTCTCTATGCCACCAATCCCGTGGGATGTTGCACTTGGTATATGGTTTGATTATTATTTTGCTCCACTTGAAAAACACTATACTTATGCAAGACCTAGTCGCAGACAAGGAAGTACTCCAACTATTCCAAGACCTAATTATGTACGAGCAGAGATTCCAGAACACAGTCGCACCTTTGGAGTTGTAATTGATACTTCTGGTTCTATGAGCGCGAAATTAATCGGCTATGCGCTTGGAGCTATCGCAAGTTATGCAGTTGCAAAAGAAGTTCCTTTTGCTCGTGTAATTTTTTGTGATGCGGATGCTTATGATGCTGGTTATTTATCACCAGAAGATATTGCAGGACGTGTACAAGTGCGTGGTAGAGGTGGTACTTGTCTTCAGCCTGGAATAGATTTACTCCAATCTGCAAAAGATTTTCCAAAAGATGGACCAATTCTTATTATTACAGATGGCTATATTGAAGAACATATGAGTATTCAACGTGATCATGCTTTTCTTATCCCAAAAGGAAGAAGATTACCTTTTTTGCCTAAAGGAAAGGTATTCTATTTTTCAGAAACACTTTAGTGCTTTTTTAGGCTATTGATTACTTTTTGAAATTCTTTGGGCAAAGGGGCTTCTAACTCCCTACCATCCATCAATTTCATACGAAAAGCATGTAATAGTTGAGAATGAATTTGAAACGTTTTAGAATACCAAGCATTTACTTGTTTGTCTCCATATTTTTGATCTCCTATAATGGGATGTCCAATAGAGGCCAAATGTGCTCGAATCTGATGAGAACGTCCTGTCATCAAATGTACTTCTAATAGTGTATATGCATAAAAAGAATTATTCTGCGGCAGATGTTTCCCCTCTTTCATTCTTTCTTTCTCAAAATCCTTTACAAAAAAATTCTCTATTGGCCGATATCCTGTTTCTATATATTTACTATTTGGCACTTCTTTTTCAAAAATAGTTACTTGATTATTTTCTTCTCCTTTTAACAACCATCCTTCTATCATCTGAGATTCTTGAATCTTTCCTTTCACTAAACAACAGTAATATTTTTCCAAAGAATGGTTTTTTATTTGTTCTGCCATGTTTTGTAAACCAGAAAGACTTTTTCCTGCAATAAGCAGCCCAGAAGTATTCCTATCTAAACGATTACAAATCGAAGGATGAAAAGTAGATAGGTCTGCTTCTGTTATTTTTTTCTGCTCTAGAAGATATCCAATGATATACTCATTGGCAGAAATATCAGTGTCTTTGGCTTTTTGTGAAAGCATTCCCGTGGGCTTATTGATCACTAAGATATCCTTATCTTCATAAATAATCTCTAAGGGAATATAAGGATACTTTTGTGGAACTTCCAAATCTAAAGTAAATTTAGAAAAAGTTTCTTCTGACAAAAATAAAGTTACTTCATCTCCTAATTTTAACTTTTCAGAACCATCTGCCTTTTTTCCATTTAAGGTAATATTCTTTTTTCTAAGCATCTTATAAATAAAACTGCTTGGTGCTTTTATAAGTAGTTTTTTGAGATATTTATCAAATCTCTGGTTTTTTTCATTGTTACCAATCTGAAATTTTTGCATATATTCCTCCATTTTGTATCTTTTTCGGAACCTTGTACTCACTACTTTGTTTTCTTTTTATGAATATTTCGGATGGTTTTTTTCTTATGAAGAGTTTTATTACTCTGTTTATAAGAAGTTTCTTTTTTAGAAGTAGTCTTATACTCTCTTTGTCTATTATAGTTCTGTTCCACTATTTTTCTTGGTTTAATTAAACATTTAGGTCCAAATCCAATTAAATCTGTACGTTCTGCTTTTATCAATGCTTCTTTAACCAAATCATAATTTTTCGGATTGCGATATTGTATCAAGGCACGTTGCATAGCTTTCTCATGAGGATTATGTGTTACATATACAGGTTTCATTGTACGGGGATCTAATCCTGTATAATACATACAGGTAGAAATCGTGGATGGGGTAGGATAAAAATCTTGTACTTGTTGAGGATTACAACCAGAATCCCTTAAAAATTCTGCCAATTCTATTGCTTCTTGCAAGGTTGAACCAGGGTGAGAGGACATCAGGTAAGGAACTAGGTATTGTTCTTTACCTAATTTTTTATTCATTTTTTGGTATTCATTCACAAATTGATTGTATACGGCTACTTTCGGTTTTCCCATATATCTCAATACTTTATCAGAAATATGTTCTGGTGCTACTTTTAATTGCCCACTCACATGATATTCACATAACTCTTTTAAAAACGTATGATCTTGATCTGCAAGCAAATAATCAAATCGAATACCAGAACGAATAAAGACCTTTTTCACTTTAGGTAAACTACGCAGTTTTTGTAACAAGGTTAAATAATCTGTATGGTTTACTTTCAAATTTTTACAAGGCTCTGGAAACAAGCATTGTTGATTGGAACAAACACCTTTTTGTAACTGTTTTTCACAGGCAGGAAAACGGAAATTAGCAGTAGGGCCTCCAACATCATGAATATATCCTTTAAATTCTTTATCCTTTGTGAAAAGTCTCGCTTCTCTTATAATAGAATCATGACTTCGTGACTGAATCATTCTCCCTTGGTGAAAGGTTAAGGCACAAAAACTACATCCACCAAAACAACCTCGATTACTAACAAGACTAAATTTTACTTCAGAAATAGCTGGCACACCACCTAAAACTTCATAAGAAGGATGATAAGTCCGCATATAAGGCAAATCATAAATATCATCCATTTCATCTTGTGTCAAAGGTTTTGCAGGAGGATTTTGCACTACATAAATTTGATTGGGATACTCTTCTACCAATCGTTTTCCACGAAAAGGATCTGTATTACAATATTGTACATAAAAACTTTTAGCATAACTTTCCTTATTTCCTTTGATAGAACTATAATCAGGAAGAAACATAGCATCATAAATTTCTTCTTTTTTTCTAGTTTTATATACTGTTCCTGCCACAAAAGTAATATCTTCTACTTGAATACCACTATCTAAAGCTTCTGCAAGTTCAATAATACTTCGCTCTCCCATACCATACATCAGAATATCTGCACCACTATCTAACAATACAGAACGTTTTACTTTATTACTCCAGTAATCATAATGAGCAAAACGTCTTAAACTGGCTTCTACGCCACCTATCAGAATCGGTGTTTTTTTATAAGTTCGACGAATCAAATTTCCATAAACAACCGTAGCATAATCAGGACGTTTTCCCATAACACCACCAGGAGTAAAAGAATCCTTTTCTCTTAGATGTTTAGAGACACTATAATGGTTTACCATAGAATCCATATTTCCACTACTGACAAGAAAGGCAAGACGTGGTTCTCCATAAACAGTAATACTATCTTTTTGTCTCCAATCTGGCTGAGATATAATACCTATTGTATATCCATGTGCCTCCAATAAGCGACTGATAATAGCATGTCCAAAAGAAGGATGATCCACATAGGCATCTCCAATAATATATACAAAATCAAATTGTGCAATGTTTCTTTGTTCCATATCCTCTTTACAAATCGGCAAAAATCCCTGCTCCATGTTAGTTCTCCTTAAATTAAAACATGCTATTGCAAGTTTTAGTAATATGTTATTTCATAATAACTAGATATGTAATAATCTGCTAACTTTCGTTTTTCTTCCTGTTGTGCAGCAGAAAATGTATCTTCTACTGCACATACTTTCATTCCTGCATTCTTTCCAGCCATAATTCCCATAGGAACATCCTCAAATACTAAACAATCTTTTGGCTGCACCCCTAATCGGTTCGCAACTTCTAAATAAACATCTGGAGCAGGTTTTCCATGATCTACCTCACAGGATGTAACAATTTCTTGAATATAATCGTTAAAATTTAAAGATGTAGCAACTGCATTTACCAATTCTCTAGAATTACTAGTAGCAATTCCAACAGGAATTTTTTCTTTTTTACAATACTTCAAAAAATCTTCTGCTCCAGATTTAAAAGGAACTTCATATGTATATTTCTCAATTGCCATTCGATTCCATATTTCCTTTAATTCTTCTATACTCTCAGAAAGTTGAAACAATTTTTTTGTATAAGTTGCCGTTTCTGTAAAACTCATTCCCTCTATTTCTTTTTGATAAGTTTCTGGAAGTGTAAGACCTCTTTTTTCTAAAAATTCCACATCAATATCATGCCATAACCACATAGAATCTACTAATGTTCCATCTAAGTCAAAAATAACAGCTCCAACTTTCTCTAACATATTTTTATATACTCCTTTTCTTATGTTATAAAATTCCAATTAATATTTCAATAATATTCTAAGCCATATCCACTAGGTCTGTCTAATGTTAAATATTCTATCATATATCCTTTTACATCTTTATCATCCATCTCTAATTTTTCTTCCTTTGTCCATTCTGCTTTTCCAAAATTTTCTAATATACTCTTTTCTTTTTGGGGGTTCTCTATAGTTTTTATCTTCTCTATTACTTTTTCTGTAATTTCCTCTTCGGTAGGAAGATTTTGATATTTTTCTGTTTTAGTAAATCTAAGATGTGCTTCTTGTACACTCATAGTTTTTTTCAAAAGTTTTTCCATCAAAGCTCGTTTTTTATCCTTTGGAATTACTGGATTATCTACTATACTTTTGGCTTCTGCCATAAAATTTCCCATTTTATTTAACTTTAATTTTTCTACCTCTTCTTTTGTTTTACAAGATTTTAATTGTCTTTTATAAGTTTCTTTTTCTAATTTAACTTCTTGATACTCTCGATAAGTATCAGGATTATTCTTCTTTAGATACTCAATTTCTTCTGGTGTAAGCTCTCCACCAGACTTTAGTTTTGTATCAATGGAGGACATTTGATTATTTTTATTCATTTTTTCAATATCCTCTTTATACTGTATGATTTGCCACGCCAATGGATCCATATCTGCCATTCGTTTCGCATGTTCTTTTTCTTCTTTTTCTAAGTTCTGCTGATTTCTACTATCTAATTTTGCTACTTTTAATTCTTTTTGAATCCTTCCAATTTTCGCAAACATAGATACACCTCCCAACAAATAATAATTATTGTTACCATATAATAGTTCTACACAACAGAAACACACAGTTCTTTATAAAAGTTTTTTTAATTCTTCTTCTGTCAAAGCCCTATACTCTCCTGGATTTAAAGTTTCATCTAATTTTAAATCTCCTATAGAAATCCGCTTTAAATAGAGTACTTTTTTTCCAACAGCCTCAAACATTCTCTTTACCTGGTGAAACTTTCCTTCTGTAATTGTCAATTCAATTTCAGAAATCCATAAAATTTGATTTTGTTCTACTTCACTTTTAGGCAAAATAACTTGATTTCTAGTTATTTCACTTCTAGATAGAATTTTAAGTTCTGCTGGTAAGGTGAGTTTCTCTTCTCCAATATCCACACCTTTTGAAAAACAAATAACATCTTCTTCTGTTACTTTACCAGATACTTTTGCAAAGTAAACTTTGGGAACATGTTTTTTAGGTGAAAGTAAATTATGTGCAAAATCACCATTATTTGTAAGTAAAAGAAGTCCTTCGGTATCAATATCCAATCTTCCCACTGGAAATAATCCATTTTTCTTATCATTTTCAAAATAATCCAGAACTGTTTTATGATAATTGTCTGTAACAGCACTTACACATCCTTTGGGCTTATAAAATAAAAAATATTTATATTTCACATAAGTGATGTTCTGTCCTCGAAATGTAATCACATCTATATCTGGCATTACTTTTTGTTCTACTCCACTGGGATAAGTTCCATTTACCTGAACCTGTTTCTTTTTTATATATTGTTTTACCTGACTGCGTGTTCCAATTTCCATATCAGAAAGATATTTATCAAGTCTTATTCTTTTATTCATAATTATATTTTAATTGCTTTCTTCTCAAAATTCCAGTAAAATATTTGTTTAGTTATATTTGTTTACTATTCATAGTGATATTTTAATTGCTTTTTTTCTAAAAATTTCAATATCCAATAAGGATTTATACTAAGTTCTGTTCCAGTTTCATCATTGATATAAATTCCAACATGAAGATGTACAGCAAATTTTCCAATGGTTCCTTCTTCCTCTCCATAGCCACTATCCCCCATAAATCCTAATAATTCTCCGGCCTTTATCTCATCTCCCTCTTGAAATTCTTTTGCATAATCATAAAGGTGGGCATAATAGAAATATCCCCCATTCGGAGAGCGTATTCCAATCCTGTAACCCCCCAATTTTAGCCATCCAACTTTTTCTATCATGCCATCTGTCATACTGATAACAGGATAATGCCCTCTTTCATTGAGAGAAGCCATAATATCTGTTCCTTCATGTCCACGATTTCCTCCAAAACTTCGATCAAACATCCATGAATTTTCAAAAGAAGTCAATAAAGAAGCATTTTTCTTGGATAAGGGAATTGGAAAATATTTCACATCCTTCCAGATTGCCTGCTCAGATTTTCTTAGTTCTCGCACTTTCAAAGAACGATATTCATATAATAAATTCAAATAATCCTCTAACTCACTTTTTGTATCCTTTTCTGTAAAAAGATATCCCAACATATAATCATATCTAGAATAATCTGAATCTTTTTCATAGTTACAGAAGGTTTCATACATTTCTGCTGGAACCTTCTGTTGACGCAGGAGTTCTTTGGTATCTTCTCCCACCAAAAGATGGGTTATCCTTGCAATCTGCTGAATATGACTTATAAAAGTCGTAATAAAACAGACTATTGCTGTAAGAATCATCAAATAGATACATACCTGCTTTTTCATAAATAAAATCCTTTCGGTTATCATAAGCGGAAATCTACTGCCTTTAGGCGGCTGGAGGAGCCTTGTAAATTCTTACAAAAAACACTATCTCATGTAGATTATTTTGAACGTTTTAAAAATTCAAGAATTAATTTCCATACTCTTTCTGTAGAAGAAATACTTAAACGTTCTTTTGGTGTATGAATATCATAATTATTTGGCCCAAAAGAAATACAATCTAAATCTTTTATTTTTCCTGAAAAAATACCACATTCTAACCCCGCATGAATTGCTTGGATTTTTGGTTCTTCTTGAAATAATTCCTGATAGATTTCTGTTATTAGTTCTCTCATGGAAGAATCTGATTTATATTCCCAAGCTGGATAATCTCCACTGATTATCGTTTCTCCTCCTAAAAATTCAGTGAAAAGCGATAAACGTTCTGTCACTTCATATTTTCTGCTGGTTACACTACTTCTCACAGTGAAACATAAAGAAAAATATTCTTTTTCTAATTTCATAATTCCTGGATTTAAAGAAGTTTCTACTAAATTCTCAATATCCATACTCATATGTTGTACACCCCAAGGCATTGTACGCAACATAAATAAAATTTTAAAAAAAGAATCAGAAGTTAATACATCACTAACTTTTGCTCCCTGCTTTCCACAAAGAATTTCTATTTTAGAATCTGTAACATGATATTCCTTTTGTAATTCTTGACGAAATGAAAAAATCTGGTCTGATAACTTTTTTTCCAATGTATCTGATACATCTTGCTTAAAACAAATGGTACAAATTGCCTCTCTTGGAATGGCATTATCTTTTAATCCTCCATATATAGTTTCAACAGAAAAAGAAAATTCTTTTCTTAATCTATTTAGTAATCTACCAAGAAGCACGATAGCATTTCCATATTCTTTATGAATCTCACTTCCAGAATGTCCCCCATGTAATCCAGTAATTTTAATTTCATAATAGGTGCCTTCTTCTTTTGTCCATAATATAGGTAAATGACAATCCGCCTGAAGTCCTCCTGCACAACTTGTAAAGAAGATTCCCTCTTTATCTGAATCAATATTTAGAAGTTTTTTTCCTTTTAACATAGAGAGATCGATATCATTTGCTCCTAACATTCCAATTTCTTCATCCACCGTAAAAACTACTTCCAAAGGAGGATGTAAAATAGTATCATCCTCTAGTATAGCAAGCGCATAGGCAAGAGCAATCCCATCATCTCCACCAAGAGTAGACCCTTTTGCCTTTAAAAAATCTCCTTCTATATAGAGAGATAAGCCATTTTTTTCAAAATCAATTTCTATATAATCATCTTTCTCACAAACCATATCCATGTGCCCTTGCAGGATAATTGGTTCAGAGTTCTCATATCCTTTGGAAGCATCTTTAAAAATAATTACATTATTTTTATTATCTTGCATCCATCTTAGGTTATGTGTTTTTGCAAAGTCCACACAATAATCACTAATTTCCTTGGTATTGCCAGAACCATGAGGAATTTTACAAATCTCCTCAAAATATGCAAACACTTTTCTAGGTTTTAACTGTTCACAAACTCGCATAATCTCCTCCTATTTAGGTATATTTATTGTATTGCCTCATAAAATAAACTATGAAAAAAATCATGTACATTATTATTTTAATTGTTTTTTTGCTTTATATTTTAATATTTCCTGAAGAATCTGTTCAGGCTGCTTCTTTAGGTTTAAATCTATGGTATGAGAAAATGTTGCCAACATTACTTCCTTTTTCCATTCTTTCTTATATATTGATACATTCTGGACTTTTAGATGGATTTGCCAAAGCATTACATCGCATTTTAAAGCATGTATTTCCTATCAGTAGTGCTGGTATTTATCCTCTAATTGCTGGATTATTATTTGGTTTTCCTATGGGAAGCAAAATTTCTGCTGAATTAGTAAAGGAAGAAAAAATGACAAGAGAGGAGGGACAACGTTTATTTTGTGTCTGTAATAATATCAGTCCTATGTTTATTGGAAGCTTTGTCTTAAATGATTGCCTTCAAAGACCTGACTTAAGGTTGCCCAGCTATCTGATTTTATATGCACCCTTATTAATCCTTTATATGATACAAAATAGAAATCAATCTTTTACATCTTCTATAGAAAGGAATATAAAAACAGATAATTCTTCTAATAATCTACATAAAAAAGCGACATCCATGAACTTTCAAATCATAGATGCCGGAATTATGAACGGATTTGAGACTTTGGCAAAATTAGGGGGATATATCATTATGTTTGCCATATTAGCACAAATGACCATGTTACTCCCTATATCTAATCCAATTATAAAATGTCTATTAGTTGGATTTACAGAAATCACAAACGGAGTCTCCTATACTGCAAAACAAACTTTAGAATTTGAATTGGCTTATCCAATGATGATGTCTTATCTTGCATTTGGTGGTCTCTCTGGTTTTGCTCAGACAGCCTCAATGGTAAAAGAAAGTCAATTTTCCATGATTCCTTATTTTTTTATGAAATTTTTTGGAACAATAGTCGCTTTCGCTTTAGCATTTTTGTTGGTTCATTAATTCACCATATCTGCATCTTCAGATTCTACCATTTGTTCTTCCAAATTTCCCTCTTCCATTTGAGAGGGCATATCTTCATATTCCTCATATTCTTCATTTAATGGACCTAACTGCGAGCGATTACTATTCACCTCATCATAACAGTTCTGTAGAGCAATTAGAAGATTGTCACTTCTTGCCTTTGTGGTTTCTATGGCATGTGCAAGAATATTTTCCATATCCCTTAACATATTTTCTGTGTAGCGAATAGCTCCCATTTGGATTTCTTCTGCATCTATAGAAGCATTCTCCAAAATTTCTTCTGCTTTATCGGTAGCAAGATCTACCACTTCATTCGCCCGTAAACATGCTTGTTGCATAATCTCATGTTCACTAGTCATTCTGGAAGTTCTTTCTGATGCCTGAGCAATAATAGCATCTGCTTTTGCTTGAGCATCTGCCAAAATTGCTTCCTTATTGCTAATAATTTTCTGATAACGTTTGATTTCATCTGGTGTCTTTCTGCGAAGCTCGGCCAATAAATCAGTCAATTCCTCTTTATTTACAATTATTTTTGTATTAGAAAGTGGCTGATATCTACAATTTTCAATAAAATCTTCTATTTCATCAATAATTTGTTCGATTTTGCTACTCATATATTATTGCTCCTAACTCAGCGATATTTTGCATAAATTCTATCCATAAGCTGCTCTGGTACAAAATGAGAAATATCTCCTCCATATGAAGCAACTTCTTTTACAATGGTAGAGCTTAAATAGGCATATTCCAGACTAGTAGTTAAAAATATTGTATCTACCTGCGAATTTATAATACGATTTGTCTGAGCAATTTGTAATTCATACTCAAAATCTGTAACAGCTCGAAGACCACGTATTATAATGGAAGCTTCTACTTCCTGTGCATAATCAATTAATAATCCATTAAAAGATGTAATTCTAATATTGGAAATGTGACCCGTTATCTCTTCTAACATACTAACACGTTCTTTTACAGAAAACAATGGATTTTTTGCACTATTAATTAAAACTGCAACTACCAATTCATCTACAATTTGTGCAGAACGCTCTATCATATCAAGATGTCCAAAGGTTACTGGATCGAAGCTTCCAGGATAAATTGCTCTTTTCATATGTTTCCCCCATAGCCTATTTCATACATTGTAAAAATATATGCTGGTTATTTTTATAAATTTTCTCTTTTATAATGGTATATCCTAATTCCTCTATATAAGAAATATCTGTATCTTTTGCCATTTCTATTACAAGCAAAGAATCTTTTGTAATCAATGATGAATCCACTAAATTCTGCAATACTTCTTTTTCTTGTTTTTTTCCATAAGGTGGGTCCATAAATATAATATCAAAAGTTTCTTTTCCTTCCAACCAATGAATAGCAGAAATTACATCTTTTACAAGAAGCGTACATTTTTCAGAAAATTTGGTAAAATGAATATTCTCTTCAATACATAATGCTGCCTTTTTATTATTTTCCACAAATACTGCAGCTTGCGCACCACGACTGATAGCTTCTAAACCAATTTGTCCACTACCAGCAAACAAATCTAGAAACTTACAACCTGGTATTTTAGAGTTTAACATATTAAACAATGTTTCTTTTATTCTGTCTGTAGTTGGTCTAGTTTCTATACCTGAAATTGTTTTTAATGGAAGGCTTCTTGCACTTCCTGCTATAATTCTCATCTATTCACCTCATTTAAGCCTCTCGCTATCGTTCTCACTTGTTCATTTTATTTAAGTTTCTTGTTGTTTTTTCATTCCTTTCATTGACTTCATTTAAGATTGCTTTTCGCAAAAGTGTCAGTGCAGTTGCAACCGAATATTCTCTTATTTTACTTCGATTTCCTGTATACAGATTTTTCTTTGTATACACTTTACCTTTACAATAACAACCAATATATACAAGTCCTACCGGCTTTTCTTCTGTCCCTCCTTCTGGTCCAGCAATTCCAGTGATAGATACACAGATATCTGCTTTTGCTGCTTTTGCCCCACCTTCAGCCATTTCTGCAGCAGTCTGAGAACTAACAGCACCATAAGTTTTTAATGTTTCATGAGACACACCCAACAATTTTTCTTTTGCATCATTAGAATAAGTAATATATCCTTCTTTAAAATTTTCTGAAATTCCTGATACATTCACAAGTCTTGCTGCTAATAAACCTCCTGTACAAGATTCAGCAGTAGTTACTGTAAAATGATATTTCTTAAGAAGTTTAGCTACTACCATTTCTAACGTAACCTGTGGATCATCTGTATAAATTAAATTTCCAAACCGACGTTTTAATTCTTCTTCCATTGGAGCAATCATTGTAAATGCATCTTTTTCATTTGCAGCTTTTGCAGTAATACGCAAATGCACTTCTCCTGTTTTGGCATAAGGAGCTACAGTAGGATTCTTTTGTGTATTAATTAAATCTAAGATTTTTGTTTCAGCAGCACTTTCTCCAATCCCACAGAGCTTTACCATTTTAGAACAGATAATTTCTGGTTGTAAATTGTGAAGATAGGAATAAACCTGTTCTTCAAACATTGGAATTAATTCATTTGGTGGACCAGGTAATAAAATAATACGAGTATCTTCATCTTCCATAATAATTCCTGGTGCAGTTCCATTTGAATTATGTAATACAATACAATCTTCTGGGACTAACGCCTGCTTCCAGTTATTTTCTGTAATAGTATTTCCTCTTTTGGTCATAAATTCTTGAATTGCTTTTCGTACTTTAGAATCTTCTACCAATGACTTGTCCATTACTCTTGCTGCAATCTCTTTTGTTAAATCATCTTGAGTAGGTCCAAGACCTCCAGATAAAATAATTACATCAGAACGTTCTTTTGCCATATGTAACAAATGCTCTAATCTTCCTGGATTATCTCCCACCACACTCTGATAATACATAGATAATCCTAACATAGCACATTTTTCAGAAATAAAGGCCGCATTTGTATTTACAATATTTCCAAGTAACAGTTCTGTTCCTACACAAATCAATTCTACTGTCATTGCTTCCTCCATTCTGTGCGTATTTTAGCACAAATAGGTAGTTAGTAAAAAAATCAATCAATTTTTTTACTTTTTATCATTCTTTTTATCTTTATAACTTTATTTTTGTTCTTTCAACACATCTTTATTTTTGAAAATATAATCAATCAGAGATATCAGTGTTAATATCAATGCAACATATGTCACTATTACTGCACAGATTTGATATATTTGATGATCATAATTTAAAATTAACATTACAATCATAATCATCTGAAAGGTGGTTTTAAATTTTCCCCAATAACTTGCAGCAATTACAATCCCATTGTCAGAAGCAACCAAACGGAATCCACTAATAATAAATTCACGACTAATAATAATAATGGAAATCCAAGCTGCCAAACTACCATTGGCTGATAAACAGATAAGGGCTGATGCTACTAACAGTTTATCAGCTAATGGGTCCATAAATTTCCCGAAATTTGTCACTAAATCATATTTTCTTGCAATCTTCCCATCAAGAAGATCTGTAAGACTTGCAAGAATAAAAATTATTACTGATGCATACATACCAGCATCTCCTAGTCCTGGTATTAACATACATGCCACAAAAGGTACAATTAAAATCATTCTTAGAATAGTTAATTTGTTTGGTAAATTCATCTTATATCATCTCTCCTATCAAATCATATTCATATGCTCCAGTTACCTTTACTTTTATAAAATCCCCAGTCATTAATTCTTCCTCTGTATTTATAAAAATATAGCCATCAATTTCTGGTGCATCTCGATAGGTTCTTCCTACATAGGCATTGTTCCCATCTACTTTCCCCTCAATCATGACCCATAATTCTTTCTCTTTCATTTCTTCATTTTTATCAAATATAATTTCTTCTTGTAACTCTAGGATTTCCTCTTTCCAGACCGATTTCTGATATTCTTCAATCTGATTTGGAAATTCTGCTGCTGCAGTACCTTCTTCTGGAGAATAAGTGAATGCTCCCAAACGGTCAAATTCTGTTTCATTTAAAAAGTACATCAATTCTTCATGCATTTCTTTTGTTTCCCCTGGAAAACCACTAATCAATGTGGTACGGAGTGTAATATCTGGTATTTCTTCTTTTAGATGCTTTAAAATATTTTTTAATTCTTCTTTTGTAGTACGACGCCCCATTCGTTTTAAAATTTCATTATTGATATGCTGAATAGGCATATCTAGATAATGACATACTTTCTGATTACGTTTTATGGATTGAATTAATTCTTCATATATTTCTTCTGGATAACAATACATAACACGTATCCAGAAAATTCCAGGAATTTTATTTAATTCATCTAATAATTTATGAAGAGATTTCTCACCATACAAATCTAAACCATATAAAGTAGTTTCTTGTGCAACTAAAATTAATTCTTTTACACCTTGCTCGGCAAGTTCACGGGCTTGTGTTAAAAGTTCTTCCATAGGTACACTACGATACCTTCCCCGAATATGTGGAATAATACAATAACTACAGTTCTTATTGCATCCTTCTGCTATTTTTAAATGAGCATAATGTCCTCCAGTAGTCAGTGAACGCTTTATTGAAAAATGAGGCAATCCTTCTAATGGTTTATACAATTCATAATTCTTTCCTTCTAAAACCTCTTCTACTGCAATAGCAATTTCATCAAAAGAATTGCTTCCAATGATTGCATCCACTTGTGGAATTTCTTTCATAATTTCTGTTCTGTAACGTTGTGCCAAACACCCTGTTACAATCAAAGCTTTGCAGCTTCCTGAATCTTTATATTCTGCCATTTCTAGAATCATATTAACACTTTCTTCTTTAGCATCATTGATAAAACAGCAGCTATTAATAATAATTACATCTGCTTGCTCTTCTTCATTTGTAAATGTATAACCTTTTTCTCTAAGTATTCCTATCATAAATTCTGTATCTACTAGATTTTTATCACAACCTAGTGAAACAAATAAAATTTTCATCTATTTCTCCTTGTAATAATCAATATTATGCTCCTATGATACGAAGATTACCACATTGTTTTGCTTAATTGCAATTCAATGTGGTAAATTTTTACACCCTCTGGGCACCCCACTATGCCATTCGGCGTGTCATAAGGTATACCCTCTGGGCACCCCACTATGCCATTCGGCGTGTCATAAGGTATACTTTTACTCTTCTGTATCTCCAGATTCATCTTCTTCGCTCACAATTTTCACTTTACTGTTATATAATTCTTCAACAGCAATAGAAAAAGGTTTTTTATTTGAAATATTGTCAATTAAAGGTTCTTCTCCTCCAATAATCTGCCTTGCTCTTTTAGCAGTTGCAAGAACGATGGAGTAACGGCTGTTTACCACTGGTTCCTCACCAATTTCAACATCACTGTTTACTACTTTCATTAAGTCTGTGTAAGATGGATGCAACATCATAATAATCATTCTCCTTCCGCAAAGCCTTTTAACTCTGCTTTTATTGTTTCAATTAATACATGATTTTTTGCCACACGGGCATGTTCATTTTGTATAATAGAATGCACTTTCTGTACACATTCTTCTAAATCATCATTCACAACTAAATAATCATAATGTTCTACACCTTGTACTTCTTGCCAAGCTCGGCTTAAGCGTGAGGCAACAGTAGCTTCATCCTCAGTCCCTCTTCCTATCAAGCGATTTTTCAGCTCTTTTGCACTTGGAGGAGTTACAAAAAGTAATAGTGTATTAGGATATACTTCTTTTACTTTTAATGCTCCCTGAATTTCAATTTCTAAAATAACATCTTTCCCCATCTCTAATTGTTGAAATACATATTCTTTAGGGGTTCCATAGTAATTATTCACATATTGTGCATATTCAATCAATTTTTTTTCTTGTATCATGGTTTCAAATTCTTCTTTTGATACAAAAAAATACTCTCTTCCATGTACTTCCCCAACTCTTGGACTTCTAGTAGTTGCAGAAATACTTAGTGCATAGATATTGGGATATTCTTTCAAAAGCCGGTTCATAATGGTTCCTTTTCCTGAACCAGAAAAACCTGAAACTACTATTAATATACCTTTTCTTTCCTTCATGTGTATTTTCCTTTATTCTATATTTTGAATTTGCTCACGAACTTTTTCAATCTCTGTTTTTAAATTTATGGCTATATCTGAAACCGTAAGATCATTTGCTTTTGAAAGAATTGTATTTGCCTCACGATTCATTTCTTGAGCAATGAAATCTAATTTTCTTCCAACACTTCCACCTTTTATCAAAGTATCTTTTGTGTTGCTAATATGGCTTTTTAAACGTACTGTCTCTTCATCTGTGCAAATTTTATCTGCAAAAATAGTTACTTCTGTCAAAATTCTATTCTCATCTATTTGAATATCTGCCAATAACTCATTGACTCTATCTATTAATTTCTGTCTGTATTCTTTTAATATCTCTGGAGAACGATATTCAATCTGTTCCACATATTCTGACATAATTTCCAATTTTCCAAGTAAATCATTTTTTAACTGTTCACCTTCTTGAATTCTAGCATTTACAAACTGTTCTGCTGCTCCTATCACTGCTTTTTCTAAAATATCCCAGATTTCTTTTTCATCTGTTTTCTGTGGTTCCATTGTAAAAATCTCTGGATATTTTGACAGTTCTACTGCAGCTAAATTACAAGGAAGGGAAAAAGTATTTGCTATCTGATAAATATATTTTACATATTCTGCTGCCAAATTTTCATTGTATTTTAAGTTTACTTGATTTTCTGTGCAATCTTCATAAGAAATATAGACATCTATTTTTCCTCTTTGAACATAAGTTTTAAAAAGATTTCTAATTGCACTTTCAAAAAAATTTAATTTCTTTGGCATCTTAATTGTGATATCTAGATACCGATGATTTACTGACTTTATTTCAACTGTAACTTTGTGTAGCTCGTCTGTAAGTTCACAATGTCCAAAGCCAGTCATACTTTTTATCATAAAAACCTCCTGTTTTTTATCTTTAAGAACCTTGTTTCCCATAAATAAGAATACCTGGCCTCTTTATGCATAAGTAAAATTATTATAAAGCAATTCCAAAAATTAGTCAATTTATTTCTAAATTGTTTTACTTGGATGTGTATAACCAAGTAGTCTAAAGACCAAATGGAAAATCACCAACAAGTACACAACATGAACTAATTTTCCATACTAATTATAATATTATAATAATGTTTATAACACCCTAGAAGAATTAAATATTTCTCAATAACATATTTCTTCTAGGGTGTTATAAGTATTAATTACTATATTTTTTGAATATTTCTATGCAATTTTTGTAAAGATTGTACTTCACTGCTACCATGTTTTTTTAGAGAGAGAATACCACTAATAGTTGCCTTTGCTGCTGCCATAGTAGTCATATAAGGTACTTTTTTCTTAATGGCTGCTTTGCGCAGATAACTATCATCTGATTTTCGCTCTTGTCCAATTGGTGTATTGATAATTAAATCAATTTTCCCATTTGTAATTAAATCTAACATATTTGGTCTTCCCTCTTGTAGTTTATTTATCATTTCTGCCTCAATTCCAGCTTCCTGAAGCAACTTACAAGTATTTTTTGATGCAATAATATGAAAACCTGCTTTCTTAAATTCTTTCGCAACTTCTACTACTTCAGGCTTATCTCTGTCACTTACAGAAATTAATACAGTTCCTTCTAATGGAAGTTTCATTTGAGTTGCTTCTTGGGCTTTGAAGAATGCCTCCCCATAAGAAGTAGAAAGCCCAAGTACCTCGCCAGTAGAACGCATCTCTGGTCCTAATACAGGGTCCACTTCCTGAAACATATTAAATGGAAATACAGATTCTTTTACTCCATAATATGGAATATTTTGCTCTTTCAATTCTGGTACAGGAGAAGGTCTTCCTGTTAATTCTGCTGTCACAATATCAATGGCCAATGGCACCATCCGAATATTACATACTTTAGAAACCAATGGTACGGTTCTAGAAGCTCTTGGATTAGCTTCTAAAACAAAAACTTTCCCTTTTTCAATTGCATATTGCATATTCATCAGACCTTTTACATGCATTTCTTCTGCAATCTTTCTAGTATACTCTGTAATAGTTGCCACATTTTCTTCTGAAATATGCTTAGAGGGTATAATACATGCAGAATCACCAGAGTGCACACCTGCAAGTTCAATATGCTCCATAACTGCTGGAACAAAGGCATGTGTACCATCACTTATCGCATCTGCCTCACACTCTGTTGCATGTCCAAGAAAACGATCGATTAATATTGGTCTATCTGGAGTAACACCTACAGCAGCATTCATATATCCTTCCATACTATCTGCATCATACACGACTTCCATACCTCGACCTCCCAATACATAGGAAGGTCGAACCATAACAGGATAACCAATTTTTTCTGCAATTGTTAAAGCTTCCTCTACATTTACAGCCATTCCAGACTCTGGCATAGGAATGTGTAATTTTTCCATCATAGCACGGAATAAATCTCGGTCTTCTGCTAGGTCAATAACAGAAGGTGCTGTTCCCAAAATTTTTACTCCATTCTTCTCTAAATCAGCCGCTAAATTTAAAGGAGTTTGCCCTCCAAATTGTGCAATCACACCTACAGGTTTTTCTTTTTTATATATGCTTAACACATCCTCAAGTGTCAATGGCTCAAAATAAAGTTTGTCAGATGTGTCATAGTCGGTGGAAACTGTTTCAGGATTGCAATTTACAATAATAGTTTCAAAGCCTAACTTCTTCAATGCAAGAGAAGCATGTACACAACAATAATCAAATTCAATTCCCTGTCCTATACGATTTGGGCCCCCACCTAAAATCATAATCTTTGGTTTGTCAGCAGATACAGGATTTTTATCTTCTGCATTGTATGTCGAATAATAATAAGCACTATTCGGTGTTCCGCTCACATGAACACCTTCCCAAGCTTCCTCTAATCCAAGAGAAATGCGCTGTTCTCTTACCATATCTTCAGAAACTTCTAATATTTTACTTAAATATTTATCAGAAAAACCATGTTTTTTTGCATTAATAAGCGCCTCGTCTGATGGAAGCTGTCCTTTAACTGTCATTAATGCTTCTTCTTCATCAACAAGTTCTTTCATC
>CAJUHG010000049.1 GCA_910586005.1 uncultured Lachnospiraceae bacterium | reverse complement strand
CCCTCATGAATGAGGGATTTAGGGAGCTGAAGCGGACTTGTCCGCTTTGTTCTATTCTACTTTATTTTCTGTAGCATATGTTCCACCAACGCTGCAGAATGAGCTGCTGCTGCTTTCTCAAACGTAGGATAATCCATTTCTGCACTATCATCTGCTTTGTCTGAAATGGCTCTAATAATCACAAAAGGTACATGATTTAAGTAAGCTGTATGAGCAATGGAAGCTCCTTCCATTTCCACACAAAATCCATGAAAATGATTGATAATGTTATCCTTTATTTTTTTATCACTAATAAATTGGTCACCACTTACAATTCTTCCACAATACACTTCGATATCAGTATTTACCTCTTTGCAACAAGCTACTGCAAGTTGCGCTAACTCTGTATCTGCTTGAAATGCCAAACATCCAATCTGTGGCACTTCTCCTAATGGATAACCAAATACTCTCACATCCACATCATGATGCAAAGCATCTGTAGAAACTACAATATCTCCAATGTTAATTTCATTTTTTAAGGAACCTGCAACTCCTGTATTGATAATATGTGTTACCTCAAATATATCACATAAAATTTGAGTGCAAAGTGCTGCATTTACTTTGCCAATTCCGCTGCGCACAATTACCACTTCTGTACCACTTAACATTCCTTCTAGAAATTCTAAAGATGCTTTCTCTACCTTACGATGAATTTCCATTTTGTCTTTTAGTGCCTCAACTTCCAATTCCATAGCACCAATAATTCCTATTTTTTTCATGCTTTCCTCCACTTTGTACAGCAGAAGCATCATCGCTCCGCGATAAACTATACCTATCTATACCCTTCGGTCATTTATACTATTCTGGATAAATTAAATGTCTTTCATCAATATTATATAAAGTCTGTGTTAAGTAACGATCTGCTAAAAAATTTGCCATTCCAAGATTCATATCCAAATAATTTCCACAATCTTTTGCACTTGCCCCAGGTACTTCACCTTTATAGTCTCTGATAAATTCATAAGTATTAATCATCAATTCTACTATATCATTAGATTTATAATCTCCTGCAAGAATCAAATAGAAACCTGTACGGCACCCCATAGGACCAAAATATATAATCTTATCCCCATATTCTGCATTATTTCGCAGATAAGTAGCTGCTAAATGCTCTATTGTATGCACTTCTGCTGTATTCATCACTGGTTCATCATTAGGTGATGTCATACGCAAATCAAAAGTGGTAATCACTTCATTTCCTATATAGTCCTTCCTTGACACATAAATTCCTGGCTCTAATTTTATATGATCAATAGTAAAACTAGCTATTTTTTTCATACCTTCCTCCCTTCATGCATATACACATATTATGTTTATTTCTATTCAAGTAACTAACTAATTATCATAAGATGCTCCCAAAAACTATTTAGATTCTGCCTCAAAAATCTTTTCTACAACTTCAGGAAGTTGAGATAATCCTGTAATATAAGGCACTTCCTCTTGAATAGTTCCATAACCAGCTCTCGCATGGATAAAAGGAATTTCAGCCTGCACGGCTGCATAATAATCTCCTTGCACATCCCCTACATAGACAGCCTGTTCCAATTGATTTCTTTCCACTACCAAACGAATATTACGCCCTTTTTCTCTTCCAGTTCGGCCAAAACATTCAAAATCTTCAAAATATTCCTCTAATTTATGATATTCCATAAAAGCTTCTATATAACCAGACTGACTATTGCTTACAATATATAAATGATACCCACTATTTTTTAAGGTTTGCAATGTTTCTTCCAAACCATCCACTAATGTTCCACCATGACTTCTTATATATTCATTCTCTTTTTTACAACAATAAGATAACATTTCTAGGCGTTGTTTCAATTCAAACTCAGAAAAAAGAATGTCTGCAATCTCATACATACTTTTTCCCATAACACCTTGAATCATCTCTGCAGTAATTATTTTTTCAATATCAAAATGTTTTTCTAGTGCTTCTTCCCAAGAAAGTGCCACTTCCTTAGAAGAATCCCATAAAGTTCCATCTAAATCAAATAAAATGCCTTTTTTCATGGCTCCTGCCTTTGCCTCCTTTATTTTTGCATCTTCCAGATAGAGAGGACTGCCACATAAAAATATCAAAATACAAAATAGGATATCTGCTGAATAAAAAAAGCAATATCTTGTATTGAATTTTCTTAATGTGGCACCCCTCTTTTGTTATTCCATAAAATTCTCACTTCTATCCCTTATGAAACATTAGTAGTTTCATAAGTATAGTTAAGGAACAATAACAAAATGGTCTTAGTAAAGTAAAATCTTCTCCAAAAGAAATACTTTCCATGTTCTTAAAACTCTCATTTCTCAGACACATTCTATCATGTTTTTCTTAGAAAGTCTATATATCAATATTTGAAATAAGAAATAAGTATCTATAAACTATTGTTCTCATCCAATCTCTTTATTCCACTTTTTGTCCCTGAAAAATCAATGCAATCATTCCACAAAGAAGTCCTCCCACTGGATATACAATCCAACAAATTTCCCATAGTTGAAAAACAAAACCTGCTATACAAAATAGAATTGTTACAAAAATCATAATACATCCACACCAAGTTACTATTTTATTATTGATTTTTTTGCTGATGAAGTCTGGATTATTTTCTTTATTATATCCTTCAATATCATATTTTACTTGCCCCAATCCATTGTAGACAATGGTTCCGACTCCAATAGCTGTTAAAATCAAAAAAATTCCATTATAAAAATCACTTGTCATTCCAACTAGAAGAGGAAATTCATCTCCATTCATTCCAATTAAAACACCAAACAAAATAATACCAATTCCCACAGCTATATAAATTGGAAATTTCTCTTCTGATTTCTGTTTTTCTTCTTTACTATAAAAGTTTGAAATCACTTGATGGTTTTTCCGATAAATATCATGTTGCATTCCAGCTACTATAAGATCTAAAATCGCCACAATAACAATCATTAAAAATAAGATATTTACTATGGTTTCTGCTATTTGAAAACTATCCAAGATTTGATATACTGCCAATCCAACAATCAACATTGTTATTCCAAAGGTAAGCTTTCTTCTCCACTTCTCCATATGATTATTATATCCCTGACTATCTTCTATTTCTAATGCAGCGGCATCCTTCCGCAATAATGTATCCATATCACAAGAAAACAAATCACATAATTGCAAAATTTTTTCCATTTCAGGATAAGAAGTTCCTGCCTCCCACTTTGATACTGTCTGTCTAGATATATCAAAATGTTCCGCAAGCTGCTCCTGGGTCATATTTTTCTGTTTTCTATAAAACTGTAAATTCTCTCCAAAAACATTCATTTTTTTCTTTCACCTTTCTTTTTCTTCCTTCTGCGCTTCCGGTGACATTATCTTATAATATCCTGTAGGTAAAGTCTGCATATTCTGTGTTGCTTTTCAAGATTTTCATGTAAACTTATAGTTGCATTGCTTATTTTTCAGGGTTTTTAAAACAAAATGGGCAAATTCACATCAACTTTCTTAGCTGTGCATATAGAAAAATAAAAGAACTTATTCTTCTAATTGCTCAACTGACAAGGACAATTCCTCTAGCTGTTTTACATCCACTACATTAGGTGCATCTGTCATAAGACAAGAAGCATCCTTTACTTTTGGAAATGCAATTACATCCCGAATAGAATCACATTGCATCATTAACATTACCATACGGTCCAATCCATATGCAAGCCCTGCATGAGGTGGTACTCCATACTTAAACGCATTTAATAAAAATCCAAATTGCTCATAAGCTTGTTCTTTTGTAAAACCTAATACCTCTAACATTTTTTCTTGGATGTGATCTTGATGGATACGAACAGAACCACCACCTAACTCTGTACCATTTAATACAATATCATAAGCCTTTGCCCGCACAGCTCCTGGGTCAGAATCTATCTTATCCCAATCTTCTTCCATAGGCATAGTAAACGGATGATGCATTGCCATAAAACGATTTTCTTCCTCAGACCACTCTAACAATGGAAATTCTGTTACCCACAAGAAATTATATTGATTTTTGTCCATCAATCCCATTTCTTGTCCAAATTTTAAACGCAGAGCACCTAATACATCCCAGACAACTTTATTTTTATCTGCTGCAAATAATAACAAGTCTCCTGGCTGTGCTTCCATTTTTTCTACTAAATGCTTCAATTCTTCTTCTGTCATAAATTTTGCAAAAGAAGATTTATAACTACCATCTTCATTGACTATGAAATATGCTAGACCTTTTGCACCATAATCTCTGGCAAAATCTACCAGTTTATCTATTTTTTTACGCGGCATACTTCCCTGTCCTTTGGCATTAATTCCTCGCACAGACCCACCCTGTTCTAAGGCACCTGTAAATACACCAAAGCCACAATCCTTTACAATCTCTGATACATTGACTAATTCCATACCAAAACGAGTGTCTGGCTTATCACTGCCATAACGATTCATCGCTTCCTGCCATGTCATTCGTTGAATAGGAAGGGATATTTCTACATTCGCTGCTTCTTTAAATACATATTGAAGAAGTCTCTCATTTACATCAATTACATCATCCACATCCACAAAAGACAATTCCATATCTGCCTGTGTAAATTCTGGTTGACGGTCTGCACGCAAATCTTCATCTCTGAAACATCTTGCAATCTGGAAATATCTGTCATAACCAGAACACATTAAAAGCTGTTTAAACAACTGTGGAGATTGTGGCAATGCATAAAAATTTCCCGGATGCACACGACTAGGTACTAAATAATCCCTTGCACCTTCTGGCGTAGATTTTGTTAAAATAGGTGTCTCTATCTCAAGAAATCCTTCCTGTTCCATAAATTTACGCAACAACATGGAAACTTTACTTTTCATCATAAGGTTTCTCTGAATATCTGGTCTTCTTAAATCTAAATAACGATAACGCAAACGTAAGTCTTCTTTTGTAAGAGAATTTTCTTCAATAGGAAATGGTGGTGTCTCAGATTCAGATAATATTCTAAGATCTGATGCAATTACCTCAATATCTCCTGTTTTTAAATTTTCATTTACTGCTGCGGCTCTTTTTTTCACAGTTCCAGTTACTGCAATTACAAATTCACTTCTCAAGTTTTCTGCCTTGGCAAAGCCTTCACTTCCTACTTTTGGCTCATCAAATACAATCTGTAATAATCCAGAACGATCTCGTAAATCTATAAATATTAAACTTCCTAAATTTCTTCGTTTTTGTACCCAGCCCATAACTGTAACAGTTTCTCCAATATTCTGGTTTGAAACTTCTGTGCATCTATGAGTTCTATGCAACCCTTTCATGGATTCCGCCATAAATTCTTCCTCCCTTTTCTAATTTCTTTGATAAATTGAATTATTTTAATTTTTTCTCTTTCCTAGTGGATTTTTTCTTAATCTCTATTAAAAAATTCCTTAAATTCACTATAACCTTCTTCAGCTAATTTTTCTTTCTGAAATTTCTTATTTTTATTCATACTAGCGATTAAAATCTGCTTTCCACGGGTTCGTTCTTCTTGTGCTTGGGCAATCACTTTTACCAATTTTTCAGAAGGATAATTCTTTTCAATTAAATATGCAATTTTTTCTGATTGTCCTGGTACCCGAAAACCATTTTCTAATAACAATAAAATAATACGTTCAAATCCAATAGAAAATCCACATGCTGGCACATCATTTCCTGTAAATTTGCCAATCATTTTATCATAACGCCCACCGCCACCACAACTTCCACCAAATTCTGGCATAGCAATTTCAAAAATCGTACCCGTATAATAAGACATACCTCTTACCAACGTGGGGTCAAACACTAAATCAAATTCTGCTTCTTTGGTATGATTCACACAAGCAGCAATCTCTTTTAAACTTTCTGCTACCTCTTCTTCTAAAAAATCACCTAACTTCTCTGCAAGATAAGCAACCCCTTCTGCCACATCTTCTTTTCCTTTTATAGTTCGGAATAAATCCAAATATTTTTCTATAGATTCTTTCTCAAATCCACTCTTTTCTAACTCTTCTGCCACGCCTTCTAAACCAATCTTGTCCATTTTATCTAAAATAATAAATATTGTGTCATAGGAATCCTCTTGAAATCCACTATAGGCCGCCATTGCCTTTAAAATTCTTCTTTCATTGATACGAATTTGAAAATTTTTAAATCCCAATTTTCCCAAAGTAGTTGTAGTTGCAAGAATCAATTCAATTTCTGCAAGATTGCTAGATTCTCCTAAAATATCAATATCACATTGCATAAATTGACGATATCTTCCCCTTTGAGGACGATCTGCCCTCCATACATTTCCTATTTGCAATGCCTTAAAAGGGGAAGGCAATTGATTGGAATGATTAGAATAAAACCGTGCTAATGGTACCGTTAAATCATAACGCATCCCAAAATCCACCACATCACTTTCGCACTGCGCTGTTTCTAAATGCAGTTTTTCCCCTCGTTTTAATATCTTAAAAATTAATTTTTCATTTTCTCCACCTTGTTTATTACTGAGATTTGCAATACTTTCCATACAAGGTGTTTCAATTGGAGTAAACCCAAAACTTCGATAAGTTTCCTTTATTACCTTTATTACATAATCTCTAATTTGCATTTCTTCTGGTAAAATATCTTTCATGCCATTTACTGGCTTCTTTGCTAATGCCATACATTTTTCTCCTATTCTATTTTTATTCTCTTCTGCGCTATTCTTTTCTATTTCCTGCTCCTTTGTTATTCTTCCATTTCAAAAACTTTTGGCCATAAGCGCACCCCTCTCTACATCTACGTATCATTATATTTTCCAAGATAAGAAATATCAAGTATTTTTCTTATTTCCAATAAAAAAACTATTTCATCCCCTAATTATTTCTCAATCATATCCTTTTACAAAACAACAAGATAGTTTCATGAACAAAACGGACCAGTCCGCTTCAACTCCTTAAATTCCAAATTTTTCTTTCATAGGAAAGACATATATTTTAACACTTCACAATAACATAGTCTTTTCTATGAAAGAAAAAAAGGCAGGATATTACTCCTGTCATTCTTCCTTCTCTATACTTTTTCTCAATTGATAAGATAAAATCACCAAATATTGAATCATCTTTTAGTTTTTAGTAATGTTCATTTCTCTAATTTCTTTTCTTATTTTTAAAATCATGGATGGTGCAACTGACAGTTCATCTACCCTCATACGAACAAAATCTTCTACAAGTTCCAAATCTGCTCCAAGTTCTCCACATATTCCAGCCCACTTTCCACACTTATGAGCATTACTCACCACCATTTGAATCATTCCAAGAATTGCCTTATGATGAGAATTGTAAAAATCATCCAATTTTTCATTTTGTCTGTCTATGGCCAATGTATACTGTGTTAAGTCATTCGTTCCAATACTAAAAAAATCAACCATTTCTGCTAATTCATCACTTATCATAACTGCTGCAGGCGTTTCAATCATAATTCCCTGTTCTGGAACTTTATATGGAATTTGTTCTTGTTGTAGCTCTTTTTGAACCTCATTTACAATATGATATATCATTTCAACTTCTTTTGTTGAAGTAATCATTGGATACATAATCGAGAGATTACCAAAAACAGTCGCACGGAATAACGCTCGAAGTTGTGTCTTGAAGAACACCAATCAAAGCTGGTATATTCATCATGCGGGAGAGAATTGCTGTATGGGAATTAGTTGATCCATGCACAGTTACAAATGCAAGAATCTTTTCTTTGTCCATCTAAACAGTTTCACTTGGACTTAAATCTTCTGCCACAATAATGGAAGGTTCCATCGTATTTAAATCCACTTCTTCCTCCCCTGATAGGTTTCTTATTAATCTGTTAGATATATCCTTAACATCAGCAGCCCTTGCCTTCATATAATCATCATCCATACTTGTAAACATTTCAAAAAAATTATCTCCTATTATAGCAACAGCGTATTCTGCATTGACTTTTTCAGTTTGAATCATATTATGAATAGCATCCAAATAATCCTCATCTTCTAACATCATCTGATGTACTTCAAAAATTGCAGCACTAACTTCCCCCACTTCTCTTACTGCTTTATGATACAGCTCCTCAAGCTGTTCTTTCGCCTGCTTACCTGCTTTTCCTACTCTTTTAATTTCATTTTCAACATCTTCGATTTTCTTCCTTCTCACTTGAAAATCACTCTTCTTTAAAACAACAATTGGACCTAAAACAATACCTTTATATACAGATTTTCCTTGCAAACATTCCATATCATTATTACCTCCATATATTTTTACTTTTTCCACAGTATTTCTATTTTTTCCTCTTTTATCAACCTATTTACTAATCTTATATAAATTCTAACTTTGTCTGCAATTATATCATTAAATTCTTTCATAATACTTATTGGTTGTTTCTATTTTTGTAAATATCAACAGCAAAAAGTTCTTCTCCTGATTGAATTTCTCCCTCTTTCAAGAGACGTATCTTCTGATTGTCTTCCAACTCTGTACACAGTATTGGTGAAACAATAGAAGGAGCATTTGCTTTTAAATAATCCAAATCTAATTTTATCATTGGATCGCCTTTTTTTACTTTCTGCTCATTCTCTACATATACTTCAAATCCTTGCCCATTTAGTTTTACTGTATCTATACCAATATGAATCAAAAGACTAATTCCTGAATCAGTTAAAAATCCAATGGCATGCTTTGTTTCAAATACAAAACATACCTCCCCATCTTCTGGTGCCCTTACGATTGAATCAACAGGCGTTACTACTACACCATCTCCCATCATTCTTCCTGCAAAAGCTTCATCTGGAGCAGTTGATAAATCTGCAGCTATTCCTTGTATTGGACTAGAAATAATAATGGATTGCATCACCTTCATTGGCTTCTTTTCTTCCTTCTTCACTTCTACTGGTTTTATCTCCTCTATATTGTTGTATTCCTCATCTGGAGCCTTCTCTAAATAATCTTCCAAATTTGATTTAATTACTGTTACATGTGGTCCATAGATGACCTGCACACCTTTTCCTTTATGCACAACTCCCGATGCACCTGTTGATTTTAATAGAGAATCATTTACTAATTCTGCATGATATACTGTACAGCGAAGCCTTGTTGCACAACAGTCTACATCACTGATATTACGCTTGCCTCCTAATCCTCGGGTGATTTTCTCGCTGATAGAATCGCCTTGTTTCTGAATATTGTTATTCGTTTTACTACTCTCTTTGCGGGCATTTACATCTGCTTTTGTGTATAACTTCGTTTCTGTATCATCATTTTCTCTACCAGGAGTTTTAAAGTCAAATTTCTTAATTAGGAATTTAAATACAAAATAATATAGAAAGAAATATATAATACCAACTGGAATTACTCTCATCCAACTGGTCTTCTCATTTCCCTGTAAAATTCCAAACAGAAAATAATCCAAAAGCCCCCCTGAAAATGTCAATCCAACTGCAATATTTAAAATATGTGCAATCATATAGGCAGAACCTGCTAGGACAACCTGCACTGCAAATAAGGCAGGTGCCACAAATAAAAAGGAAAATTCTAGTGGTTCTGTAATACCAGTCATCATACATGCCAATGCTGCAGACAAAAGAAGCCCTCCTGCTGCCTTTTTCTTCTCTGGTTTTGCACAATGATACATAGCGAGTGCTGCACCAGGAAGACCAAAAATCATAAAAATAAACTCACCTGAAAAATATCTTGTTGCATCTGCGCTAAAATGTGCAACATTAGCAGAATCAGCTAACTGAGCAAAGAAAATATTTTGCCCGCCTTGCACGATTTGTCCTGCTATTTCCATTGTACCACCTACACCAGTCTGCCAAAATGGCATATAAAACACATGATGTAATCCAAATGGAATCAGTGCTCGCTTAATCAATCCAAACATTAATGTCCCTGCATATCCGCTTCCTGTTACCAAGCCCCCAAGGGCATAAATTCCATTCTGTACAGTAGGCCAAACAAAATATAAGATAATTCCTACAAACATATAGACAATGGTTGAGATAATTGGAACAAAACGGGTTCCCCCAAAAAAGGACAATGCATTTGGCAGGGTTATTCTATAAAATCTATTGTGTAATGCGGCCACTCCTAAACCCACAATAATACCACCAAATACTCCCATTTGCAAAGTTGAAATTCCACAGACAGATGCTATGGTTCCTTCTAGGACATCTGATGCAATTTCCCCATTTCCCAATATTTTTCCATTCACGATCAGCATTCCACTGATTGCAGTATTCATTACAAAATAAGCAATGACAGCAGATAAAGCAGAAACCTCTTTCTCTTTCTTTGCCATACCGATTGCTACACCTACTGCAAAGATTAAAGGTAAATTGTCAAATACCGCACTTCCAACCTTGTTCATAATAACAAGTAATGCATGTAAGAGTGTCCCATCTCCTAATATTCTGCCTAACCTATAAGTGGCGATTGTTGTCTCATTTGTAAATGAACTTCCAATTCCCAGTAAAAGTCCTGCCACAGGAAGTATAGCAATAGGCAACATAAAACTTCGCCCAACACGTTGCAAAACACCAAAAATTTTGTCCTTCATATTCTTCTCTCCTTGTTTGGGTATTTTTCATCAGATGAATATGCATATAATGAGATATTTTGCAACAAAAATAGACATTAATACACATAAACATCCAAAGTGTTATGTATCATTAATGCCTTCATCTGCGTTACCACCATATGTATTTTTACAATATCATTTTCTTACCTATCTGTCAAGTATCTATCAAGTTTTCTGTTGTCAACTTTTACAAAACTTAAGTTTTAAATTTAGTAATATCACATAAATAATTTTTGCTTTCTCTTAATCATTTCATTAATATTTTCTATATAGAGAGCCACATCTTTTACATTCTCACACCGTTCAATCCTACCATCAGGATATACCCGCTTACTAATTGAACCTGCACCCAATGCCACAATCGTTTGCACTTCCTCCATAATCAAAATATTATAAATTCCTGCTTTTCCTATTTTTGCATATCCTACGTTTTCAAAATTACCTGCCATATTCTTCTGACGATACAAATAATAAGGCAAAAGTCCCATTTTTCTGGCATATTCAGCAGTCATATCAATCATTTCCCAACTATTAAATATTTCCATTTCCTTATAATCTTCTGGAAACATTCTCAATTTTGCTGCACGCTTAATTGCAAGAGAATGAACTGTCAAATTATCAGGAGATAATTCTTTTATTTGTTCTAAAGTATCTCTTACATCTTCCAGTTGCTCTTCAGGAAGTCCTACAATTAAATCCATATTAATATTATCAAAGCCCATTTCTCTAGCAAGTAAAAAACTATCTAGTGTCTGTTGTATTGTATGACCACGTCCAATGATATCTAATGTTTTCTGTTTCATTGTCTGAGGATTAATAGAAATACGAGAAATTTCATGGTCACGCATCACCTTTAGCTTTTCTCTTGTAATACTATCAGGTCTTCCAGCTTCCACCGTATATTCTAACAAATATGTAAAATCAAAGCTATTTTCTATTTTTGTAAGCAGTCGGTTCATTTGTTCTGGTAATAATGTAGTAGGGGTTCCTCCACCAATATAAATGGTATTTAATTTCTTAGAGGCATATTTATTGGCAACAAAATCAATTTCTTGTTCCAATGCATCCAAATATGCATCTACCTTTTTGTGCCATTTTCCAATAGGTGAAGATGAAAACGAACAATAAGAACAAATACTTGGACAAAATGGAATTCCCACATAAAGACTATAGCCATCTTTATAGTCAATCTGCTCTAATAACTTCATCTCCCGCTTTGCAATCTCAATACTTAAATTTATTTTCTGTTTTGAAGCAAAATAAGTATCTCTCATATAACTTCTAATTTCAGCGTCTTCTTTTCCTGCTTCTAACATAGACATTGGTATTTTGGTGGGGCGAATGCCTGTAAGACTTCCCCAAGGAAGTTTCTGTCCTGTGTACTTTGACAACATTTGATATAAGCAATGTTTTAAATGATTTTTGGTTTCTCTACGATCTGAAAAATCTGTCTCTGTTTCTGCTTGAGCCCCGATAGAATATCCACCTTCTTCATAAGGGATTCCTAACACTTTCTTTGGTGGAAGAAATAAAATAATTTCTATTTTATCCTTATGCTCCTTCAAAACAGCAGGATAATAAGAGATTTCTATATGAAAAAGCGGTGTATCAACTTCTTCTAATTTACGGATCTTTTCCCTATCTGAAAATACTTTTACTTCCTCTTTTGCATAAAATGCCTTTATTAATGAATGGATATCATATTCAAAATTTGCCTGATTCAAACAAACAGTTATCATTTTTCCCTCTCTTCTAAAAACGCCTCTTGTACTTTTACTTTGTATACAGATTAATACACTTATATTCTCACTTTATACCTAAATTAGGATATAAATGGATTATAAGCACGCTCTTTTCCAATCGTAGTTATATCCATATGACCAGGATATACTTTAGTCTCATCTGGTAAAACCATTAATTTTTCTTTGATGGATCGTACAATTTGAGACATACTTCCTCCTGGAAAATCAGTTCTTCCCACAGACTGACAAAATAGTGTATCTCCACTAAACACAACTTGCTCTTTTTCTAAATAATAACAGCAACCACCTTCTGTATGCCCTGGTGTATGCAATACTTTCAGCTCCATATTTGCTAACTTAAGTATTTCTCCCTCCTTTACATACACATCCGCATGATAACTATCTCTTTTTCCAATCATAGCTGACACATTTAGCTGTGGCTGTTCCAAAGTATTTTTTTCTGATTCATGTGCATATACTTTAATATGAAATATTTCTGCAAGTTCTTCTGCTGCCATTGCATGATCAAAATGTCCATGTGTCAACAAAATAGCTTGAGGTTTTAAACCTTTCTGTTTTATTTTTTCTGCTAACATTTGCGCAAAATCGCCTGGATCAATTATTAACATTTCCTTCGTTTCATCATTAATTACAAAATAACAATTGGTTGCAACCTCACCTACACAATATTGTTCAATCTTCATAAATTACTCTTTCCTTTCCTGCACCAAAAATAATTGATTATGACATGACTTTTTTATTATAACTCTTACTAGAAAAATTGACCAGATTTTTTTCTTGTTTTTCATAATCAAAAAATATATTACTAGAAAAAACTTTTCATTTGAATCCTAAAATTTCCCTTGCAATCTACAAAAAAACTTATTAAAATATATTCTGTGCTATGTTAGCAAAATTAACTATGCTACAACAAGATTACTAATAGTATCCTTGTATCATCAATCCTGTAAAATTAAAATAGCAGATATTATGATAATAAGGTTGCTAATAGTATCCTTGTATCACAAAAACAAAAGATAGTGGAGTGTAGAAAATGAAAGGAAGATATGAAAAAACAAAAAAAATAGGACATTTAGGTCGTAAAGTGAATTGTCTAGTAATTAGTCTATTAGCAGGCAGTATAATTATTGTAGTCGCTCTATGTGTTTATATGTTTTATAATCTCACTATGAATATGTTAGAAACTCGTTGCGTGAATGGCACCAATATGCTAGCTTATGAATTAGAAACTTATAAACCCGAAGATAAAACTCCGTTATTAGATGAATTAAAAGAGCGTATGGGTTGTGAATTTACGATTTTCCAAGGAAATGAACGTGCTTATACCACTATTCAACAGGAAGGCAAACGTGCGATTGGCACAAAACTATCTGATGATTTGATTGAGATAGTACTTGAAAATGGTCAAGCTTATGTAGGAAAGGCACATATTTTAGGTAAGATACATCTTTGTTCTTATGTTCCAACTCGTGATGCTAATGGAAAAATTAATGGTTTAATTTTTGCTGGAATTTCTATGCAGCAAGTTGCAGAACAAATCAACCTAACCATTTTATTATCTTGTGTAGCAGGTGCCATCCTAACGACTCTTGCTATTACAATACTATCATTCTTTGTGAATCGCTCTGTTTCTAAACCTCTTTCTAAACTTACAACACTGGCACAAACTATGGAACAAGGAAATTTAGGGCTAGGACAAGAACAGAAATTATCTGTAGAAATTCATTCCAATGATGAAATTGGTTTTTTGGCTAATATTTTTGAAAAAACAATTCTTCGTCTTAGAAGATATATTGGAGAAATCTCTACCATATTAGATTCTATATCTAATGGAAATTTAACTGTTCAAACAACGCAAGATTATGTAGGGGATTTTACCTCCATTAAAAATTCTCTAGATGATATTTTAAGAAGACTTAGTCATACAATGGCTCAAATTGCAGAAAGTTCAGATTATGTTTCAAATGGATCTAAACAAATGGCTACAGGTGCACAAGCATTGAGTCAAGGCTCTATCGAACAATCTAGTTCTATAGAAGAATTAGAAACTACTATTCAAGACATTTCCTTGCATGTATCTCAAACTGCTGAAAATGCTCAACAAGCTAGCCAAAAAGTAAAATATGTAAGTGACCAGATTTTGGAAAGTAACCAAAAAATGGAACAAATGATACTTGCAATGAATGAAATTAATAACAGTTCTAGTGAAATTGGAAAAATTATTAAGACGATTGATACTATTGCACAACAAACAAATATTCTTGCTCTTAATTCTGCTGTAGAAGCAGCTCGAGCTGGAGAAGCTGGAAAAGGATTTGCTGTAGTTGCGAAAGAAGTGCGTGAATTAGCAGGCAAAAGTTCAGAAGCTTCTCAATCTACTACAGCTCTAATTGAACGTTCTATTGCAGCAGTAGAATGTGGTACCAAAATTGCCAATGAGACAGCCTCTCAATTAGCTTCTGTCGTTTCAAGCACAGGAGAAGTTGTAAAAACAACAAATGGAATTGCAAATGCAGCTTCTTCTCAAGCAGATTCTGTCTCTCAAATTCAAGAACAAATTAGCCAAATTTCCAATGTTGTACAAACCAATTCTGCAACAGCAGAAGAGAGTGCTGCAACTAGTGAACAATTAAATTCACAGGCAGAACTACTAAAAAGGCTAATTGATACATTCCATTTAACATAATACATTTTAGTTTATTGTTGTGTTTCTTTTGAACATAGTATATTTTAAGTATTGCCATGTTTTTTTGAGAATACTTTTCAAAGATAGAAAATTTTTTCTAAACATTAAGACTATAATCTATATTTTTAAATATTAATATTAAATGTTATAAAAACTATCCCATTAAGAAAATTTAATATAAGACAAGAATTACTATCTCTAAATCTTTCTCTTATATTTTTTATTCTTAATGGGACAACCCCATTTCTCTTACCATAATAATTTTCTTCAGCCTCTAGTCCTCTCTATATCTATTACATTTTCTACTTGTCGAATCTTATCTACCATATGATTTAGTTCCTCTTTGCTCTTAGTTATAAAAGAAAGAACAATGGTTGCAATTCCTTGTTTACTGGGATTAGATTTAATGGAATCAATATAAAGTTGACATTCATTAAAAATCTTTGTGATATCTGCTATAAGTCCTGTACGGTCATTTGCATAAATTTTAATTTCTGCCATATAACGCCCATTTTCGCCTTCTTGTTCTAACCATTCTGCCTCTAATAAACGCACTCGTTCTATTTCTGATAAGTTAATTATATTGATACAATCGGTACGATGTATAGAGATGCCTCTTCCCCTTGTAACAAATCCCACAATCTCATCTCCTGGTACTGGAGCACAACAACGAGAAAACCTTACTGCTATATTATCAATTCCTTTTATAAATACACCATTATTAGAACGTACTTTTTTTCCTTTTCCTTTATTTTCTTGTAATATACCTGTTTTCGCTTCTCCATTCGCAATACTTTTCAGAATTTCTTCATCTGTTAAGGCCAATTTATGTTCTTTTTTGCAATATTCTTGCATTTTATTTACAATTTGACCTTCTTTTAACCCACCATGTCCAATCGCTGCCAAAACAGATTCCCAATCTCTGAACCCATATTTATGCATAATACGAGTCTGATATGAAAGTTGATTTAACTCTGCCCAATCGATTCTCTTTCCTTTACAATATTGAATTAGTAATTCTTTCCCTCTTGAAATATTTTCTTCCTTAAATTCACTTCTAAACCATTGACTTATCTTATTTTTTGCTTGAGTACTCTTAACAATATTGAGCCAGTCACGACTAGGCCCATGAGAATTTTGAGAAGTTACTATTTCAACACGATCTCCATTTTGAAGTACATAATCTATATTTACTATTTTTCCATTTACCTTAGCACCAATCATTCGATTTCCTACAGCAGTATGAATGCAATAGGCAAAGTCTATCGGTGTAGAACCAGCAGGAAGATTTTTCACTTCACCTGAGGGAGTAAAACAAAAAACCGTGTCAGAAAATAAGTCTAAATCACTCTTTAAAAGCCTCATAAACTCTCGATTGTCAGACATATCCTTTTGCCATTCTAAAATCTGTCTCAGCCAACTTAATTTTTCTTCTTCTTGATCCTTTGCCACAACTTTATTGCCATAAGAAGCCTCTTTGTATTTCCAATGTGCTGCAATACCAAACTCTGCCGTACGATGCATCTCAAAAGTACGAATCTGTATCTCAAAAGGTTGACCAGTAGGTCCTATTAAAGTAGTGTGCAAAGATTGATACATATTAGGTTTTGGCATAGCAATATAATCCTTAAAACGCCCTGGAATAGGTTTATACATTTTATGAATTTCTCCAAGAACTGCATAACAATTCTCAACAGAATTTACAAGCACACGAATTGCAAATAAATCATAAATTTGTTCTAACGTTTTATTCTGATTCACCATTTTCTTATAAATACTAAAAAAATGCTTTGCGCGTCCATCAACCGCTGCTTCTATCCCAGCACTTTTCAAATGTTCCTTTACCTCTTCTACCAATTGAAAAATATATTGATCTCGCACAGTCTTGCGAATTGCCACTTTTTCCACCAAATCATAATAAGCATCTGTCTCTAAATATTTTAGTGATAAATCATCCAATTCAATCTTAACTTTAGAAATCCCAAGACGCTGAGCAAGAGGAGCATAAATATCCATTGTTTCTCTTGCTATTTCTTTTTGCTTTTCTGGCCTCATATATTTCAAAGTACGCATATTATGAAGACGATCCGCAAGCTTAATCAAAATCACACGAATATCCTTTGCCATAGCAAGGAACATCTTGCGCAAATTTTCTGCTTGTACCTCTACTTTATCTGCCTTATAAGATAACTGTCCTAACTTTGTAACTCCATCTACCAAAAGTGCTACTTCATCGCTAAACTCTTTTGCAATTTCTTCATCTGTCATTACTGTATCTTCAACCACATCATGGAGAATTCCTGCAACAATCGTCTCTTTATCTAATTCTAATTCTGCAAGAATTATTGCTACACAAAGGGGGTGGATAATATATGCCTCTCCTGACTTACGTACCTGCCCTTTGTGGGCTGTATCTGCAACCTTATATGCTTTTTCAATCAAAGAAATATCTGTAGAAGGATGATATTTCCTTACACTTTCAATTAATTCTGCATATAAACTTTCTGGACTTACAAACTCCTTGCTTGGTTTAATTAGATCATTTGTCTGCATGGCAGCTGTTTCTTGTTCATTCAATTGCATCTTTTTTTTATTTTCCATACACATTTCCCCATCCTACAGGCTTTCATTCTAGTTGTCTATAAATGTTTCCTGAAGTCAAAGCTGGTATTCGCTAATACCCATAGGGTACGATATCCGCTTCGCTACTTACTCACAACCTTCTAGCCACTATCGCAGCTTTTTGGTTTGTCAATTATTGTTACATTATAAGTAATTTTGTCTAAAATTGCAATCTTTTCATATATCTCTGCATTCTCTTTCCTTGTATTTTCACCTCCTCTTTCCATAAAAAACCTAATTTTTTTACCAAATGAATAGAAATTTTATTCTCTTTTTCTATGAGACAATGAATCTCTTCAAATTCTGTTTTTTCTTGAACAAATTGTATCATTCCTTTGCATAATTCTGTAGCATATCCTTGATTCTGATAATTTTCTCCTATTACATATCCCATCTCTAAAGATGGTTTTCCACATAATTCCCTATGGTTTAATCCTGCTCTTCCTATAATAGTTCCAGAATATTTCTCTACTGCAATCCACATACCATATCCATAAAATTGATACATATTTCTAATATATGCTCTGGTATATTCTTCCTCTTTTTCTCTATCCTCATACAATTCTTCTATATACTTTGTAATATCTTTTCCATGATATAATTCATATAAATCTTCTAAGTCCTCCACCATCATCTCTCTTAAAAAACATCGTTCTGTCTCAATTACAGTCCAAGGAATTCCATGTTTACGCTGATATATCCGCTCTAAAAAATAAAAATCTACTTCCTCAAATCCTTCTACCACAAATTTTGGCACTTTCAATATTTGCTTTGGTAAAATAGGATTTATATATGCCAAAGAAGCAATATTCATGTTTTCAATAATAGAAAAAGTCTGGTCAGTAGCTCCAAGCAACAAACATTCCTCTGGTTTTATTTGATAAAGTTTCAATACCATTTGTAACTTTTCTTGATTATCTACTAAAAATATATCCAGATTAATAATTTGCACACCATAGTAATTTAAACGATCCAAAAGCTCTGTTAATCCATCTTCCATTACAAACCGTTCTAAATCATCTGGCTGTGCAATGTTCAATTCCTGTAATGATAAAATCAATCCTCGTAATGCCATACAACCCCCATTTCTATTGTCATAAATTGTAATTGTTACTATATCATATTCTGAAAAAGAAAAAAAGAAAAATTTCAAATTTCTTCTTTTTGATAGAAGAACAAATTAGGCAAGTCCACTAGGTCAAGACCTTGAGCGCTTCCCGCATTTTCTATTATCATAAATAAAAAACTACCCATTGTTCAAAAACAATAGGTAGTATTACATATATATATCAGTATTTTATAAATACTTTTTAAAATTTACTGAAAAATAGGCAAAACAAAATAATTTACATATGATAGAAATCTTTATTCACCTGTAATTCTTCTGTAATCTGTCCGCCCTTTTTTTGATAACGGTCATACCATAATAACATGTGACGCGCTTTTCTCTCCCTTAAAATTTCATATTTTTCAAACATTTCCCGATACATGGGATTTACCATCAATTCCTTACGAATGTTTTTGTTAAAAGGACAATATCGAAAAATAATATCTCTTGCCACCTTATTCAATCGGAAACTTCCTTTTGATTCATATCTAATCCAACTCTGATAATCTTTTACAAATACCTCGCGGAAATTATTTTTTGACTTATAAAGCGCATTTTTAATCTTTTCTTTTGCATCTGCAGATAAATCATGATTTTTTCTATAATATTGAATATAATCATTATATTCTGATGTTAATGAAGCCTCTGTAATATCATTCCAGCGCACGCCCTGAATCTTGCGGCACATTTCCCACCGAAATCTTCCACATAATTCTACCATTAAATCTGACACTTCTGAAACAGATAATATTGGAAAAATAAATCTTGCTCTTGTATCTTTCTTTATTCCTGCTGTTTCTTGCCACATCATTGCCTTGGTTCCCGCATTAGGCATTAAAATAATATTGGGAATTACTTCTTTTTGTATCATTTCCATATTGATATCATGTGCTGGGTCGGAAAATCCCACTTCTCGGAAAAACAGTGAAAAATCAATCTTGCGTATCTCATCTAAAGCTGCATTTGCTTTCTCAGCAGTAACCAACATATTTTCCGCTGAACTAATAATATCATCTTGATACAAAATAGGACAGAAAGTAGAAATTTTACCATAAGTAGCTCGATTTGTAGATACAAACATATTCTTAAGCTCAAATTCTACCTTTTTCCAATGATCTTTTGCCAAAAGAGGTAACTGTGAAGCAGTAACTTTTCCTGCCTTCTTTTGATCATTTAGATAGGCTGTATAATCCATATCAAATTCATTTCTAGATGGTTCATTTTCACCTCTATAAATACTTAAAAGCCAATCATATAATGTAAATACATTGTTTGCCTTACACCTTTTAATTTTTTGTGTTATTTCATATAAGTTACGTGTATTTTCCTTTCCAGCAAGCTCTTCATCCATAAATCCAAACGTTAAAAACATTCGAACTGCCATTGGCATCCGCCCGCCGTCCAAAGAACGGAAAAACACCATTTCATAAATATGATAAAAATGTTCTGTAAGTTTTCTACGCAACTTTCTTACATCATCTGTAGTAGCAAGGATATCTGGTAAATTTTTGTACTCCTCCAGTAATTTTTTAAAATTTTCTGTCTTTTCTTTTGCATATCCAGAATACTCTAATATCTGATTTAGATAATCAATCCCCTCTTCATATGGTTCACACTCTATATCTTCCATTAAACTATCTGCATTTTGTGCTTCTGTTTGGCTAAAATCATAATTTTCAAATTCATTAAAATAGGAATCCATCCATTCTTTTGAAAATAAATTACTTCTCTTTGCAAACTCCATCAGTTCTTTTGTCTCTTGCAAAATAGGTTCTAAATCTCTTTCTGAAGAGACTGCTTTTCTAGCCAATTCAAAATACATCTGAAACAGATTTTCAGAATTATCTGCTAATAGTAAACTTTTATTTGTATCCAAATAATCTTTTAATAACTCAATAAGATGCATCGATTTTTTCATCCAACAAACTGCATTAGAAATTTCTCCAATTCCTATTGTATAATCCCTTGCTAGATGTTGATCCATAACCTTTAAAGACAAAGTGGACATTCGCTCATAATATTCACTGGTCCAAGATTCAATTTTTTCTTCTAAATTTATTGGACTAATAGTCTCCATTCGTTTGGTAGGCCTTGGCTGTATATCATAATATTCACAAAATTCCTTATATTTTTCATAAGTTTTTACAAAAAATTTATAGTACTCTTGTGCCATTTTAGAAAAAGATGAATATCTGCGCAATAATTTCGCAGTCTGATGCATTGCTGCCATAGCAAATACAGCAATGTATTTTTCTTCTTCTTCAAATATTTTCTTGTAATCTTCTACAGAATTATATGGATAGGAATAAAATACACAATCTGTATTTGCTATATAATCACAAATATAATTTCCCTCTTGACTTTCTAACATGCCAATAATACTTCCCGCTTCCATATTAAACTCATTGTTTTTTGCAACCGCCCTGACACTTCCCTTTAAAATTACAAACAATCCCTTTACTTTGCTTCCATTTTTCAAAAAATGTTTTCCCTTGTTCACTGTTACCGTTTTCATAAAATAAAATCCTTTCATTTTTCATAGGCGCAAACCCACTGTCTTTAGACGATGGGAGAAGCCTTATAAATTCTTGCCCAAAAAACGTTTCCATACTATACTATGCTATCCTATCTACATATACATAGAGAAAACCATTGTGAATGTAAACATCTATGGTATAAAAGTTGGAGGCGTGAGCCGTTACTACGACTGGACAATTACAAGCTCATTCCCCTTCGGTGACGGGTAGTTGACACAATCCTCCTGTATCTATTTACTGCCTACTTCCAAAAATCAAAGAGCATAATAATATAATCAAAATAATTGGTACTAAAATAGGCAATAAAAATGCTACTACATTGGCTACTATCACGATCAATAGAATTGCAATCATAATTATTAGCAGTTTCCCATACCAAGTATTTAGTTTCAATTTACCAAAACGAATCTCCCAACCGCCTTGTTCTGAATAATTGGCATTAAATCCTTTTTCATTTCCTAAATTTTGCTGTTCAAAACTATCTGTATCATATTGTCCATTGTTAAAAGTTCCAAATTGTTCTGTTGTATCAATCAAAGTTTTAGCAATCAATCTTGGATTTCCAAGACTTATAATTACTTCTTCTTCACTTTTTCCTTTTCTTGTTTCTTCCATAATATAGTTATCATAATACTTTATATTATCATTAATTGCTGCTTGACTAATCTCCCCTTGTAAAGCAACTTGTAACTCATATAAAAATTCCTGTTTTGTCATGAAAGTTCTCCTATTTTCTTTCGCTTTGGACTAATCTTTTATCATTTTATCATACTATGATATTTTTTTCACCCTATTTCCTAAATTTTTTTCCTAAATCTATTGACAAATATGCAAAATTAGAGTAGTATATAAAGCGTTCAGTACAAATTTTTTTGATTATGTGTGTGTAGCTCAGCTGGATAGAGCACTTGGCTACGG
>CAJUHG010000048.1 GCA_910586005.1 uncultured Lachnospiraceae bacterium | reverse complement strand
CTTCTCCGTTTTCAATCCGTTCCAGAAGTTCGCTCCAACTCGGACGGTTGAAGTTTGTACCAGAATACCCGTCGTCCACGAAAAACGTGGTATTTGAGAAATGATTTTCTTTTGCGTATTTACTTAAAATCGCCTTTTGATTAACAATGCTGTTGCCCTGTAATTCGTCGTCGCGCGATAAGCGGCAATAGAGGGCGGTTATTTTGTCAGACTGTCTTAACATAGTTTCTGCTCCTTTCATCGGTGAGCAGTCTGCCAATACAGGATTGCTTACCCTTATTCTATAGGCTCTGGCATTTTTAATCAACATCTTTTTTACCCTGTTCCTGCTCCATAAGGCGTAAAACCTTGTAGAGCAGGCTCCTTTCCCCGTCATAGCTGCCTGTAAAGCGATACAGCGTCCTGCCAGATTTTATCATTACTTCATGCGTAGGCAATTCTTGATAGAGTGGATTTTCCACCACGATATGCCCGTCCTTGATTTTTCGTTTCCGTTTGATTCCTTTCCCGTCCTTTCCTTGTTTTGTAATGTGATAAGTTTGGTAGCAAGTATAGGAAAATAGTACCATTTTCCGAAAATGCGTTGCATTTTGTTTGTTGGGAAGTTTTCCAAACCCTCTGAAATTCCTTTCACTACCTACAACACCAAGCAGAGTGGTTTTGCCAAAGTTTTGAGAGATATTTTTCAAAAAAGTTTGAGTGTTTCCGTTTCACTCCCTACTACGGACAAGATTCCAAAATGCCAAAGAAAAAGCAAGAAAATACAATACAATCAAATATCATGATTTCAAAATATATAGTTGGTGTTACGTTTGCTTTGTGCTATACTAGAACAAGGACAGGCGAACAAGCAAAGATGGGTTTTCGAATGAGGTATAATTACAACAAGCTTTGGAAGTTGTTGATTGATAAAAAAATGAGCCAGACTGCAATGCGGAAGCAAGCAGGTATCAGTACCAATATATTTGTAAAAATGGGCAAGGACGAGCCTATCTCATTGGAGAGACTTGCGAAGATATGCACTACGTTAAATTGTGGATTGGACGATATTACGAAAACTACCACTGATACACAGAAATGAAAGAGGTATAAATTACATGGCTATACATAATAAGTCACACAGCAATCACGCATTAATGTCATTGAATAAAATGCGTAAGGATAACAACTGGAAACAGAAAAGCGCAGCAGATTTTGACAAGCCTGATAGAGTGAAGCTACTTCACAGCATTATGGATTGTTACGAGTTTCTAAAAGAATTGCCGGACGAATCTGTACAGTTGATATGTATAGACCCGCCATATAACCTTGAACTCACAGGATGGGACATATATGACAACTACATTGAATGGGCTTCAACATGGATTAATGAAGCATATAGAGTATTATCAAAAAATGGTAGTATGGTTATTTTTGGCGGCATTCAGTTTCGCGATGTTAAGTCTGGTGATTTGATAGATATTATTCAACACGTTAGACATAACACAAAATTCAAACTGATAAACACTATTATTTGGTATTATAAGAATGGTATGTCAGCACATAGATATTTTGCAAACAGACATGAAGAAGTTATTTGGTTAGCAAAGACCAATGATTATTATTTTGATTTAGACGCAGTTAGAGAGCCATATCCAGAGGAAGATTTGAAGCTGGCATTAAAGGATAAGCGTCTTAATCCCGAAAACACGATGAAAGGAAAAAACCCTACCAATGTTTGGCAAATCGGTAGGTTAAACGGAAACAGTAAAGAGCGAGTAGGGCACCCAACACAGAAACCCGTTGAAATTATTGATCGTTTTGTCAAATCACTTTCTTATCCCAGTTCAATAGTTCTTGACTTTTTTGCTGGAAGTGGAACTGTTGGTAGAGTGTGTATTACAGAGGGACGGCATTGTTTGATGTGTGATAGTGACCCTGCTTCAAAGGACTATTTCAATAAACACATTGAATTGATGAAGAACTTGGGGCAAGATACCGAGTATGAAGAAATTAAAAGTGTTGATAAGTTTTTCAATATTGAGTAAAGGAGTACATAGTAATGAAAAAAGGACAGTCAAATAGATTAACGATACAGCAAAAAGATGGGCAGGGACCTATAACAATCTTTCATAAAGACGCACAAATACATGATAAGGAAGTCGGGAATACCTCTCTTTTTGTCAAAAAACAACTTGAGTTTGAATTTCCCATGCTTACATTTAGATACAGAAAGGATTTATTTAAGAGAGAGATTAACGAAGCTTTGAAAAGGATTGATGAATACCTTGGACAAACACTTTTCGTAGAAAGCGCAAGCATAAGACCAGACGGCGGGATTATAGAAGTACAAGACGATAACGGTAATTGGCGTGTTGTGTTAGTATCGGAGGCAAAGCACCAGGGGAAAGATATTGAAAATATTAGAGCTGGCAAACTTGTTGGCAAGAAAAACAATCAAGACCTTATGGCAGCAGGAAATGCAATCGAAAGAGCATATAAAAATGTAAACGAAATTGCCAATTTCATGCTATCCGAACGATATTTCCCTTATATTCTGTTTTTAGAAGGCTCTAATTTTTTGACGCAAAATGTGACTGTCATAAGACCTGATGGCAGAGAAGTGACATTGGTTTATAATGATGGTACATTGAATAGACTTGATAGATTAACCGCTGCAAATTATGGAATGCCTATAAATACTAATCTTTGCGAAAATAGATTTGTAAAATGTAATGGTGCAACTATCATGTTACAAGCTGCTTCAATTTACACAAAAGGCGGGGGAGGACACTGGAATGATGAAGATATGATTATGATAATGCTTGAAGTTGGAAGAACTTCTTTGAAAATGTTAGGAACTGACCTTTTCGAGCAACTTAGCAAACGATAAATCACTTCAAGCGGGAATGTACAATTTACCTACTACCTGCTATCTTTTCAGTATCTTAAAGTAGATTTAAGTGACCAAAACAAGTTAAAAGAGTGGTAAAACCCTTGATTTTACTGGGGATTTACTACTCTTATTTTGTACACAGGGGTGATGGCTATGTTATGGACATAAAGGAATACTAAAACAAGTTTCAATCTCAGCAAGTAGTAAAACTAGAAAAAGCCGTCAAGGATAAAATGCACGTTTGCGCGTCCTTGACGGCTTTCCCTGTCTTTGCTGTTGGGCAGCCAAGAGAGAGTAATCGGATAAACCGCTTACATTTTTAATCCATTATGTAATGTTACGCGATAGAGTGCATTTCTCGCTTGATTTAAGTGGCATTACAGCGACATAAGAGCAGGGTTAAGGTTATACTCCTCCCCTTAAAAATGAGGTTCTACTGAGTAACATAACAAATGATATTTCTTTGTATTGCTGTTTCTATTCCATTATTTTCTGTTCTGGTGGCTCTGCAACCTTGCATTATCCCAAAGGCGAGGGATTAGGGAAAGGATAGAAGGGAATGGGTATTTGATTTTTCTTTAGTTAGTTATATCTTTATTTTATTGCCTTGGATTTTCCAACGTAGGCTTTTCCAACATTGGGAAATCCGAGATAGGTGGCCTATGCTCCCTCGTATAATTACCACAGTTTTGTTATGCAGTAGAAAGGCGTTTTTGAGGGAAAAGGGATAAAATCCCTTGCCGCACGGAAAATGTGCCCGCAAAGCCGCTTGTATCAATGCTTTTTCAGCCTCTACCGCGTAACAAAGGACATGAAAAAAACGAGTAAGAAACGCTTTGTTTCCTACTCGCCTTTTTCTGCACCCTGTATGGCAGCTACCCTATTTCAGTTTGTTGGTTGATACTGTTTTATGCGTAGCTGCCTATTTGGCAGCTTTTTTAGATTAAGATATCATTAGAAAATTTAATTAGCAATGCTGAATTACATAATAAGAAAATATAAAGAATGTCCTTATGTTTATTATCCTTTTTGGTACCCCATTATATCATTCGGCGCTTTATAAGGTATGCCCTCTAGGGTATCCCATGATACCATTTAACGTTTCACAAGGTATCGTCTATTTTTTAATCCTCACCGCTTTTTTCTCACTCCATTTTCCAAATACTTTTTTTCCTGCGGAATCTTTCTTATATGCTCTTACTTGAATATAGCATCTGGAACCTTTTTTTAATTTATTGATAGTAACAATATTAGATTTACTAGTAGTTTTTTGAGGAGATTTCATGGTAGAATTTTTTGCATAACGAATCTCATATCCTTTGATACCACTTACTTTTTTAATTTCAATCTTAGCCTTTCTATTAGAAAGATTTGTTACCTTCTTAATGGTGGGTTTCCCAACTTTAACCTTTTTCCACTTTGCATAAATAGTAGTGTTTTTGGTTATCTTTGTATTAAAATTCCATTTACTCTTATACTTTTTGTCTTTATACCAACCAACAAACTCATATTTTTCACGCTTGGGATTAGCAGGTTTTTTTACTTTTCCATTCCTCCATAGCTTTTGAGAAGATATTTTTTGCCCACCCATTGTGTCAAATTTCACCATGAACTTCTTTCCATTTATAATTTCAGAACTAATTTTACTATTCCATCTCTTATTACATACTGCAATTGCTTTTATGGTAACATTGGATTTTATGGTAAAAGGTTTTGTATAGTGATAACTCTTAGTAAAAGAGGAAGATGGCTTTTTTCCATCTAAAGTATAGTAAATATCTGCCCCTGAAGAAGTAGTACTCAAAGTAACTCGAACTCCACTGCTCGTTCTCTTTTGAGAGATCTTTGGTGCAGCAGTAGTTGTTTGTGGTTTTTTATAAGTACCAATTTTTGTATAAGTTGCTCCTGAATCTATGGTACATTTAGGTAGTAAATTCTTATAGAACTTTTCAATATCATGACCACCTTGTAAATCCAATTCTCCTTTTAACACAGATGTACTACGATTGAAAAAAAGATAACATTTATTACCAAAATATCCTGATTCTACATAGTTATCATCCCACGTACAATCCAGATGATACCAAGAATCATTTAAACAAATTAAATTCCAAGCATGTGAATCACTTGTAACACCTATTGTATCAATGCCTTGCGCATTCATTAAAATTTCAAATGCCTTTGTATATCCAGCACACACGGTATAATCATCACAAAATACACTATATGCACTTTGATGATATAAGGTGTTTGGAATCAGACTATTGTAATTATGGTCATACCTTACTTTTTTTAGAATTAAATCATGAGCAATTTTCGCTTTTTCTATATCATTTTTTCCCTTGGAAACTTTTTTGTTCATTGATTCAATTTTTGCCTTTAGTTTCGCTGTCTCTTTTTTTCTTGCGGAACCTGTTCGAAATTTTTCATATAAAAATGGTACCCATTGTCCATCTTTATATGCAAGCAAACTGCTATCTAAAAAATAGTATTGTGGATTGGAATATGTAAACATAATATATAAATTTGCTGCTTCTTTTGCAGTTAGTCCCCTTTTTAAATAAGAAACCCATAATTTTGAATATGCCCATCCATCTCCATTACTGACTGCATCAATATTTTTTGATAAATATGTATTACATACAACATTTAAATCATCCCAAAAACCCTTTTCATCTTTGTCAAGCAGATTATAAATATAGTTTGAGGAATAGATATCCCAAGAAGAATCATATTTTTGTGACCCTAACAATGATGTTTCATATTCTAATACACCATTTACAGACTTAGCATTTGCTGTGTCAATCACCTCAGCATTTGCTGCCATTTCAGGAGTAACTTCGACCTCTCTTTGCACCAGCCCTCCGGTTGGTGGCTGCCAATTCTCTTTTTCTAACTCTCCTTTTATCTCTTTGTTTTCTTTTATCTCTGTGTTCTCTTTCGTATCTTTTTCTGCATCTTCTAAAGGCAGTAACTCTGTTATTTCTGCTAATTTTTGATTCACTTGCTCTTTTACTTTGGTCTTTTCTGCCTCTGGTAGTTCTTTTAAATTCTCCGTTTGTCTTGCCTTTTCTGTGTCCAAATCTTTCTCTGTTTCAACAGATAGTTCCTGCTTGGACATAGAAGCAAAGGCTTCTGCTGGAGTCATGGTAAATGTCATAATTCCAGCCAAAAAAAATGCTAAAATCCTTTTTCTCATAAATTCCTCCTTTTCTAGATATTTTAATCTAGGTGTGCAAAACTTTATAGTTTCTTTACATATTCCTCAAAGCTCTCCCAAATTTTATCTTTTTCAGACATAATTAATTCTTCCTCAGTCATTCCTTCTGGCATGGGCCATTGAATTCCAATCGTACTATCTTTCCACAACAACCCACCTTCATCGTTTGGATGGTAAAAATCTGTAACTTTATAACAAAATTCTGCATCTTCAGACAATACCACAAAACCATGAGCAAATCCTTTTGGAATAAAAAATTGCTTTTTATTCTCTGCAGATAAAATCACACCAAACCACTTTCCAAATGTATCAGAATCTTTCCGCAAATCTACCGCAACATCAAAAACTTCACCTTTTATTACCCGAACTAACTTATCTTGGGGATAATTAATCTGAAAATGTAACCCACGCAACACTCCCTTTCTGGAAGCAGATTGATTATCTTGTACAAATTTACAGTCAATACCTACCTCTGCAAAGTCTTTATAATTATAAGTTTCCATAAAGTACCCTCGCTCATCTCCAAAGACAGTAGGTTCAATTACTTTTAATCCTGCAATCCCATTACAATTATTTATTACTTTTATCTTTCCCATTTTATCCTCCAATTGTCCATAAATCTTATAACTTATATGCAAGAACACCAATGGTGTTCTTGCTAGATAGACATTCCAAATATCATTACTAAATTTACAATCCCTCAGCAACTTCCATTAAATACTGTCCATACTCTGTTTTTAACAAGGGTTCCGCTAACTTTTTTAGTTGCTCTGCATCAATAAATCCTCGTTTATAAGCAATCTCTTCAATACAAGAAATATAAAGTCCTTGTCTCTTTTGAAAAGCAGATACAAAATCTGCTGCCGCAAGTAACATGTCATGATTTCCTGTATCCAACCAAGCAAATCCACGTCCTAAAGTTTCTACTCTCAAATTCCCTCGTTTCAAATATTCATTATTGATACTTGTAATTTCTATTTCACCACGAATGGAAGGTTTCACATTTTTTGCAATTTCTACCACATCATGGTCATAAAAATATAAACCAGGCACTGCATAGTTAGATTTTGGCTTTTCTGGTTTTTCCTCAATAGAAATTGCTATTCCTTCCTCATCAAATTCCACCACCCCATATTCTCTTGGGTCTCTCACATAATATCCAAAAATAGTGGCTCCTGGCTGGCTTTTTGTTCTCTCTGCTACTCTTCGCAACACATTAGAAAAACTTTGTCCATAAAATATATTATCCCCTAATACTAATGCTACAGCATCTTTTCCAATAAATTCTTCTCCAATAATAAATGCATCTGCAAGACCTCTTGGCTGTTCTTGCACTGCATATGCAAAATGCATCCCCAACTGTTCGCCATCTCCTAACAATTCCTTAAATACTGGCAAATCTCTTGGAGTAGAAATAATCAATATTTCCCTAATTCCTGCAAGCATCAGTGTCGACAAAGGATAATAAATCATAGGTTTGTCATAAACTGGCATAATTTGCTTAGAAATTGCTTTTGTTAGGGGATATAATCTAGTACCGGCACCTCCGGCTAAAATAATTCCTTTCATGAATCATCCTCCAAATTAATGAATGCTATATTCCTTCTAAAATAGTATCACTTTTCACTTTTCTATTCAAGTCTAGGCTATCACAACCTTCGATACAATTTTAATAATTTTGATTTTTTAAATCTTGGAACTGCCTTTCCCCAAGATTTTGCACCAATAATACCAAGATACCTATTTGTATACTGGTATGTCTTAGAAGTATCCATATATTTAAATACTTCAAAGGCTTCTTTTCCTGCAATTCCCATATACAACCCTTGCGCCGATTCAATTGGATGGTCCATATAACTTCTTATCATAAACCCATCAATCATAGGATTACAAGCCGCAATATAATAACTATAAGCCAATGCCGCTGCTTGGTTGGCTTCTCCCCAAGGAACAGAGGAATATCCTTGTTCTGATAAGATAATTCGCACAGAAGAACCATAATGAGATTTTATATACTTTGTTAATACATCTAAATTCTTCATAGTAATATAAGGTGTATTTTCATCATAGGTAATGCCAATTCCCTCCCAAAAATTTGTATAGGTTAGCGGTGTAGAATAAGCATGATAAGCAAGATTCCATTTTAACCCTTTTTGCATTTTATTTAACTGCTTCAAAAACATGGTAATAGAATATTTTGTACTATATCCTCCTTGTACAGCAGTATTCCATAAATTGTCCATACAAATAAAAATATGAGCATTAGAATATTGACTACGTATCGCACAATAAAATGCTCGAAACGCATAAGCATAAGTTTTAAAATAATTATCTGTTGACATTACTCCAGCATAATTCCATCCCTTTGGATTATTAATCTCATTTCCCAAAATCCAATTCGATACATAACAATTTTTTCTACCAAACACATATCCCAAATAACAGAACATAGCTTCCATCTTTTCTCTTGCACTGTTATCTGTAACATTCCAACTATAGTATGGTGCAACATTAGGAACTCTTGCCGCTGGAGCTATTAAATCTGTTTGTCCTTCTGTCCAATCCAACATAAATTGTACTGACACACTAATTCCCTTTTCATTGCATGCTGAAATAATCTGTTGATAAACGCACATTTCATTAAAATAATAAATTTTACCATTGTAGTGATAGGGAACTGTGGCTTCATTACACAACATAGAAACTGTAAAATTCATAAAAACTTGCTTGGCATTACAGGAGTAAACTTCATCTATTGTACTAGAAAACTGGATTCCTTTTTTTGTTTTTCCTAGTTTATATTTGGATTTATTTTTAGCCGCTTTCTCTGGAGATTTTACATAATTAGGGGAACTAATTAGATGATACTTTCCATTTTTTCTTACAGCAATTCCAAACATAGAAGTTGCATAGCCTGGATTTTCAGAAGTTTTTAAAGTAAATCCTATTTTTTTCTTTTTATAAATCTTCTTTACCATTCTATAAACTTTTTGGTTCATGGGATTCACATTTACCAGATAATAATACTCATCAGAACTTCCCACTCTCTTTTTTATAGAAGCCTGAACTTTAATCTTCCCTGTTCCAATTGCCTTACAATTTGTAATTTTAGCTGAAGTTTTTGATATTTTTCCAGTACATTTTGCCCATTTAGCATATAACTTTAAGTTTCCAGTTTTTCCCTTTTTTACTTCACTTATTCTTTTTTTATATTTTTTATCTAAATACCACCCATCAAAATCATATCCTTTCTTTGTGGGTCTTGGCAAAGTAAACGTTTTAGAAGTTATCGTATAACTTTTTTTAGCAGACTTTTTCAACTTTCCGCCTTTTGTGTTATAAGTAATTTTATAATTTATAATCTTCCATTTTGCATATAAAGTAATTGTCTTATTTTTCTGAGTAGTAAGGTTCTTTATGTCTGCCTTATTTTTATAATTCTTTCCTTTTCCATTCTTTTTAGTATTCCATCCTACAAAAGTATAACCCTTCTTTTTATATTTATTAACACTTAACTTGCTTTTCTTTCCATATACATAATTACTAGACTTCATCTTTCCGCTAGTAGCACCATTTCCCTTATATGTTACCTTATAAGGAGCTCCCTTCCACATAGCAAAAAGAATAATCATTTCTCCATTTTCACTTCTAAGATTCTTTACTTTTTGACTATTTTTATAAGTCTTTCCCTCTCCATCTTTCTTGGTATTCCATCCTGTAAAAACATAACCTTTCTTTTTATAGGTATTTTTCAAAAGTTTTTTACTTTCCTCACAAGTAAATGTCTGGTCTTTCATTTTACCAGTACCACCATTTGCATCAAAACGTACTTTATAAGTCCCCTTTTTCCATTTAGCCTTTAAAACAACTACTTTTCCATCCTTACTGGTTAAATTCTTTACAGCAGAACCTTCTTTATAAACCTTCTCGCCCTCCTGACTCCATCCACAAAAAACATATCCTTTTCGCAAAAATGTATTCATAGGTAAATTTTTTTTCTCACCATAGACAAGTTGCATTTGAGTAGGAATTGTTCCTTTTCCTCCATTACCATCAAATCGAATATGATAAGTAATAGGTGTCCAAGCAGCCTTTAATGTAATATCTCTATAAATTGGCTGATCAAACATATAAAAATTTCCACTTTCATCAATCCAACCTTGTAATAGATAGCCTTTTTTTACTGGAGTAATAATATTATTTGTATTTGGAAATGCTCCTTCTGCTACCATTTGATAGAAATTCTTTTTCCCATTTTTTGAATTTCCTCCAGAAAAATCAAACGTAATTTTATAAAACTTTTCTTCTTGTTGTTCGATATCCTCTGTATTGTTCGTTAGACTATTTTCTTCTGGTATCTGCCTAAAACGTTTCTCTTTTTCTAAGTCCGTCTTTGTATTAGGATTAGTTTCTTCCTCTAAATCAGTCTTATGTTCTGGATTAGTTTCTTCCTCTAAATCAGTCTTATGTTCTGGGTTAGTTTCCTCTTCTAAATCAGTCTTATGTTCTGAATTAGTTCCATATTGTTGTGGCATATTTATAGCCAAAAAAGTCTCTACTTCCATGTGAAATAGAAGAAATACCGCTAAAAACAGCGTCATAATACGTTTTCTCATCTCTCAACCCTCTTTTCATCTTTTGATTTTCTTTAAATATGGAACAATATATTCCATAGCAATAGTTTCTTTTGTTATTAACAGCATAACTCCATAAATACTAAAAAATATTGCCGCTGTAACTACCAAAATCACAAAACAACTTTTTTCCAATAAAAATTCTCCTTGAATTACAGGTTGAAGCATCCTTTTGACTATCCAAGAAATCGTAGCTGCTGGAATTAATGCTACTATATAAGGAAATATTTTATAGTCACATTTTATTTCTCTTAGAAAATCTTTCAAAATTATCACTTGAACCAAAACAACTGCAAATTCTGCCACTAATGTACCAATTGCTGCACCTGATGCACCTAAATCAGGGATTAATAGCACATTTAATATTAAATCTACGATACCGCCAATCATTACAGATATAAGCACTTCTTTCTCCCTATCTGTGGGTATCAAAACTTGCATTCCAAATATATTAGACATTCCAATAAATATCACAGTAGGCATAATAATACACATGGAGGGAACTGCTGGCTGATAAGCTGCTCCTGATAGCAATCCTACACTTTCATTCGCAAACATCATAAAATAAACAGATAATGGCAAAGACATCATTGTGACAAACCCCAGGGCCTTAGAAGCCATTTTTTTAAATTCTTCTTTCATTCCTTTTTCAATGTAATAAGAAAGTCTTGGTAAAAGCACTGCACCAATAGAAGTAACAAGACTTGTAACGATTGTTTTAATTTTTACTGCTGCATTGTAATATCCCGCTTGTTCGTCACCACTGATAAAATTTAACATAACTATATCCAGATTGGTATAGATACTAGTAGCAACCGTCATAGCACAAAAAATTCCTATGGGTTTTAAATGTTTTTTTAAATTATAATTTCCAACAGGCCTACATATTATATAGTTTCCCAAACGCAAAAAATTAAATATATAAGACCCTACATTAGAAATTACAGTGATTCCTCCATAAATCACATAATCTTGCTTTTCATGCACAAACAAAAACATTAAAATAACACCAATTACTTTAAAAACTAAAGAAATGATTGTAATATAGGCATACTCTTCTAAAGCAGAATATAACCAACTTACTCCAATTACATTTAGCAAAATCGTACTGCTCATCACTATTAAAAGTGTTCTATCCTCTGCAAATTTAGGTACAAGATACAAAGAGATTCCAAAAGCTATATAGACCAAAATTGTCATAATCACATTGATAATCAAAATCTCTTGCACAGTCCGAGATAATTTTTCTTTGTTATCTCGCACTTGGGCACATGCTCTTATTCCATAAGTAGGGATTCCTAACATGGATATCATAGAAAAATATGTAACCACTGCTGTGGCAGATGCTATTTTTCCATTTCCCACTGGAAGCAATACCCTAGACACATATGGAAATGTGATAAGTGGAAATACAAAGGAAGATGCTGTCAAAATAAAATTCATTATAAAATTAAAGGTTATGGAATGTTCTTTTCTCATTTTTTTCATTTCTAATTAAAATAATCTACTAAACTACAATCAAAATGATCTAGTGCAAAGTTTCTATTATAATAGGGATCTCCTGCCTCTAAGATATGCTTCCATCTCTGTTCAAAATACATCGTTTCGTTGTTAAATCTTTCCATCTTCTCTTGTGTGTTATCACTTCCTCTGGATTTTGACTCATAATGGAATAATTCTGCATATGGATTATATACAATTAATTTTCCAAGCTCTCTAATTCTCAAACACAAATCAATATCATTGAAAGCTACCTGAAGTTTTGTATCAAATCCATGAATCTTTTCAAATTCATTTCTCCCTACCATAATACAGGCAGCCGTTACTGCACTATAATCTTGTTGAGTGATAATCCTAGCAAAATATCCTACCTGATCAGAAGGCGTATTAGAGAAAATATGTCCTGCAATACCACCCAATCCCACAATAACACCAGCATGTTGAATGGTTCCATCCTCATAATAAAGCCTTGCTCCTACAGCCCCAACATCTTCTCTCATACAAAATCCAAGCAATTCTTGTATACAATCTTCATTGATAATTTCTGTGTCATTGTTTAAAAACAGAAGATACTCTCCTTGTGACTGTTCTACTCCATAGTTATTAATTGCTGAATAATTAAACTTATCTTTCCAATAGACAACCTTTATTCTATTCTGTTGTTTATCTAGAGAATCATAATATGCAAAAGTCTCTTGTTCCTCACTATTATTTTCTACAATTATAATTTCATAATTTTGATATGTGCATCGCTCAATGGATGCTAAGCATTTTTTTAAGTCATCTATATGATCTTTATTAGGAATAATAATAGATACCATTGGCTCTTTTTCTAAATGATAGTGTGTTCGATAAACTCCCAGACACTCTGTCTGAGTAACTTCTGTATTCTTCCAACCAATTCTATGATAGTGAGCTTGAATCGCACGAGCTCCCGCTTCAAATGCATACATCTTACTTTCTGGATTTTCAGCAGTAGAATCCTCATGTGCCCTCCAATGATACAATATTTGTGGGATATGATAGATATGCTCTGTTACTTCAGAACATCTTAAAACAAAATCATAATCCTGTGCTCCATCAAATTCTGGATTTAACTTTCCAACTTTATCTAAAACAGATTTTTTCACTATAAATAGATGGCAAAAATAATTTGTAGAATTTAACAAATCCTTATTAAAATCCGGCTTAAAATGTGGTTGAAAATACTTCTTACCATTGGCATTTACTTTATCTTCATCACTGTATACCGCCTGCATATCTGGATGTTTATTTAACATTCTTACACATTCATAAAGTGCATCTGGAGCTAACAAATCATCATGGTCTGCAAATCCAACAAATTCGCCCATTGCAATTTCTATCGCACGATTTGTATTTTCTGATATGCGCAATTGTTTCTTATTATATACTACTCTAATTCTTTGGTCAGATTGTTCTAATTTGTTTAATAATTTCTTAATAGGAGAATTTTCTCCGCTTCCATCTGATAAACATAATTCCCAATTTGCATAGGTCTGTTCTTTCAAAGAATTTACAAGACTTAAAAGGTACTTTCTTGGTGTTTTATACAAAGGTACCACAATACTAATTTTAGGTTCCTTGGGAAATCTTTGCTGTTTTTGGTTTTCCAAAGCAGCTTTATTTGGCATATGTTTTCTTAGCCATCTTTCATAAGTCTCGTCTCCAGAATGAAAAAGTTTTACTCTAATTCTTTCAAGTGTATAAATCAAGCCAAATCGCTTTAAATGGGCATAGGTTTTATTCCAATAAACACCTACTAACTGGAAATATTTCTTTATTTTAGATGGATGTAAGGGGAATATTTCTTTTGTTGTCTTGCCATGATAATGGAAACAAACTCTAACCTTCTTATCTCTTGTATTCTGGTAAGAAATTTTAAAACCTTTTACCCTTTCTGGAATTGCTTCTGGAAAAGCTTCAATTACATCTCTTCTATACCCATATTTTATTTCTGAAGAAAGAGAACGACCATTTTTATCTAAAATGGTAACCTTTACTCCACCAATATCTATAAACCAACCTGCAATCTCTACATTTCCATTTGTTTCTGTTATATGGTCAATAAAATATTGCAAATCTTTCCGAGATTCTAAAAGTTTTCTAACCAGAATACTATAAACTTTTCTTCGCTCAGTTCCAGCATACTCATAGATTTCTAATCTCTTTTTCATTTCTATTTGGGGAGGAAATTTACATAAAAATGAATACTCTGTATTGATAGGATAAGGGTATTTTGCATACATCCTGCGAATTTCTACTCCTTCTCTCACTTCCATAGTTAGAGGAAGGGATTCTCCATCTATTGACAATACAAGCTGATTATCACCCATTTTATTACTTGAAAAAATCCCCCGAAAAACAAATACATTTTTATCATCTAAATGAAAGCGGGTTTCCATTATTTCAAAGCGATTAGTTTCATTTTTCATATTTCTAAATCTCCCTTTATAGTAACTATTATTTATCAATTACAAAACTATTAATTTATCCCATAAATAGACATTCCAATTTGTATATCCTCTGAGTCATCCTATGAGATTCTCTCTAGGGCACTCATGATTATTCGGCTGTTTTACAAGGTATTTTATTTCTTATATCGCATCGTTTTTATTCCACGATTTCCAAAAAAGTTTTTAACAAGGGTAATTATTTTCCATTTGTCACTTGCCCATTTAGTACTTCTATCAAGTTCTGTTTCCCAAACCTTTCTTTCTGCCACTTTCATATTGTGATGTAAAAGATATACCATAAGAAGACGCTCTGATAAAAACCCAAAAATACGTTTTTGATATAAATCATAATTTGTAATATCTATTTGATGTTCACAAGTTTCTAAAATATCAAATAACCACATACAATATTTATCAAAAATATCTTTTCTACACACCATCATATTAAAAGAAAACAAAAAACATTTAGACATTGCACAATCAAAACTTTTTATATATTCTGGATATTTTTTTAGTATAGCCTTACGCAACAATTCCAAATCTTCTTTTCTATGAAATCCTTCAAAATGAACTTTTACATTTTTTTCCACCCACTGACGCCTTGCCACAATAATATCTGACTGTTCTAAAATGGCTTCTGCTTCTTCTAGAGAAAGTAACTTCCTAGGTCTTCCAAAAAATCTACGATAATGGGTAATTCCTACAATATCTTCTTTCTCATTTTTCCATATCCAATATAAACCTGTCAATTCACAATAATTACCATTTTTTTTAGAAATATTCTTTCCCAAATCATCAAAAACATAACCTTTTAAGTTCTCTTTTTCTTTCACTGTCAATTTCTCAGCACCTACAAAAAGTTTTTTGTATTGGTACGGCAAGGAAAGTTCTACTGGTTTGTGAGTTATCACATATATACATCCATTTGCCAAAGCCATACCTCCTTTTTATTCTAAAAAATGTTTTATATTATTATATCATAAACAAAGTGGACAAGCCCACATAGATTGACATCTTTCTCTTATATAAGTGTATATATTATTTTTATTCTAACAAAGAATCCTGTCTTGTAAGATTCTTTTATTTTATTCTGTTATATTGTTTCTGTTTATTGTATAATACATATGCAAACTTTAGCATTTATCATATATATAATAACCTTTATATCAAAAAGAATTAAATATCTATGTCAAGGAGGTTTTTCTATGAACAATACATCAAGTGTCAATATTTTATTAGCTACTTACAATGGAGAAAAATATATAAAAAAACAACTAGACAGCCTCTTATCACAAACTTATCCTAATATTACCATCTATATTCGCGATGATGGTTCCAAAGATAACACAATGAACATTTTAAAAGATTATATTGCAAAAAATACTTCTTCAAAGAAGATTCTTCTTCTAGAAAATGGTGGAACTAACCTTGGATGTCCAATGTCTTTTTATCAAATTCTAAAGGAATGTGCCTCAGCAGATTATTATGCCTTCTGTGACCAAGATGATATCTGGTATCCTGATAAGATTAAATGGGCAGTAGAAAAATTAGATAAAAAATCTCAAACTAACAAGCCTTGCGTCTATTTTTCTGCCTATGAATACTATACAGATACTGGAGAATTTCTGCGGCAATCACCTTCTCAGAAAAAACATATCACCCTTACAGATGTTCTTTACTATACACCTGCTTCTGGTTTTGTTCTGGTATTTAATGAAACAGCTCGACAAGAACTAATTTTAAATATAAATCCAGGAAAAGAGCTACATGACCGTTGGCTGCTTCGTGGTGCTGCCTGTTTTGGTAATATTATTTATGACGCTCGCTGTTCTGCAGCTCATATCCGCCATGCAGATGCAGTGACAGCCGAAGATTCTGGAAATTATAACTTAATCCAAAGTTTCTTAAAAAATGAAATCGGTGGAACTGCTATGACTGATAGCAAAGAACACTTAAAATACTTTCAACACACTTTCCAATATAGATTTACAAAAGCAGAACAAAAAACATTATCACTTTTTACTGCTCCTAATAGTCTCAAACGACAAATTCAAAAATTATTTTATCCCAAACGCCTTCGTGCTCGTATTGCAGGTGAAATAGCCATTAGAATTCTTTTTTTTATTGGCAAAATATAAGAAAAATAGCAAATGGGCAAATCCTTGCCAATTTTCTTTACAAGAAATAATAAAAATAATGCCTATCCAATCAAAGAAAGAAGGACAAACGTCTTAATACTTCTTATTTCTTTCTTTTTTTCTAAACGTAAATTTTCCATCCCCTTCCCAAAGGTTCTGGTTATAGGCAAGGTCTCCTCGCTTCCATTCGCTTTCCCAATTTCTTTTTAAACTAACATATTCCTCTGGTTTTATTTTATAATCTGTTCTATATTTTTCAGAACAAATAATCTTTAACTTATTGTCTACAACTACTTCAAAACCAGCTTTTCTCATCTTGGCAAAAAATTCCACCTCCCTTGCTGGAAAAGAAAGCTCCTCTGGAATTTTTCCAGCAGCTTCCCAGGCAATTCTAGAAAACAGAACAAAACTGAGAGACAGAGTACTAACATTTTCTGGAATATCTGCCCGATGACAATATCCACGATAAATTTCTGGCAACCCTTCAAATAAAGGATATACTTTTCCTTCTACAGATACCATCATACCACATTGAAGGATTTTTCGTCCTGTGGTAAGAATACTTCCTGTTACAGCTCCCACACGTTTTTCCTGACAAAAACCCAACAATTCTTCTAGCCATCCAGAACCCTCTGGCTCCATTCCTTTCCCTACAAAAAGAATATAATCTTCCTTGAGCTTTTTAATCTCTCTATTGGTTTGGTTAGAAGCATGATAATAAGAAACTTTTGTCCACTTTGAAACTTTTGTTCGCTTTTTTAGTCGCTCTAATTGCTCTTTTTCAGCTACTAATATGGCTACCTTCATCTCTTTATTTCTCACATACTTAATCTGATATACTCCTAGATCTTTTGTCAAAGCAACTTTGGCTTCTATTCCTTGGTCACTTAAATAATCTTGGATTGCTCTTTTTCCATTTTCATAGGCATAAAGTTTTGAACTTGGGTCATAAGCAGTAGAAGAAGGATGAATCCTCCAATGGTATAATACCTTAGGAATATGATAAAATTGTGCTCCTTTTCTTTTACACCGTAAAACAAACTCATGATCTTGTGCTCCATCATAAGAGGCATCTAATCCACCTGTTTCTTTTAAAATCTCTTTGGAAAATAACAGAAAATGACAAATATAGTTATTCCTTCGAAGCAATTCTTCATTATAATCAGGTTTAAAATTGGGGTCACAATAATCTGTGGAATCTCCCACCATTTTATCTTCATCAGAATAAATCATATCTGGTCTAGGATTTATCTTATTCAAAACCTTTACCATTTCATATAATGCATTAGGTGTCAATAAATCATCATGGTCTAACAATGCAAGATATTCCCCCTGCGCCATTTCAAACCCTCGATTTGTATTTTCAGAAATCCCTTTATTTTTTTCAAGTCGTTTATAAGAAATACGCGTATCCTTATATTCTTTTACTACGTTTTCTACAATATCTGTCTTACTTCCATCTGCTAAACACAATTCCAATTTTCCATAAGTCTGACACAATACAGAATCTAACAACTGACGCAGAAAGGTTTTATCTGTCTCATAAGTTGGTACTATAATGCTAATCAATGGTTCATAATCCCATCTTTTTCTTCGCTGAGCTTGTAGTTCTGCCTCTGAAGGAAAATAACTACTATGGAGTTTTTGATATCTTTGATTTCTCACTTGGAAATCACACCATTCCCGAAATCTATAATAAAAATCTCGGATACCATATTGCTTTAACAGTGCTAATCCCATTCCAGCCTGTGTTCTAAAATCCATTTTCTTTTCCTTCCTTTTATCTTTTCTTATAAGTTTAAGCTCAATCCCATATCTAATATATAATTGATAAGATTCAACAGAACCTTTTCCTCTACGCAAAGGCAAAGCGAAAATCACCGTCGTACTTTCCTAAAAACACTTCCTATACATGCTAGAATAGATAACATTGCTGCAAAATTAAACAGTGGATAAGCAGCGCTTAAATACATATAACTAATCGCAGGACAATCTCTTAAGTGAGTCACTGCCACACCTGCAAACAAAACAAATAAGCTTAAATCTATACCTGTAATTACCAGCCATAGATTTAATGTATCAAATTGCTTACGCTTCCATTGACTAATCGCTACTATTGTAAAAATTATATATGTTATGACTCCTGACCATGCTAAAAAGTTTCCTATAGAATAATAAATTTGAGATACTTTATTGCATCTTTCTACTGCCTCTTCTGCTTTCTTATGATTCTCTTGTAATTTATTATTTTCAAAAAATCCATCAATACAGCCAATACAAACTTCTTTTTGAAAATCTTGAGAATTTATTTCCTCAATCTGTTTTTTTGCAACTTGTTTTGTCCCATTATAAGCAACAATATAAAATTGTGGAGATTCCTCTTGACCAGAATAATCCCACCCTATAGTAAAACGACACTTTTCTGTTCCTGGTACTTGTCCATAACGTTTACTTACATCTTCACTTTTGTAAAATTCTATCTGTTCTAATTGATTTCCAGCTTTATCTTCTACATAAACCTTAAGGTTCTTTAATTCATATTGAGGATAAGCCACCCAACCTGCACAATAGTAATCTGTTTTCATTGGGCTATAATAAGCACGCCCACGAGTAATAGCTTCAAACCCTTGACTTCCCAAAAGATCTTTTTCCTTTACAGCATAAATACTTGAAAATATCTCTTGATGGCTTGCTACATAATTCCAAATTTGACCAATTGTTGAAAACAATTCTTTTCGCTCTTTTGCTGTTGACAAATAATAAGATTCTAAAAAAGATTTTTCTACTAATTCTATCTTTCCATTATCAGCTGCTTCTGATAATTCCTTATAAAGTTTTTGATAAAATTCATTTGCCACTTGACAATTTTCATAATATCCAGCCTTATCAAATGCACTGAGCAAAGTCCATCCAATCCATCCATTTTCTACATTTCCATCTCCTGGATGTGTATCATATTTATCATATTCATCCATTGTTTTTTCCACTTCTTGTTTTGTTGTTGCAAGTGTAGGCGATAATTCACACAATTTATAAAAAGTTTTTCTAGAAAGATTGACATTTTCTAGTGTTTCTTCCCCTTTCACTCCAGTAAGAATAGACATTGCTGGACCATAATATGCAATTCCTGTTTCTCCATAAGCTTTTAAATTAAAAGCATCTACTGTTTTTGAAAAAAATGAAATTCCCAAAATTGGAAGGATCAATAACGCCAATCTTGGAAGGATACTCCATATTTTTCTACTTCTTATAACAAGAATCGCAGCTACACCAAGTACTGATATGGTAAATGGAAGAAGCCAAATCGTATCGCTTTTCGTCTCCCACAAATACCCTAGACTTCCTGCTGTCAATACAGACCAAATCAAATTTCTAAGAAAAGATTCTGTTGTTATTTCAAAATAAAGATTCAACAAACTACCAAAAACCAAAAGCGTCAATGCTGTTGCAAATCCATTGCGATATACTCTTTGCACTGTTTGAAAAGCTGTCATAATTGGATGAAATAAGGTTACCACATAAATGATACAAAGTACCCATTTCTGTTTTACTATATGACTAACTGCATATAGTAAAATAAGAGCTGCCATCATATATAAAAAGTTTGTTGCTATAATATAAGGCAAATGCAAACAGTATGTAACAGCAAGATAAAAAGCAAATCCTACTTCTTTTGTAAAAGTATAACAAGAAAATGGCCCTGTCCAATTTCCTCCTACAATATTTAATGCCCAATTCTTCATTAATGCATCATCACATCCCGCTGACACGAATGGATAAATCACCAATCCGCGCAACATTAAAATTCTTGCTATAGATACAACTACGATTACTATAAAAAACCATTTTTTCTGCTTTTTTTCTTGTGTTCTACTCATTTGTAACTTCCTCTCTATTTGTGCTTGATATGCAAAATGCCAATGAAAAAGCTTCCAAAAATCATTTCAATTCCCACCACAATAAAAAGCATCGCTGGTATTGTAATCCGCATCATATTCTCTGGAGAGAGACCTCCAAAATCATTTTTTCTCCAAATATAAAATGCAAAAATAGTAACTGCAATACCCACTAAAAATAGTAAAACACCAATAAGAACACCTCTTTCTGTTGTAGTTTCCTCTAACCATTTATCCAATTTGCTCTCTGTGGGAATAAATCCTGTTACACTCGCATAAGACCGGACAAATAGTGAAAACATTACCAAATTTGTTCCAACCATCATAGCTGCTGCTGAATACATCAAAGTATGCACTCCTAGCCCCACAGAACCAATTTGAATATTTCTAAAACTCAATATAATTGTCAATATCAGTCCTAGAAAAAATAAAATCAAGCCTGGATACATAAATAACCAATTAGGACTGTGCATTAAAAGAAATTTTAAATGCCTCCAACCATCTGACCAGCTTCTCAAATGTGGTGCATGAGAACGACCATCTTTTTTCAAAGTGGTAGGCACCTCTGCAATTCTCAAATGATTTAAAGTAGACTTTACCACCATTTCACTTGCATATTCCATCCCAGTAGTAACTAGTCCCAACTTCAAAATAGATTCTCTATTATACCCACGCAATCCACAATGATAATCCCCAATTTTACATGGAAAAAACAAACGTGCAATAAATGAAAGGACTGGATTTCCAAGGTACCTGTGAAGTGGAGGCATTGCTCCAGGCTCAATTCCACCTTTAAAACGATTTCCCATCACTAAATCATAACCTTCTCTCAATTTCTCCACAAAAGGAGTCAGATGTAAAAAATCATAACTATCATCTGCATCCCCCATAATCACATATTTTCCAAGAGCCCCATGACAGCCACCAATTAAAGCTGCTCCATATCCTTTCTCAGGAACATTTACTACTCTTGCTCCATTTTCCTCTGCAATTTTCTGGGAACCATCTGTACTTCCATTATCTGCAATGACGATTTCCCCATTTACACCGCTTTCCTCTAAAAATTGTTTTGCCTTTTTTATACAGATTGCTAATGTCTCAGCCTCATTTAGACAAGGCATCAGTATCGTCAATTCATACTGTTCGTTCATTTTAGTTCTCCTTAATGTCAAAGCGGATATTCCCAATACCCAAAGGGCATGATATCCATTTCGCTACTTACTTATAACTTCATAGCTGCTATCGCAACTTTTCAGCGGGGTTGTACTCCCACTGAAACAAGCAAGTCCCCGTCCACTACTTATGTCTCTATCTATAATAGGAAAGCGGGGAACTTTCTTGATGAGGTCAAATGGTGTTTGATTCTTCTCCCTTAATATAGAAATGCATGATAATCTTAGCAATCCCTTTTGGCCAGAATTTTAAAAACATTTCATAGTCTTCCTTGGCTCTAATATTTCCATGATTAATACTTGCAGAAGTTTCTGAACCAATGTGAATCCTATGATAAGTTAAAGGTAACTTTTCATAGACAAATTCACCTTTTTCTTTGGATAATATTTCCCAAGCTTGCCAATCAATATTACTTTTGAATCCTGGTATAAAAATAGTTTTTGGTAAATGCTCTCTTATGTAAGTAACAGATGGGCAGGATACAGGATTTCCCATAGAAAGAATCCTTCTGCGCACAAAACGACTTTTGTGAAATACTTTTATTCTTAAAGGCAATAACATAAGACGTTTTACTCTTAACAATTTGTTTGTAGAAACGTTACGCCCTTCCCGTAGCTCATTGTAATCTGTAAAATAAATCAGTGGATGTTTCGCCTTGTTTACATTTTCTAACATTTTTTCCACATAGTTAGGATGATACATATCATCCTGATGAGCCAAAGTAATCAATTTGGTTTTACAGTGATGATATGCAAAATTCCAATCATTGGCAATGCCTGCTGTTCTAGAATTAACAAACAGCGGAATCTGATATTCCTTAGCCAGCTTCTTGATATATTCATTTTCTGTGGAAGTTGTCATAATAATATTGGTAGCTATGGTCTGTTTTTTCAATGACTCAATACATTCTTGTAAAAATGGACTTTCTTTGTAGGCGCAAATGGCAAATGTATGGTCCTTGGCTTTTAATTCCTTCATCTGTCTTCCTATTCACTCTGATACATTTCTTCATAATATTTTTGATAATCACCACTGGTTACGTTCTTTAACCATTCTTCATGTTCAAAGAACCAAGCAATTGTTTTTTTAATGCCTTCTTTAAACATTGTTTCTGGTTCCCAGCCAATTTCAGCCTTAATCTTATCTGGAGAAATAGCATATCTTCTATCATGTCCTTTTCTGTCCTCTACATAAGTAATTAAGTCTTTACTTACTAGTTTTCTTCTAGGGTCATTTTCTGGAAGCATTTCTAACAAGGTTTCAATAATAATATTGACAATTTCAATGTTTTGTTTTTCATTATGTCCACCTATATTATAAGTTTCACCTAATTTTCCATATTCTTGTACCATATCTATTCCCTTTGCATGATCA
>CAJUHG010000047.1 GCA_910586005.1 uncultured Lachnospiraceae bacterium | reverse complement strand
GTGTTCATGATGAAAATACTGCATGGCATTGCGGGGCAAAAAGCTACAGACATGAAAAATGCAGAAACAACAATAGTATCGGTGTAGAAATGTGCAGCGAAAAGGACAGCAATGGACAATACTATATCAATGAGCAAACGCAGGACACAACGATTGCAGTAGTAAAAATGCTTATGGGGAAATATAGTGTCCCATTGGAAAATGTACTGCGTCATTATGATGTCACGGGGAAAATTTGTCCGGAACCTTTTGTAAGAAATGAAGTACAATGGCTGGATTTTAAAAGGAAGTTGTCTGAAAATGATGTGAAAGAAGGTGCAGAAATGATTTACAATTACATAGATGAAAATATGCCAGATTGGGCAAAGCCTACCGTTCAAAAACTTATTGCGAAAGGGGCATTAAAAGGGGACGAAAAAGGACAGCTTATGCTTACAGGGACGATGTTGAGGCTATTTGTGATACATGATAGAATGGGAGTTTATGATAAATAAAAAAAGGGCATTACTGCCCTTTTACTTTCCCCTCATTTATTTTGATATTATTGCTTCAAAATTTGATATGATAATAGTTTATAGATTTTGTAAGTTCGATTTATATGAATATGTACATCAACTATTTCTTTAATCTTAAAAACTCCATTCTATTTTTACATCATCATTATTCAGTACAATTTTTGATATGAGACTTTGCATAATTTGTCGCTTCTGTGTTTCATCTGCAAATTCCCATATTTGTACAGCATCAGAAATTAGTTTCTCTACTAAATCAAATGGCATTTTATTTACTTCAACAACTGGTTCAAGAGATTTTTGTAATGCAGTTTTTTCGGTATATAGTTTATTGATTTTATTTCCTAATACTTCAGGTGGAATACCATCTTGCTGATACAATTCCATTAGTTTATTTATTTGTTTATCTATTTCACGAATTCGCTTCTCAATAGCTACATTTTTTTTATTGATAGGAACAACTTTTGATTTACTAGCAATAATATCTTCTGCCGTATTTGGAGATTGAAGCAATTTATAAATTTGAGTCTCAATTTTAGCTTCCAGCACAGAGGCTTTCCATATTTTATTTTTACAGTTTGGGTCTTTTATCATACTACTTGATTGTTTTGTACGAGAGTAACAAGCATAATAACGATATCTGCCAGTATCTCGCAAATAATATCTTCCACCACAATGTCCACAAAAAAGCATACCTGTCAAAAGATGTTCTGATTGAAATGCTGTACTTCCGTATTTATGGCGACGTTTTGCTCTTAAAATTTGTGCTGTATTGAATTGTTCTTCACTAATGATTGCTTCATGTGCATTTTCCACTGATACACCTCCAAAATGTAAACAGCCAGTATATGTTTTGTTTCCTAAAACATTCCTAACAGTCGACCATGAACTATAACTGCTATATTTATTGGTATAGCCTTCTGATTGTAAACGGTCAGTGATTGTTTTCAAAGAGCCACCAGCAATATACCATTCAAATATTTTTCTTACTTGTTCTGCTTCATATGGATTAATAACAAGTTTACCATCATGATAATCATACCCTATAGGAATAAAGCCACCACCTTGATGTAATCCTGCCTTTATTCTTGCTATTTTTCCCATCCAAGTGCGTTCTTTGATTTGTTCTCGTTCTAATTGAGCAAACACGGCAAGTAAGCCTATCATTGCCTTTCCAAATGGTGTAGATGTGTCAAAACTTTCCTGCATTGATATAAAATCTACATTGTTTACTTTAAATACTTCTTCAATAAGGTAAAGTGTATCTTTTTGAGAACGGGAAAGTCTATCTAACTTATAAACAAGCACTAAATCAAATTTATCTGTTTCCGACATTAATTTTTGTATACCAGGACGATTAAGATTGCTGCCTGTATAACCTCCATCTACATAAATGTCAGCAATAATCCAATCTTTAGCCTTGCAATATGCAATCAAACGTTCTTTTTGTTCTCCAATAGAATAACCTTCTTGTGCCTGTTCTAGCGTAGAAACTCTAATGTAGAGGGCTGCACGTTTCATAGTGGCATTCCATCCAATAGATAATTCGCAAATATCCAGTTACGACAAGTACGTTGTTCTTCTGTAAATTCGCCCTCTGGATTTGGCTGATAACTTTGAAATTCTATTTGACGAGCATCCGTAATCATGAGGTGAATTTTGTCATTATCAATTTCAATATTTTGTCCCTCACATGGTACAAAAGCAACATGCGTATTATCTTCATATTTAAAACCTTTACTCAAGCCACAAAGATAATATGCCTTCACTTGATTATTTGGTGTAATATCAAGTTCCACAAGTGCTTTCTCTTTATAGTGTGTTCCTTCATAAATCTCATGAAAAGCATCTCCCATAAAACATTTTGCACAACACTTATCTATTCTCGCTCTGCGAATACCTCTCAGCCAAAAAAAGGAACATTTTTGTTTAATTTCCAGTGATACTTTCATTTTGTACTCCCTTCCGTATTTTCTTCTAATTCTATAGCATAATTGAGAAGCTTCAAACGGTTACGTCCTCCAAGTGTTTCATAAATATGTAACAGTTCTTCTGCTTCTGGAGAAAGAACTTGCTTATTATCATTATTACCATGAAATATGATACCACCATGATTTGCTTGTATCAATGGGCTGTTTGACAGCTGACCACTAATATTGTTTTCTACTGCAGCAGGAACCGTCTGAATCCCTTTTAATAGATAATCTATACTTACATTAAAATAGTCCGCAAGTTTAACAAGTGCTTCTACACTAGGAAATGAGTGCGGAAGACGTTCATATTTCCCAATTGCTGATGGTACAACACCAACAATATCTGCAAGTTCAGCTTGTGTAATATCAACATTTTTTCTCAGTTTCCTAAGACGTTCTCCAAATCCGTCCATAGCATCCATAGACATCACCGCCTTTCTTTAAAATCAATTATATATCTTTTAATTCATATTGTCAAGGAAATTTTTATGAAAAAAATATGAAAATAAGTTGACTTTTAATATTTATTATATTATAATAAGAATATAAATATAAAAAACAACTTTTAAGACTTATATAGGAGGTGAAAAAAAATGAATGCCATGAAAAAACGAAGACTATACGCAGGTTATCTTACGCAAAAAGAGGTTGCTAAAATTATAGGTGTAAAGGAATCTGCAGTAAGTAAGTGGGAACTGGGTATTTCAAAGCCAAGAGCTGATAAGTTACCACAGCTTTCAAAACTTTATGGTTGTACTATCGAGGAACTTCTAAGTGAAGATGGTACTCAGAAACAATGAGTGTGCTTTCAACAGTTTTATTTACTATTGCAACAGAACTTGCAAAGCAAGCAAAAGATAGTATGCCAGAAATACGAGATGGTGAAATAATACAACATGAATGGTATGAAGATGGCATATATTATAGAGAAACTACATTTAATGGTAAAGTTTTTCAAAACCAATATGATTTTCGAAAAAGGAAAAGTTCTCAAATAATAATAGAAAAGTAGGTGATGATATTGATTGAGATAATCAACTGAATTTGCCTATATTCTTGCTGTTACCAACTGCCGAATATCTTCCTCGTAACCTCGGTGGTATGTGTAATATGTTGTAGCTTCTGTTGTTTCAAACACGCCATCTAAAGGTTTTTCGGTACCTTGTATCACGATGGGAATTTTTGTTTTCTCATCTGATACAAGTTCTCTTTTTATGGTTCCATCATTATTATTTAATATTGTCTTTATGCAATACCATTGTGGGCACTCTCGCCAACCTTTATACTCCATTTCATTTTCTAAGCATTGACCTCTCATATCTATCAGCTCCTTTTTTTTATTTGATTTATTTTCTTTTTCTTTATGTATTTATTATAACACGCTATCGTGTTAATGTCAATACTTTTTTAGAATTTTTTTCATAAAAAATTTTTATAAATCTAAAAAAGATATAAAAAAAAAGAATACAGATTTTATCTCTGCATTCTTTTTTGCTCATAAATTTCTCATTTAAGGGCTGAGATACACCACTGTTAAAAAACTCTCCACATCAAAAAATATCGCTATGCGTTCCAGTTCTTGTTAGATATAAAAGCAATTCTTTTTCTATCACTTCATATACAAGCAACCAATCTGGAGCTATATGACATTCTCGACAACCAATATAGTCACCAATTAATTTATGGTCTTTATACTTGGATGGTAATTCTTGTTCTGATGCAAGAAGGTCGATAACTGTTTGTAGCTGTTTCATATCATATCCACGTTTCTTTATTCGCTTATAATCTTTTCTAAAAGTAGTTTGATATTTAATCGTCAGCATCTAAATCCTCCATTAGTTCGGAAACAGAAGTAAATCCTCGACTTAATCCAATCCCTTTTCTAGCATCTTCAATCGCTTTTATTGTTTCACTATTTGGTAGAGGATTTCCAACTCTAAAAGGGATAGCCTGTTCTCGTACAGCCTGTCGTAAAAACATATTGATTGCAGAGCTTAGACTAAGCCCAAAACTTTCAAACAACTCTTGTGACTCTTGTTTTAATGTCTGGTCAATTTTAATACTCGTATTTACAACTGCCATAAAACAGCCTCCTTTCATTACTTTTATTATAACCTATTGTATTTACTTTGTAAATACTTATGATATATAATTTATAAAATACTATTTTGTAGAACTGTTATCTCGTTCAATAGTTTCTGTAACTGCTCTTAACAAAAAACCATTTATGCTTTCACCTCTTGCTTCAGCATGAGTACGTATCATATTACCGTTGAGTTCAGCATCTTTTCGTATTCGAAATAATATTTTATCATATGCCTTCTTTTCAAATCTTCCTGTTGCTTCCATATGTGCTTTACTTTGTGCCATTTCTATCACCTCAATGCCGTTATTATAGCATAACAGCATTGTATGGTCAAGCTTGTGCTTCAACAAAAAGCTGTGTCATTGCCTTTATGGCATCTTTGTAACCAGCAAAACGAGCGTCATGTATTGCTGTAAGAAATAATTTTTCTGTTTCCTCATCTTTAACAAATCGTGTGATAAAATCCATTACAGATTTTGATTCCTTACCATTTTCTTCCGAAAGGGCATACAATTTTTCAAGTATTTTGGTTTCTGAATGATTTGTAGATGATTGTACAAAAGCCTTTTTTCCATAGATATTATTATTTCTGCAAATAGTTGGTAATGCTTTATATGTAACCCACTGTTTAAAAGCATTTGCCTCTAGTTTATTGGTGTGATGGGTAATAGTAGAATCAAGACCTGATTTATTGATAAGAGTTAATTTCTGTATGCCATGAACAGTTTCTACTTGACGAACACATTTTTCATCACTTTTGAGCTTCACAGCAGCCCATTGTACATTTTTTATTTCCAATACTCTGCACACATCTACTAATACCCACCATGGATTGCCATTGAAGATGGTTATTCTTACTTCTTTTCCATCATAATTTAAAACTTGTAATTTATCCATAATTTACCACTCCTTTTCCCTCTGAAACATTGGTTGTAAACTTTTTTATATATTAGAGGTATTAGAAGGGTATATATACCCTATACACCCCCTAATCTCTCTAATTTTATATTATATAGAAATAAATGTTTCATTGTTTCAATATAAGAAAAATCCTATAAAATCAATGGTTTGCACTGAAACATTAGGTGAAACATTGCTGAAACAATGAAACATTTGGGGCTGAAACATTCGCTTGATTTATTTTCTCTAAATTTGAATTTCGTGTCTAATATGTGAATAAAAAGAAATGTTTCATTGTAATGTTTCAGTTAACTTGCCTCTAAAAAGCTAACTTTATTTTGTCTAAAATCATATTGACTAAGGTATGTTTTACCATCAAACCTTGTTTCTCTATAGTACACACCATTTTCATACCATTCTTTTTGAATTTCTTCACCCTCTCTTAATTTTGGCATACTGTCCATTGCTTTTTTTTTGCAAGTTCTTCTGCAATCGCATATAGAACTGTGGATATTACTGTATATTTTCCCATATCATGTACACCTCTTTTTCATTTAATATTGACTTTAAAAAACAGGTATGATATACTTCACCTGGTTATGAGTGGGTATATCATACCTGCATGGCTTGTATTCAAATCACTGTTTGATAACGAGCCACTTTTTTTTATTTTGCTTCATAATACTGACAAGGTTCATCATTCTGTTCTCCATAAAAGCAAATGTTATCATCTTCAGAAACCTCAAATATGATTTCATTATCTGATTTTGCTTTACATTCGCAATCGCTTCCGCAAATATTCATTGGATTACAGTGTCTACACATTCTACAAGTTTTCATTTTAATCATCCTTTCTAGCCTGTCATCTTCAGCACTGGGAGGCTATCCCTCAGTGGACACCCTTTCGGGTGTTTCGACTTGTTTATGCGATATATTTTTCTACTGATTTCATATATTGTTTTGTACTTTTCAAATCCTCTATTGCTTCAGCAAGTTCCTGCTTATATTCTGCAATCATTTTGAGGTTTGCTTCTGTTTCGTTTTCTCTACTTTCCATATAAGTAATAGCTGCTTCTAATTCATCAATCTCAAATTGTTGTTTGCTCATTATATCTTTAATGCCTTCCATGTACCAGTTATTTGTATTTTTCATATCTATCGGCTCCTTTTTTTATTTGATTTATTTTCTTTTTCTTTATGTATTTATTATAACACGCTATCGTGTTAATGTCAATACTTTTTTAGAATTTTTTTCATAAAAAATTTTTATAAATATTAAAATAAAACTTAAAATATAAAAATCAGATAAATAATAAAAATAAAAACCTGTCAAGCAAGACAGGTTTATCGCCCATAAAAGCCGTTTAACAGGCTTTTATAAGTGTTAGGTAAATTTTATTATGTAAGGACTTTTTATTTGTTAGCGGACTCGTGAGGTATGTTTCCATGTGCCAATAGCCTCAATGCCAAACAGTAAAACAGCCATATCCTCCATTGCTTTATTGATGTCCCTATAAAATGTTCTCTTATCAATATTTAAGCGTTCTGCAATACTATCTATACTCAGCTTTTCCTCACCAATATATCTTAAATAAAGCGCTTTCCATCTGCGAATTTCATCAAAATTTCCTGCTTCTTGACATAAAGCCTTATATGCCGTAAGCATTTTATCCACATGGCTCATCATCAAACCTGTTTTGTTGCGTATGGAGCAAATGGAACTAACCTCTAAAGTTTCAGGTGAAACATGAGCATAATGCACTTTTAACTTGCGATAATTTTTCATTAGGAGGTTTACATCATGGTATCTGGCATCAAACTCCTCATCAAATAGTTTATCTTTTTTATCAAGAACTTCTATTGCTGCTGTACGTGCAATTTCTGCAATTTTTTCTTTGTTCATGAATACCACTTCCTTTTTTTTAATTGTGCAATTTATTGATACGAACTTTCAGAGCATCCATAAGTGCATTTTGTATATCACCTTTATTTTGCAATGCTTCTATAACTGTTTCGTCCATTCCACCTTGTACAACCAAATGGTGAATAACAACTGGATATTCTTGCCCTTGTCTATGTAATCGCTTATTTGCCTGTTCATATTGTTCTAAGCTCCATGTTAAACCAAACCAAATGGCATGATGTCCGCCCTGTTGGAGATTTAATCCATAACCACAGCTTGCAGGGTGTGCTAATAAAATATCAATTTCTCCATTGTTCCAGTCAATTTCATCTTTTGCCTGAGAATAAACTCTAACACGCAAATTATATTTTGCTAATATTTCAACTAATCTATCTCTATCATGTTGGAAGTTATAAAATACTAAAGCGTGTTGTCCATTTAGCTGTTCAATCAACTCTAAAAAGGCTTCCAATTTACAGTTGTGGACTTTGACAGGTTTTTTACTTTCATCATAAATTGTTCCATTACAAAGCTGTAAAAGTTTTCCAGTTAGCACTCCTGCGCTTTGTGCTGTAATCGTATTTTCTTCTACCTGTAGAAGCAGTTCTGTTTCTAGCTGTGTATAAGACTTCTTTGCAGATACATCAAGTGTTACTGGAATAGTATTATGTATAACATCTGGTAGTGTAAGATAATCACTAGCTTTCATACTAATGCAAATGTCACTAATAGCTTGTTTAATCATTTCAAAGCTTCCATCTTTTGGTGTATATTTATATATGATTGTTTGATTACGCTTTCCAGGAACAAAATATTTATCTCTATATGCACCTAATGTTTTGCCAAGTCTTGCACCGCCATCTAGTAAATAAATCTGTGCCCATAAATCTTCAAGACCATTGCTTGATGGTGTTCCTGTCAATTCTACAATACGTTTTATTCTACTACGCACTAGCTTTAGAGCTTTAAAACGTTTGCTTGACGCATTTTTAAAACTTGAGCTTTCATCAAGAATAACCATATCAAATGGCCAGCTGTTTTTGAAATATTCCACAAGCCATTGTACGTTCTCACGATTTATTACATAGGCATCTGCTGGTGTAGCTAATGCTTGAAGCCTTTGCTTCTCTGTTCCAAGTACAGTAACAATACGCATCATTTTCAGATGCCTCCATTTTTTTGCTTCTGTTGACCATGTAGCCTCTGCTACTTTTTTGGGAGCAATAATAAGGGGTTTTGTAACTTCCCACCGATTATATCTAAGTTCAAATAATGCTGTTAAAGTTATAATTGTTTTACCAAGCCCCATGTCTAAAAAAAGTCCAACTGCTTTGTTGTAGATAATACAATCAATACAATACTGCTGATATGGATATGGATTAAATATCATATAAGCGTACCTCCAATTTCTGTTAATAACATTTTTACTTCATCAAGTCCCTTTATAACCCGGACATCTGCACCACGTTTTTTCATTTCTCCAATTGTATACATTTGAATTTTCGAAAGATGCCCAGTTTCTGTTTTCAATTCTACAAATAGGATTTTTCCAGTTGCAGTAATAATAATCCTATCTGGCACTCCGGCAGTTCCAGGGCTTACAAATTTCATACACATACCCCCCTGTTTTTTGATACCTTCAACGAGGCACCTTTCAATTTGCTTTTCATTCATGTTTAACCTCCTGAAACATTTATTAAAATCTTTTTATATATTAGAGGGATTAGAGGTATATATAACGCTATACACCCTTTAATCTCTCTAATTTTATATTATATAGAAATAAATGTTTCATTGTTTCAATTAGCTATAAAGCCTGTAATATCAATGCTTTACACTGAAACAATTCTGAAACAATGAAACATTTGGACTGAAACATTAGATGGAATAAAAATGAGATGTTTCACTACAATATTTCAGTTTTCTCAGTAATCATAATGACTTTCGTTTAGAATTTTTCCACAGTCTTGGCATACTGTATATACATTACTACCAGAAATTCGCACAAGACCATTTTTGCTGTAAGACTCACTGGAAATTATTTTTTTATGTTTGCAAAAAAGAGATTTTATAAGTTGCTTCTCTGGAACCGTTTTTATTCCTCCTTAATTTTGGTTTCATCTACGAAGAAATCCTCTCTGATAACCACAATATCCAAAGCGTAAACCGTTTGATGTCTTTTCCCAACCTGGTAATGACCTTAAAATATCATTTATTTCAGCAGACTCTTTATATCGGAAATCTTTAGGTTGACCTCCAAAAGCTTCACACCAAATTTCTAATGCACATATTCGGTCACGTAATACAAGTTTTACATTTCTTTCAGTTGTTCCATTTAAGAACATTCTTCGTTTATCTAAAGATAATTTTTGCCAGTCTTCTGGAACTGGTTTATCCACAAAATCAATGATAATACCTTCTTTGCTACTTACTTCTCTATGTGCTTCTTGTTCTACCTTTGCATATTCCTCAATTTTACCTGTTAGAAAAAGACTTTCACCCATTCGCCATCTCATAACTGCTTCAGCCCAAATCTGGTCAATCTCATTATCTAAATGTTCCCATACTGTTTTAATACGTGGGATAACTCCGACATCAACAGGCCAGAAACGACGATTTCCTGTGCGGTCACGTAAAAATGTTGCTGTATTTGTTGTGCCAAAGAATACGCAACACCTTGGAATATCTTTTACATGACGTCCATATGCAGCTCTAAAACGGTCAGTGCGTAAACTTAGAAATTGTTTAATCCTTGCAACATCTGTTTGCCTAAACGCATCTAACTCCCCAATTTCTACTAGCCAAACACCCTGTAATAGTTCACTTGCTTCCTTTCCTTCAAACGTCCTTATGCCATCATTGAACCAGCCCTTGCTCATTTTATCAAGCAATGTTGATTTACCAATACCTTGTGGCCCTGAGAGAATAAGCATAGTATCATATTTACAACCAGGTTCCATGGCACGTGCTACTGCTGCTGTAAATGCTTTTCGTGTTACTGCTCGAACATAAGGTTTATTCTCTGCACCTAAATAATCAATAAGTAATGTATCTAACCGCAATATACCATCCCATTTTAATGATGTAAGATAATTGCGTACATCATTAAATTTATGTTTTTCGCTATGTAAAGATAATGCTCCATCAATTTTTCCATTTCCCGATATGTTATAGACTTTCTCGAAATACCAATACAAGCCTTGATTATCATTATCTGTCCATGCTCGTCTTTTCTCAAACGAACTCCACGGCAAGTTTGCAAGTACCTCACTACGTCCTGCAAATTCATTTAATGCAAATTTATCTTTTAAATTGGGGTCATTTTCAAGTATCAGCCAGATATTATCTATTGTAGTTTTAATTGTTCCTGTTTGACTGTTTAATTCTAAATCTACTGTCCATTCTAAGCTTTTATTTTCGTTTTCCGATTTCATCAAACTACTAAAATCACTTATTGCTGAATTTGCTCTTTCTTTTACCAATTGTTGAGATACACTTGTATTCTCTATGGCAAACTGGCACATTGCATTATAAGATGGCAAGCGATTTGTTGGTGTATTAGGGTCAACATTATCATCCATATCTCCAAATTTATGGATACGCACTAAATCAAAAGCGTTTACAAGTCGTCCACAACAAGGGTCAGTGGAATGGTGAGAATATAAAAATAAACCATTATCATAGACTATAGCGCCACCTGTCGTACTGCCACTAATATAAGTAAAACGATTTCGCAAATCATCTACAGGTGTATAAATTCCCTCAAGGAATGTATCTATTACACCATAAATATCATATGTTCGACAAAATGCGCCAACTACACCATGTTTGCTTAATGGGTCACTTTGCTTCATTGCCAGTTTTTTATAAATGTTATCTGAACCAGGAACTTGTGGCCATTTTGATATATCTCGCCAATCTCCTTGTTTTTTATCTATCATGTCTAATAGCCCATCTACAGATAACATAGGTTTATCTGCAAATGTAAAAATATATTCACTATCTGCACAACAACTGGCCCAGTACATCAGTCGTGTTGCCTCGAATGTTGTTGGGTCAGCAAATTCCATACCAATACTTGATGCCATATATCTTGCTACTGGCTCATATTCATCAGCTGTAGCTGTACGGTCAAGTGGCAATAGAATACGCAGTCTTGGATTTACAGGTGTGTGTTTTCGTGTAGAATAAATACAAAAACCACAACCGAGTGCGTTTACACGTTTTAATATTTCATCTGTACATCCAGGTGGTATTGCATCAAAATCAAGTGTAATAACATCCCGTCCTATTACCGTACCTGCTTTGCGACGAGGTCCAGATAGACTCCCAGCTACAAATCCACCAATATCTTTTCTTTCATCTTGTTCAGATTTTTTTAAACTAAGATATCTTTGTATTGTTTCTGCTGACCGATTTGGAATTTTAAATTTCTCATAAAATTCTGATAGCATGATAGTTTGCGGTTGCCAATTTACACTTTTTCGATTATTACCTGTAGTTATTGTAATTTGGCGGTCATATATCATTTTAGCTTCTACCTCCTTCCTAATTATTTATACTTTTTACCCGTTTCTTTATCCATAAGTACAATTCTGCCAATTACTTCAAATCCTACAAGTTCTGCTGTTTTCTTTATGACAGTAACAAGCATACTAATTGTTGCAAGCCGTTTTGCTTCTTTTCTTTGTTCTTCTAATGCAATATTGCTTAATGCTTCTCCTACTGTTGGGTCATTGTAGCCTTCTGAATTTTTGTATGTATTCATATATTTAATCCTTTCTGAAAAAATCTCCTATCCAACCATCAGCATTTAACGGCAAATCTGGTGCCCAAGGAATGGGACGTGTCATTATTTGTACAACTGTGTCGAGTTCCGCTTGTTTAGCTGGACAATCAATAACCACTTCATCATGTACATGAAATACTACAGGAAATCCAGCTTTTTCCAAATGTTCAATTGCCACTGCAAGACAGTCACGAGCAATCGCTTGAACGATATTCTCAACAAGTTTTCCTCCATAGGTTTCAATATGTGTCCATTGTTTTGTATTTTGGTCTACACCATTATATATAATTGATGGCCTGTTCCATTGGTTATGTCCTATTTCAGGCTTCGCATAATATAGCTTTCGTTGACTTGGAAGCGTAATAGTTAAAAAATCTAAATCATTCTCCATATCAAACTCTCTTGCTAATATTAATCCCCTAATACCAGCAGGTCTACCGCTTTGAATAACTGATACTGCTGCATTTTCAATACTACGCCATAAATCTACAATTCTTTTATTTGCTTCTCTCCAACGAGAAACAATATCACTTAACTCTTCCTCGGAAATACCCATTTTTAAAGCTCCCATTGATATAAGAGCACCTGAACCACCTTGATACCCTAATGCTAATTCTGCAACTTTACCTTTTTGTCGTAAAGCATATTCAGGATTACCTTTTTTAATTCTTTCTAGTGGAATGCCAAACATTTGACTTGCTGAAGCTTCATAAATTTTTCCATGTGTTCTAAATACTTCAAGCCTCCATTGTTCCCCTGCCAACCAGGATATAATTCTAGCTTCAATAGCACTGAAATCAGCATCTACTAATTTATTTCCGGTAGATGCAATAAATGATGTACGAATAAGCTGAGATAATGTATCCGGAACAGAACCATACAATAATTTTAATTTATCTATCTCTTTGTTTTTAACAGTTCTTCTTGCAAAAGAAAGTTGTTCAATATAGGTACGAGGAAGATTTTGAACTTGTACAAGTCTTCCAGCCCAACGTCCTGTTCTATTTGCTCCATAAAACTGTAATAACCCTCTGACACGCCCATCTTTGCAAACTGCAGCTTCAATAGCATCATATTTTTTTGTACTTGTTTTACCTAATTCTTGTCTGATTTCAAGCATTCTTTTAGCGGAACCAGAGAAAGCTTTCTTTTCTAACATAGATGTCACTGTTTCCTTACGTAAGTCTGCTATTGATGTATTTGTTGTTTTTTCCAACCATTTAGAAAGTTGTGTAATACTATTAGGATTTTCTAATTTTGTAATTTCTACTGCTTCCTTCATTAACTTTTCATGAGATGTGGCACCAATTTCTAAAGCACCTTGTACCATTTCCATATCAATAGCAACACCACGAGCATTTATCATAACATCTGTTTGCCACTGTTTTTGTATCTCATCAGGTACAGGAAATGCCGATAATTTTCTTTCAATTTCCATTTCAGTTACAACATCTCCCATACAATACGTTTTAAATAAATTCCATTTATCCTGGTCATGTTTTGGTAAATTTCTTGTTCGTCTACCATTTGACTGCGTAGGAGAACATGGAACACAAAAGTAACGTATTAGAGCTTTACCAACAGACAGTTTTTGTTTTTCTGCAGGAAGTCCTAGTGCCTTGCCTGTTGCATCTAGTCCAGCGGTAAATCCACAATATAATCCATGTAACATAGTGTCACGCCATTGTTCCACTGGTAAAGGAAAACCATAAAATTTTGAAAGACAACACCACTCAAATACTGCATTATAGGCATGTTTGATATATTCCGGACTTTTTACTGCACTATATAGCCAATCTGGTAACATTTCGCCTTGTGCCAAATCAACTATTTCTACTGGTTCTTTGTCTATACTATATGCAAAAAGCAGTATTTCGAAATCTGGACTTTCAACATATTTATACACCCCTGATTTTGCAATAGTAACACTACTAAATGTTTCAATATCAATAGAAATATGATGTTTCAACAGTTCCACCTCTCTTTTGATATTCTTTGGATATTTTGAGTTAGTTTTTCACATTGTTTTACTAATGCCTTTTCAGGAGTAGGTAGTGGACGTTCTATGCTGTAGAAATTAAAAAAATTAGCAAGTAATTTCTTTCTTTTAAATTCTAAATCTCCTAAGGTATCTAGTATTTCTTTTCTATATTTACTTTCATAATGCATATCTTCAATCAATTTTATACGCTGTTCCTCAGAACAATAACATTTTGCAAGGCAAAGTAGCTTATTTATATTTTTTTGATTAGCTGTACCAAAGAATTTGCCTATATTTACTTCAATATAACCATTGGGATATTCTACACGAAAATTCTTTTTATCACTCATATTACCTATCCTCCTTAGTATAAAGACGTGTAGCTTATAATATTGCCACACGTCTTTGTTGTTATTTTAGCCATAGTATGGTTGACCAGTGAGAGGATTTATTGCTTGTTTAAAGTTCATTGGATTTGCTGTATTTATGCTATATCCAAAGGTGTCAGGAGTAGTTTGTCCTGAACTAGCTCCATATAAAGGTGTAGCAGAAGATACTTCCTGCCCAACTCCAGCAAAATCAGCAGCAGCTGTTGCTCCTCCAGCAAGAGGCTCTCCATCACGCGTTTTCATTACATTTCCAAGTCCACACCCTATTCCTTTTTTTCCTGCATTATTGTATCCGAAAAAGTTAATTGTTACACGAGCATACATACCACTATAAATATCTTGTGGAAGTAGTTCAGTATTGATGTCACTTTGATGTACAACTTGGGGTTTTTGTTTGGAACTTGCTGTAATTACCCAACAGCCTTTACATTCAGCACCGTAGGGAGTGCCATTTTGTCGAACACCATCACCATCATGAACAGGAGAAGGGATAACTGGAGGACGAACACCATTCCAAATTTTACTTTGTGCATCAGTAGCAGCTGCTGCCATACTAGCGTCAATGTTCTGTTTGACAGCAACATCCGATTTTGGAATAAGGAGTGTTACAGAATATTTGGGGTCGGCATTAGGATTACTGTTATTTGCTCTTGGAGTTACAAGATTGACATATGATAAACGTACTTCGCCAGTTAAAACTTTAGTGGGAATATTGTTGTACATAATTTTATCCTCCTTAATTTCATTGATTTTCATTGACTATTCCTGCAAAATCAGTTACAGCACTATTAAATTCTTTGCGTGTATCATCTGCAGATACTAAAGTCGGTTTTCCTTGCGATTTTACTATAAAATCGCCAACAAGTTCTTTGAATTTTGTTGCACCAAGCATTTTTTCTAATTTTGTTAATGTTTTTGGAACATTATCGTATATAGCTGCTCTGTCTATACCTGATGCTTGAAGTTTTTCAAGTGCTTTATCTTGGTCAGTCCAAATACGGCTGCTTCTACCTTCAACAACTTTCCAACCTGGTATATTTGTACCACTTAATATCGTTTCAAGTGCCTTTTCTTTTACTGTTTCAAACCAAGCAACAAGTTTTTTTCCACGTTCCAAAACTTTACTGATTTCATCAGGAGTGAGGAGTGCTGAAGAATAATTTGTTGCTTCACTAAAATCATCAAAAGCACTAATTTGTTGTTCTGCTTGTGCCTTGCAAGTACCATTTGCACGACAAAAACGACACCAATCACCAGCATGATATTCTCCAAAACCCATAAATGCCATTTCAGCTTTCGTTTTTATACTTTCTCCCCATTCCAATAGTTCATTAACAGTACAATTCCAATTTTTATAAGAATTCAGTCTTGGCTGGTCAATATAAATTTCAATATTTTGCAAAACTGCACCAAAAAGTGGTTCATAAAGTTTTAATGCACCAAGTGCGTAAAGCATAAGTTGCGGATTTTTTTCTGGATTTACAGATATGCCTTTACCATGTTTATAGTCTGTAATGACAAGCGTATCTCCTCCAAAAATTATGCAGTCACATCGTCCAAATGCTTCAGGGACATACATTGATATATCAACTTTGACTTCAAAAGCGATATATGGTTCATTTTCAAATTCCATTGCACGTTCTGCTAAATGTTCAACATATGTTTCTGCAGTATGTAACATTTCATCATTCCACAGTGGATTCGTTTTTAGTTTTTTAATCACTTTATTGTACTCTGCTGCTTTTACTTTTTTGAAGTGTTTTTTAGCTGTAATTTCACAAACACTATGTGCAATTGTACCTTCCTGTGCATATTCGCTTGTTTGTTTGGGAAGTTGTGCCTCAGTTCTAGGAGCAAGAGGACAATTCAACCATCTTTCTGCGCTGGAAGGGGAAAGAAGTGCGTGTATGCTCATATTTTTGCCCCCAATTCTCTTAGTGCAGTAGCAAATGCCCCTAATTGTTCAGGTTTTAAATCCACAACAGCTTGAACACCAAAGGAGTGTAACAAATTCATTAGTTCATTTACTTTGCCTGCGTCCATTAACATTGCACCAGCTGACATAATTTGTTCAACTGTATATTTAGGAGCTTGTGCAAGTGGAATGTTTGGTGCAGGAATATTTGCTGTATTTGTTGGAATTACAGGTTGAACGGGGGGAGCGCTTGCTGGTACAGATGTAGTTAATGGTGCAGATGGACTCACGGGTTCGGATGTGTTTTCTGTAATACAATTTGTTTTTACACCACTAACTGCTGTAGCAAGATTATTAATGGCATTTACCAATTCTGGGGCTTCAATCATAATTTTTACTTCTAACATTTTTATTCCTCCTTAAAAATTTGTTTTATTGAATTCCTTACGGAATTTATTCTCATGGTTATCTCCTGCTTCAAAAAATAAATAATCAGACAATGCTTTACAGTCATTTTCATACCAATCTTCAAGTGTCTGTATAACAACTTCATAATCATTCTTTGATACAGGACGAGATTGTTTCCAATAACTATCAAACTGATTTTTTTCTGTTAGCACATCAAGAATTGTATCACCAAAATCGTCATTACTTACTCGATTAAGAATCACTTCACATACAAGTCGTTTGTCTTGCACTTTATCTTCATAGCATTCTCCTGCAAGTATGCGTGCCATTGCTTCAACTTCTTCTTCTGTCCAAGTTTGAACTGGTTTTTCAGAAGAATATTTAATATGCGTTAGTGAAACAGGAATGATTGCCTGAGAGGATTTAGAAGAAATCGCTTCTTCTGCTATGTCATTGCTACAAGAGGTAGAAATTGTTGTTAGTGCTATTGCAGCAAATGTTGGCAATTTTTGTACAATGTTATTTATCTCAATCAATAGCTGAATATGAACAAAATATTTTAAACCGAAACGCCTGAAAAGGCGTCCACTGGAACCGACCACCCAGTGCTGATGATGGTAGGTCAATAAATTTAAGGAGGACAAATAAAATGGCAGAATTAAAACAAAGTAGATGGGTAAAAATCCATGAACCAGGACAAGCAAATTTTATTGAGAACGAAAACATTATGGATATTATGATTGGAGCAGATTGCTGCCAAGCAGAAGCAACTTATACCGTGCGAAGTTATAAAAAAGTAGCTTATTGGCTAGTTGAATATCTTAAAGCTGCTGAAGCACTTCAAATTATTGCTAATGAAATCATTACACAAATTCAAGAGGTTACAGATAATGCAAAACGTGAGGACAATGAAGTCGCAGCAAATGGTGATGGTTGGAATTGCGAAATTGAAAAAATGAGCGAAGGGAATTTTAAAGTTCATTTAAGATGGTCAGTAAAGGAACCAGTCACAAAAAAAGGAAAATCAAAAAATGTTACAAGTAAAAAGCGTAATCGTAAAAAAGAGGAGGAAAAATAATGCACTTAACACTAGAGGTAAAACGATACCATGAGTTCTTTTGGCTTCATGCTATTCAAGCGGTAAATATACAGGAATGTTGTATGAAATGTTTCATTGGTGAAACAGATAACAGGGTGTATTTTGGAACACTACATCAATCTAATGCACTCATTGACATTGAGGTAAGGGAACAACCAAATGCAGATGCCTATTATCTCTGTGGATTGAGTGAGGGATTTAATTGGTATCAAAATACACATGTTGCGTTTGTTCCATCTCCAGGAGAAACAGTTTTTTTAGACAACGCCAATATAAGACTTACAATCACAGAGGCTAAACGAATTGACTTTGCAGACTATAAGCCAAATCCAAAAGGACATTTTACCCGAAGACAAAGAACTTGTCGTAATTGGATTTTTGCTAACTATATCAAAGATGGAATGTTAAGGAGGTAATCTATATGGAAATGGAACAAATTATTGAACAAGCTGAACAGAATATTAAACAAGCAATTGATGATTATGGTTTGCATACGAAACAGACAGAAGTTCTTGAAGATATTACAGATAAATTCATACACGCTCTTGCAGTAGATAGTTCTTATGCTAAACAAGAACTTCGTGAGCTTTTTAGCAAATCTCCTGCTTGGGATGAAAAAATTGATGCAATCGTTATAAATGGAACACGAACACGCAACACAGATTATGTTCGTGTTCGAGATTTAGCATATAAAATTTTATATCCTGTACTTTATAGGAATGGTATTCGTAGTGCTATTGAATTTTTTGCTGACCCAGAACAGTCTGATGAGATACGACAGCAAAGTATTATGTCTATCAAGTCACTTGCTCCAAAAGCATATACCCCAACTAAAAAATTAAGCAGAGTTTTTAAGGCACTTTGTACTGCACTTGGCGTAGCAGATGAAACCGCTGGAAGTGAATTCCAACGACTTTACGCACAATTTGCTGATGAACTGAATGCGAAAAAGATTAATTTTAAATTATATGTTTCTATCAATCCAGCACACTTTTTAACTATGAGTAATCCAAAAAATGATATACGTGGGAATACTCTTACAAGTTGCCATTCGCTTAACTCAACATCATACGATTATAATAATGGTTGTTCAGGTTATGCAAGAGATGAAGTCAGTTTTATTGTTTTTACAGTGGCTGACCCAGGAAATCCTGAAACGCTGAATAATCGTAAAACGACTCGACAAATTTTTGCATACAGACCTGGAAGCGGATTATTAATGCAAAGTCGAATGTATAACACTTCTGGTGGCACTCACGGAGTACAGGAAGATTCAAAATTATATCGTGATTTAGTACAGCGTGAGATTTCATTTCTTGAAAATGCTCCAAATCTATGGAAAACATTCTCCTCTACTAGTGAAAAAAGTGATTATGTGGATATAGGAGAAGGCTTTGGAGGTTATGCAGATTGGGAATATCCAGACTTTGATGGACATATCAGTTTCCGAAACGATTGTGATGTAGAAAACGTTGCATCATTGGAAGTTGGAACATATGGTTTATGTATTGTATGTGGTAATGAGACACAAAAGGGGTTGTATTGTTACAGATGCGAAGGAAAAGAAGAATTTACCTGTGATTGTTGCTAAGATGGATGTTCAAGCCTAACAAGGGTTTATAACACAAGAGAGGAAGAAATTTATATTTGTGATGGATGTCTTGAAGAAAGCTATACATACTGCGATAGGTGCCATGAATATTACCATAATGATAACATAAATTGCGTAGCTGATGAGGATATTTGTGAAAATTGTCTTCATGAATATTATGAAACATGCGAAGATTGTGGAGATTGGCATAGACGCGAAAATATATTCATAGCTCATAATCAATACGGAGAAGAAATTTATGTTTGTGAAAATTGCGTAGATAATTATTGCTATTGCAATGAATGTGGAGAATATTTTAATGAAGATGATGTATTAACTGCACATGATGTAGATGGAGCAAGTATTTATGTTTGTGATGATTGTAGTAGTAGTTTTGTAAAATGTCCACATTGTAATGAATTAATTAAGATGCGTACTGATAAAATTTGTCCCGCTTGTGGAGCAATTTTTGAAAGCAAAAGTGAGGAGGAATAAGTATGAAATCATTAGAGGAATTTTTGATATTAACACAGAAAGAGCTTTTCAGAGCGTTACAAAACCATTACAAAGGTCATACGATTATTGGTGAAAATAGTTATATTCTTGTACAGGGCAAAGCACCAATTATGTTGATAGCACACCTTGATACAGTTCACCAAAATCCTGTTCAGCAAATATGCAAAACAGAAAATGGAAATATTCTAATGTCTCCACAAGGAATTGGTGGAGATGACCGTTGTGGTGTTTATGCTTTAGTAAAAACTTATGAGATGTCTCCTATAAAACCTTGGCTCTTGTTTACTTGTGATGAGGAGATTGGAGGTATTGGTGCAAGAATGTTTTGCACTGACCATATAGGGAATAAACTGCCAAAGGAAGTAGATAAGTTAAAACTGCTTATTGAAATTGACCGTAAAGGGAAAAATGACGCAGTTTATTATGACTGTGATAATCAGAATTTCGAAAAATACATAACAAATAAGGGCTTTAAAACAGCATATGGTTCATTTAGTGACATCTCATATATTGCACCAGAACTTGGCATTGCAGCAGTCAACCTTTCATCAGGTTATTACAATGCACATACACTTTATGAACATATTAATAGGAAATACTTAAATTCTACAATTCAAAAAGTTACTGAGATTGTTGCAGATGCTACAAAATCCAATTTTCTGAAATATGAATATGTCAAAAAAGTCCATTGTGATTGGGGTGATTGGGAATTATATGGAGGTTCTCCAAAAAAGGTAAAAATAACACAATCAAATCAACCTAAATTAAAAAACATACCAGATGGAATTCGAGAGGAATATTCAGCATTATTAGAGTTTTATACAGAAAAAGAGCTTGAAGATATTCGTGGACTATATGGAGATGGAGCCATCTTAATGCTATTTGATACTGAATTAGGAGATTATAATGGCTCATATCAAGATGAGGAGGAAAATAAAAGTGTCTAAACAAAAAAAGAGGATATATTGCAATCCAGATATTTGTCCTTATTGTTTATATATAGGCGAAGGTGACAGTTTGTGTGAAGAACTCAATGAAATTGTATTAGCAGATTGGGAACCAACAGAATATTTTATGGGCCAGGAATGCCCATATATTAACAAAGATAAAAATATTTAATATTAGAAAGGAGATTTGTAAAATGAATATTAGCAGAGAAGAAAAGAAAATTGAGGCAATTGCTCGAATGAAACTTTTGGGGATATACAGCCCTACCATAGAACAATTTGAAAAAGAGAATTTGCTTTCTGAAAGCAGGCCGCCTTTTGGAGCTTGCTTTTGGGTAGAAGGTGAGCAGCTAAAACGTGTACATAAATTTGAGGAGGAAAATAACGCTTTAGTTTATTTTGTTATTCATAGCTATACAAATTTTGGTGAAATAGAAAACTATCTGTTTGTTAGTGATTATATCGAAGAATGGAACATGGATAGAGAAGATATGCGATATGGACAGCAACTTGCATATGCTTATAATCATGATATGCCGGATTGCTCGGAATTTGGTTCTATTGGCTTTAAATTAACAGCTGCAGCAGGCTTGAAAAGAATATGGTAAATTGATACTTGAATAAGATATTTAGTACGATTTTTGGATTTTTTTTAAAATTTTTCTTCAAAATATTGTATTTATAGATTAAAAGTGATATAATAAGAATATAAAGATAAAAACATGAGTTCAATTAATCGTAAACTTAAATTAAAAACACACAATAATATAGGCAAATTTAGTAAATTATCAAGGCAAACAGAAATGGCAGACCGTCTTGACTTTGAAAGAACAAGTAATGATATATAAATTTTACAAAAGGAGTTTTGTTATGTCAATAAAAAAGTTAGACAAACAAGGACGATGGAGAAATAAAACAGTATCTTTTAGAGTTTCTCCAGAGGAAGATAAGCAAATTGAAACAGCAGTCAGATTGTCAGGTATGAGCAAACAAGATTTTATTATTTGTTGTTTGAAGAAAAGAAAAATTGAAGTAACAGGAAATCCAAAAGTGTATAAGGCACTTAAAAATGAGTTAGCAAATGTATTAAATGAACTGAATCGTATTGAAGCGGGAAATAAAGTATCTCAAGATTTGTTAGATACTATTCATTTAATTACTATTACAATGCAAGGCATGAAAAATGGAATATCAAAAAAGGAGGAAAACCAATGAGTAAAAAAGAAAAGATTGTCCCTATTACATCTGCTGCAACAGACAAAGGACAATCCGATAAAGTTAATGCTATTATAACAGAAGAACAGCAAAAAAGCAACGAGCAGAATACAAAAAAATTTGAACAGGGGGTGTTGTATACGATTACAATGGAAGAATTATATGATACAGCTTTTCCACCAAAAGTCCCTATTGTGGATGGACTGATTTATAATGGTACCTACCTTTTTGTCGGTGCTCCAAAGGTAGGCAAATCATTTTTTATGGCACAGTTAGGTTATCATGTCAGCATGGGTATTCCATTGTGGAATTACAAAGTTAATCAAGGTAGTGTATTGTATCTTGCCTTAGAAGATGATTTCAGCAGACTGCAAAAGCGACTTTCAAAAATGTTTGGTATGGAAAGCACAAGTAATTTTTATTTTGCTACCATGTCGAAATCTTTGAACGAGGGTTTGGAAGAACAACTTAGCAGATTTATGAAGGAACACGCTGACACAAAGTTAATTATGATTGACACACTTCAAAAAATAAGAGAAGTTGGAGGAGATAGATATAGCTATTCTAGCGACTATGATATTGTGACAAAATTAAAACAATTTAGCGATAAACATAATGTTTGTGTTTTAGTGGTGCATCACACAAGAAAGTTGCAGTCAGAAGACAGTTTTGAAATGATTTCTGGCACGAATGGTTTGCTTGGTGCCGCCGATGGAGCGTTCATTATGCAGAAGAAAAAACGTACAGATAATATTGCTGTGTTGGATATTGCAGGGCGTGACCAGCCAGACCAGAAATTGACGATTGAATTTGACAGAGAGCATTGTGTATGGAATTTCAAAAAAGCAGAAACAGAGTTGTGGAAAGAGCCAATCAATCCGCTTTTAGAAGCTATTAATTTATTATTAACAAAGGAAAATCCAGAATGGCAGGGAACAGCAACAGAACTGGTTGAAAAATTGCCCAATATGCAGATACAAGCAAATGTGATTACCAGAAAATTAAATGTGTTGAATAGCCGACTTTTACAAGAATATGGTATTCAGTATGAAAACAAACGTGGGCATGAGAGAAAAATTTGCCTGAAACGTGTATCAGATAGAAAAGAATAAAAAAATGCGTCGATATGCGTCGGTATTTTACAAAACGAGAGGCATA
>CAJUHG010000046.1 GCA_910586005.1 uncultured Lachnospiraceae bacterium | reverse complement strand
GGAATAGAACAAGGAATAGAACAAGGAATAGAACAAGGAATAGAACAAGGAATAGAACAAGGAATCAGGGGAACTGTTTCTATTTTAAAAAATTTAGATATTCCTCCTCAGACAATTCTGCTTAAGATTCAGGAGCAGTATCATCTAAGTCCAGAAGAGTGTAAGAAATATCTGTGAGAATTGGATTTTTAGTGTTGTATATTTTAATTTAGAATGTTTTCAATACTTTATGAAAGTAAAAATAATATAAAAACCTTGAGATTAGAAAAAGATAAATAAGAGCAGTTTATAATTTAATCTTAATAGATAGACAAATTTAGATTTGTGGAGATGAACAAATGTTATATAATCTCGAAGAATTATTTGATTTACAGATGGGAAAGACACCATCAAGAAATAACCTTAATTATTGGAATACTAAAGATAATAAGTGGATATCAATAGGCGATTTATCTCAATCTGGGAAATATATATATGAAACAAAAGAATATCTTTCAAATATTGCTGTTGCAGAAAGTGGAATAAAAAAAATACCAGCCAATACAGTTATTATGAGTTTTAAACTTTCTATTGGAAAAGTGGCTATTACAAAAGAAGATATATATTCTAATGAGGCAATAATGGCTTTTCATGACAAACATACTACTGAATTGTTACCAGAGTATATCTATTATTTGTTTAAGTACAAAGATTGGAATGCAAGTACCAATAAGGCTGTGATGGGAAAAACATTAAATAAGACAACTCTTTCACAGATAAAAATAGATATATGCTCAATACAAAGGCAACAAAAGATTGTTGGAATATTAAATAAAGTATCTGAAATACTTGACAATATAAAAGAACAAATTTCTTCCTTAGATAACATAATCAAGTTCAGATTTATTGAGATGTTTGGGTATATCAACATTAATAACAAAGGATGGGATGTTCAACCACTTGGAAAATTATGTACCATCGTTAGAGGCAGTTCTCCAAGACCAATTGAGAAATATCTTGGTGGAGAAATTCCTTGGATTAAGATTGGTGATGCGACAGATAGTGAAAGCATTTACCTTCATTCGACAAAAGAGCATATTATTTTAGATGGTGTTAAGAAAAGCCGTATGGTGAAAGCTGGAAGTCTGATTTTTGCAAATTGTGGTGTTTCTCTAGGATTTGCGCGGATTATTACATTTGATGGCTGCATCCATGATGGGTGGCTTGCGATGGAAGATGTTGATTCCAGTGTGGACAAGGTGTTTTTATTACAGTCATTAAATCAAATGACAAAACATTTTAGAGAAATAGCTCCTGCTGGAACACAGCCCAATTTGAATACTACTATCATGAAAGGGTATATGCAAGTAATCCCACCAATGAAACTGCAAAAGGAATTTATTTCCTTTATTGAACAAATCAACAAATTAAAAGCCACCCAACAGAAAAACCTAGAAAAAGCACAACTTCTATTTGATAGTTTGATGCAGCAGTATTTTGGATAAATATTTGATGTATTTTTAGCTAACAAAAAAGAAACCTTTTAGATTGATACATAGTTCCAAGTGCTATGAAACATAACTTACACCCAATCATTGCTTCCATACAAACTTATGACTTAAGAAAATCACAAAGAGGGGAGTACAAATGTCAAATTTTAAATTTTTAGAAGAAAAACCAGAATATACATTATTTACATCTGCTGCAATGGATGCTGAAAAAGTATATAGTTCTTCTCCAGCTATGTGTGCAGTTGATTGCAGAAAGGCTTTAGAACTTGCTGTTAAGTGGGTATATGCTGCTGATAATTCCATAGAAATGCCCTATAAAGATAATTTACAGTCTTTAATTTATGAGCCAACGTTTCGCTTTGTACTGGATTATAATACTTGGGGGAAACTGCCTTATATTATTCGATTGGGAAATTTAGCAGTACATACAGCACAAAGCGTTGAGAAAAGTGATGCACTCGCTTCTATGCAAGGGGTATTTGAATTTATCATATGGATTGATTATTGTTATGGTACTGATTATATAGAAAGAAAATTTGATGAAAGAAAAATTCCACAGAAAAAAGTAGTTGTAGATACCAAGAAAATCAAAGAACAAGAAAGTTTACTTGATGAAAAAAATGCTGAAATAGAAAGACTTCGCAGGGAAATTGAACAGATGGCAGATAAATTTACTGTAGAAAAAGAGGTGCATAAGGAAACGCGGGCATTTGTTGCAGAGGATTTATCAGAATGGAGTACAAGAAAGAGACATATAGATGTCGATTTAAAAGAACTTGGATGGAAATTTACAGGAGAAGACTCTGATGTTTGGGAAGAATATCAAGTAGATGATATGACAGGTATCCTTGGGAAAAAAGGGCGTATTGATTATGTGCTTTTTGGCAAAGATGGTTTGCCTCTTGCAGTGATAGAGGCAAAAAGAAGCAGTAAAGATCCCAATACAGGTAGAAGACAGGCTATGTTGTATGCAGATTGTCTGGAACGTAAATTTGGCCGTAGACCCATGATTTTTACCAGTAATGGATTTGAAACATATTTTTGGGATGATAAGTCAAGTCCACAGAGACGTGTCAGTGGTATGTTTAGCAAAGGTGATTTGCAGAAATTAATGAATAGAAGAGCAGAAAAGAAAGATTTATCTTCTATACCAATTGATGATAAAATTACAGACCGTTATTATCAAAAGGAAGCCATTCGTGCAGTTTGTGAAAATGTAAAACAAGGACACAGAAAAAATCTTCTAGTAATGGCAACAGGTACTGGTAAAACGAGAACAGCAGCGAGTTTGACTGATGTATTTAGTCGTGCAGGATATGCTACAAATATTTTATTTTTAGCAGATAGAGTTGCACTTGTAAAACAGGCAAAGGAAGATTTTAAGAATTATCTGCCAGAGATGTCTCTTTGTAACTTATGTGCAAGAAAAGAGGATGCAAATGCAAGAATTGTATTTTCTACCTATCCTACGATGTTAAATGCCATTAATTTTTCAAAAAATACAGAGGGAAGAAGATTATTTACACCAACTCATTTTGATTTGATTATTATTGATGAAAGTCATAGAAGTATTTTTAAGAAATATCGCGCAATTTTTGAATATTTTGATGCAATTTTAATAGGTCTGACAGCTACCCCTAAGATAGAAGTTGACAGAAATACTTATGATTTCTTTGAAATGGAACAGGGGGTGCCTACTTATGCTTATGATTATGAAACTGCGGTCTATACAGATCATGTATTGGTGCCCTATTATACCTATATTGTAAAAACAGAGTTTCTAAGTGATGGGATTACTTATGAGAAATTATCTGAAATAGATAAGGAAAGATATGAGGAAGATTTTGAAGGGGAAGGGATATTGCCAGAAGTTATCCCTTCACAGATGCTAAATAAATATGTTTTTAATGAGCAGACGGTTGACAAGGTATTGCAAGATTTGATGGAGCGTGGGATAAAAGTTGCTGGTGGAGATAGAATTGGCAAAACAATTTTATTTGCACAAAACAAGAGACATGCGGAATTTATACTAGAACGATTTAATAAGTTATATCCCAAATATCTTGGAACCTTTGCGCAACGAGTTCTCTGTGAGGATGCTTATGCACAGACTATTATAGATGATTTTAAAAAACCAGAGGGAGAACCGCATATTGTAGTATCTGTGGATATGATGGATACAGGGATTGATGTACCAGAATGTGTCAATTTAGTCTTTTTTAAAAAAGTGCGTTCCAAAACAAAGTTTTGGCAGATGATTGGCAGAGGTACTAGATTGGCCAAAGATTTAACTTGTATGGATTTGATAGATGGAGAATATACAGGCAAGAGAAGGTTTTTAATTTTTGACTACTGTAATAATTTTGAATTTTTTGGCACAAAGCCAAATGGCTATCAAGGAACTGATACCAAAACACTGCAAGAAAATATATATGAAAAAAGAGTGCGTTTAATTGCAGCATTGCAGCAGGATTCTTTTCTAGAAGAAAAATATCAAAACTTAAGAGATGAATTAATTAATATTTGTCATAAACAAGTTTTAGAACTCAACCAAGATCTTATTATGGTAAAATTAAAAAAACAATATGTTGAGAAGTATAAGAATCAACAAATTTTTGAAAGTTTAACAGAAGGTGACAAAAGGGAATTGATAAAGGAAATAGCACCGATTGTTACTATGGAGGATACAGATGAGATAGCAAAGAGATTTGATAATTTTATCTATGGAATGATGTTGGCTAATATAGAAACAATGCCTAGTTTTCATTATGCCAGAAAACAATTATGTGAAATTGGAGCTGAGCTAGAAAAGAAGATAAGTATTCCACAGGTAAAAGAAAAAATATTATTAATAAAAGAAATCAATACAGATGCTTTTTGGAAAGCTAATAATATTCTTATGTTTGAACAGGTAAGAAAAGAATTGCGGGAATTGATGAAATTCTTGAAGGAACATGTGGAGGGTAAAAAGCCAATTGTTACAAATTTGGTTGATCCAATCATACAGGAACAAGAAGGTGTACAATTAGATGCTGCATATGATTTTGAGGATTATCACAAAAAAGTAAATCGTTATGTAGAAGAACATAAAGATTCTATGGCAATTCATAAGCTGATTCATAACAAACAGCTCACAAAAGATGACTATAAGGAGCTAGAAAGAATATTGACAGAAGAAATTGGCAGCAGGGAAGATTATCAGCGGGAATTTGGTGATACTCCTTTTGGTTTGCTAATTAGAAAAATTGGTAAATTAGATCATGCGGCAGCGATGTCAGCATTTTCTATCTTTATCAATGACGCAACATTAAATCAAAAACAAATACAATTTATATATAAAATTATTAATCATATAGAAAAAAATGGATATATGGAAAATATTAGAGAGTTGCAGAAACCGCCTTTTGATAAACCTATACCATTTATAAAAATGTTTGATGCCAAAACAAGAAATTCTTTGATACAAACAATTAATGATATTAAAGAAAATGCAGTAACTATTATTGCATAGAAGTATCAGTGCTTTTTAAAGTCAATGATGTTCCTTTGATTTATTGTGTAGTATTTGCATTTATAAAAAAAGGCATTGAATGGATACAAGCATTGTTGTAGGAGATTTGATTGGCATTATAAAAAGTATAGGTGATAAAAAATTTTAACAAACGATACCAGATAATATATTCTTCTATAGGAAAATGCAAAGCAGTTTCCTATAGAAAAAATGAAGTGAAACAACTATCATAAAATAAGAATTTAAATAGATAATTCTTGTTTTGTTTTACTAACGGTTTTTATATAATGTAATAACAACTTCCAAGCACCTTTGCCTAAAAGAATAAAAATGATTCCTATTATAATGGATAAAAGAAATCCAAGTGCAGGATGTAAGGTGAATGAACCAAATTGGAACATGATATAAGGCAAATTATATCCAAATAGAAAGCAAATAAATTTTAATAATCCTGCAATTGGTGTTATGATACCACAAAAAAGAAATATAGGTGCTATGATACCAAGGCTAGGAAGAATAAACATTCCTGAAAATCCAGTTAATCCATAAAAAGAACAAATAGTTAAAAATCTATTCCAACTAAATCCTCTTTTTTTGGTAATGAAATCTCCTAGGTATGCTTTGGATAGTTCTTTTGGCTCTCCTAGTCTTTCTAAAATTTGTTCTATAGAAAAATTATCATGTTCCATTTCTAGAATAGAACTTTTGATTTCTTTTACAATATCAATTCTTTCAGAAGTGGGAAGTGGTTTTAAGTGTTTATCAATGGTATTTAAATATTTTTCAAATGCTATGTTCATAATTCTGTGTCCCCTTTCAAACGAGAGATAGAAAATAGTAAATTTTGCCATTCCTGTTCTAGAGCTTTTAGGTATTTTTTCCCTTCTACTGTGAGTGAATAATATTTGCGGGGAGGTAATCCCTCTGTGGAATCTTGCCAAGTAGATTGTAAATATTTTTCTTTTTGTAGTCTTCTTAACAATGGATAAACAGTACTTTCTGTAGAAGAAATAATGGGATATTTGTTCAATTCTTGTAAAATTTCATATCCATAATAAGTTTTTCTGCTTAACATAAGCAGAATACAATATTCTAAAGTGCCTCTTACAATCTGAGATTTCCATTTGTCTAAATTCATGTAAAATCACTCCTTTTTATATAGTACATCGTACTACATAGTATATATTATGTCAATAGTATATTTCAAGAATGCAAAAGCAACAGATACCACATGTTGATTGGTAAAAAATAGTGTGTATAATATAAGGTAAATCCATCGTAATGGAGGAGTTTTATGAATCAATGGTTATTAGAGCAAATGCAGGTGGTCACACCAGAGGAACAAATTTATTTAAACGGAGATATTCAGGTAAGAAAAGATATCTATACCAGAAAAAATAGTTTTGAAATTGATTCTCAATTATTTTTGAAAGAGGGAAAATTGATTACTGTGCGTCATCATAGTCGTTTTGTGGAATTTCCCATTCATAAACATAATTATATTGAAATTGTATATGTATGTGCAGGAAAATTAACACATTATATTGATAATAAAGAGTTAATTATGTATCCTGGTGATTTACTACTTATGAATCAATATGTAGCACACAGTGTGAAACGTGCAGAAATGGGTGATATAGGAATTAATTTTATTGCATTACCAGAATTTTTTGATATACCACTTCAAATGATGAGAGAACATAATGTGATAGCAGATTTTTTGGTAGGAACACTTAGACAGAATCATTCGACACCACAATATTTAATGTTTCAATTAAAAGAACAAAAAGCAATTTCAAATTTAATGGAAAACATGATACGTTCTATTATTTATGAAGGAGAAAATGAAGATGTTATTAATCAATATTCTATGGGATTGGTTTTCTTATATTTAATGAACCATATGGATAAACTAACACAAAATTCTTCTCAAAGTTATGAGGATATTGTAATTCAGTCAACTTTAAAATACATTGATTCTCATTACAAAACAGCAGTTTTAAGTCGTATTGCAGAAGATTTCAACCAATCACTACCAGCTATAAGTAGAATGATTAAAAAAAATACAGGTTTTACATTTTTAGAACTTTTGATGCGCAAACGTTTTCAAAAAGCAATTATGTTTTTGATAGAAACAGAACTTTCAGTGGAAGAAATTGTAACAAATATTGGTTATGAAAACCAAAGCTATTTTTATAGGCAATTTAAAAAACGGTATGGAATGACACCCAATCAATACCGAATAGAACATAAACATGACCATACCATTAAGATATAAAAATAGTCAGTCAGTTTGTTAAGTCAGGACATTATAAAAGAATATTTTTTATTTTATACTTATTGAACTGCTAATGTTCTATCAGGTATCGTTCTAAGAAATAGAACATTTTTCACAAATAAATTGTAAACATGTACTTAATATTGTAAGTGCAAAGGGTTTTTAATGAAAGGAAGGAAAAATTTATGATAAGAAAAGGATTTAAAATGTATTTATATGAAGGTATGGCAAAGGAGTATGAAAAGCGGCACAATGCGCTGTGGCCAGAAATGAAAGAAATGATTCATGCATATGGAGGACGAAACTATTCTATTTATCTAGATACAGAAACAAATATACTTTATGGTTATTTAGAGGTAGAAGATGAAGAAAAATGGGCGAAATCTGCAGATACAGAAATTAATCGTAAGTGGTGGGATTATATGGCAGATATTATGGAAACAAATCCAGATAATAGTCCAGTTTGTATTGATTTAAGTCCCGTATTTCATTTGGATTAACTTGTCTTAAATAGAGAAGGACAGAACTATAAAAGTAAGCATAGTTAGATAGTATTTAGAGATGATAGTTCGCTTGGATAGAAAGGGGGAAGCTTATGGCTGCATATTATTTAGCAGTGGATATTGGTGCTTCTAGTGGGCGCCATATGTTAGGACATTTAGAAAATGGTAAGATGTTTTTGGAAGAAATTTATCGTTTTGAAAATGGAATGGACAATAGAAATGGGAAACTTCTGTGGGATACCAAGCATCTTTTTGAAGAAATTGTAAATGGTATGAAAAAATGTAAGGAATTAAATAAAATTCCAATTAGCATGTCTATAGATACTTGGGCAGTAGACTATGTACTGCTAGATGAGAATAATTGTGTTTTGGGAGACACTTATGGATATCGGGACCATCGAACTGTTGGTATGGATAAAGAAGTCTACCAACTGATTTCAGAACAAGAATTATATGCTAGAACAGGCATTCAAAAGCAAATATTCAATACCATTTATCAATTGATGGCTGTAAAAAAGCAAGAACCAGAACTGCTAGAAAAAGCAAAAACTTTTTTGATGTTACCAGATTATTTTCAATTCCTTTTAACAGGAAATAAAGTATCTGAATACACCAATGGAACCTCCACACAATTGGTAAATCCCATAGATAAACAGTGGGATAAAGAGTTAATTCAGCTTTTAGGATATCCAGAAGACATCTTTTTACCTCTTCAGAAGGCAGGAACAGAAGTAGGAAATTTAAAAGAAGAGATAAAAGAAAAGGTAGGCTTTAACTGCAAAGTGATACTTTGTGCTAGTCACGATACGGCTTCTGCTGTTATGGCAATGCCACTGACAAAGGGAGATGGTTTATATATTAGTTCTGGAACATGGTCTCTGATGGGAATTGAATCTTTACAGGCCCTTTGTACAGAGGAAAGCCGCCAAGGTAATTTTACCAATGAAGGTGGATATCAATATCGGTTTCGCTATCTAAAAAATATTATGGGGCTTTGGATGATCCAGTCTGTGAGACATGAACAAAAGGATGCTTTTTCTTTTGCACAACTTTGTGAAATGGCTGCGGAAAATAAAACTTTTCCTTCACGTGTGGATGTAAATGATGATGCATTTTTGGCACCTGCTAATATGACAAAAGAGATTCAAAATTATTGTCAAAACACAGGACAGACTGTACCTGAAACAATAGGAGAAATTTCAGCAGTCATATATCAAAGTCTTGCTGATTGTTATCAAAAATCTGTCAGTCAGTTAGAACAAAATACCAAAAGAGAGTATGAAAGTATTCATATTATTGGAGGTGGTTCTAATGCAGCTTACTTAAATCAGTTGACTGCAAATGCTACCAGAAAAATTGTATATGCAGGACCTAGTGAGGCTACAGCAGTGGGAAATTTAATGGCACAGATGATACAAGAAAAAGAATTAGAGAATTTAGAAGAGGCTAGAAAATGTGTATTTAATTCTTTTGAAATTAAAACATATCAACCAAAATAACAGAAATTAGGAGGAAACTACTATGAAAGAGAGATATACTCTTGCAAAAGAAACATATGCAAAATTGGGTGTAGATACAGATGCAGCTATAGCAAAATTAAAAGAAATTCCCGTTTCGCTTCATTGTTGGCAAGGGGATGATGTAATTGGATTTGACCATGATGGTCCATTAACAGGAGGAATTCAAACTACTGGAGATTATCTAGGAAAAGCAAGAACACCAGAAGAATTGATGCAAGATATCGATCAGGTGCTCAAGCTTACTCCTGGAAAAAAGAAATTGAATCTTCATGCCAGCTATGCTATTTTTGAGAAAGGAGAGTTTGTAGATAGAGACAAAATTGAACCAAAGCATTTTGCAAAATGGGTAGAATTTGCAAAAGCGAGAAATATGGGACTTGATTTTAATCCAACTTTCTTTTCTCATGATAAAATCAAAGATGGGTTGACTCTCTCAAGTCCTGAGGAAGAGATCAGACGTTTTTGGATTGAACATGGAAAAGCATGTATTCGCATCTCTGAATATTTTGCAAAAGAGACAGGTGTGCCATGTGTAATGAATATTTGGACAGGTGATGGTTCAAAAGATATTCCTGCAGACCGTTTAGGACCAAGAGAACGCTACAAAGCAGCAATTGAGGAAATTATTGCAGAGCCTCATGATTCAAACCTTGTAAAACCTTGTGTAGAATCAAAGGTATTTGGAATTGGTGTGGAGTCTTATACTGTGGGAAGTGCTGAGTTTGCATTGTCTTTTGCAGCAACACATAAAGGATGTTTGCCCTTGATGGACAATGGACATTATCACCCTACCGAAGTGGTTTCTGATAAGATTCCAGCCTTACTTGCCTTTTTCCCAGAAATTGCATTACATATTACTAGACCAGTGAGATGGGATTCTGATCATGTGGTATTATTTGATGATGAAACAAAAGAAATGGCAAAGGAAATTATAAGAAATCATGCTTTAGATCGTGTGAATATGGCACTTGATTATTTTGATGCTAGTATTAACCGTATTTCTGCTTGGACAGTTGGTTTCCGCAGTTGGCAAAAAGCTCTCTTATCTGCACTCTGTACCCCATATGAAGAATTGAAAAAGTTACAAGACTCTGGAAATTGGACAGAACTTATGGTGCGCCAAGAGGCATTAAAGATGTTGCCTTTTGGTGATATATGGGCAGAGTATTGTGAACAGTGTGGCACTTCTGAGGAGGCATGGTTTGAAGAAGTAAAGCGTTATGAGACAGAGGTACTTGCAAAAAGATAGGGATAGTTAAATACCTCGCAGCAAGCGAAAGCGACATTTGTCAAATATTTGTGCTAGCATGGCTGCTTAACTTATTGCTCGCGGGAATAACTATAAAAGTGTTTGTAAAAAGAGAAAGGAAAATATTATGAAAATTTTAGATGCAGAATTTGTGCAAGGATTTATTCGCATGGCAAATGATGGATGGGAACAGGGATGGCATGAGAGAAATGGAGGAAATCTTTCCTATCGCATCAAACCAGAAGAAGTTGATTTGGTAAAAGAAAATTTCGAACCAAAGGAATGGCAACCAATTGGAACTTCTGTTTCCAAACTTGCAGAAGAATATTTCCTTGTGACTGGAAGTGGTAAATATTTCCGAAATGTAATTATTAAACCAGAAGATTCTATTTGTATGATTCAATTGGATGAGAAAGGAGAGAATTATCGCATTGTTTGGGGATTAGTAAATGGAGGAAGACCTACTTCAGAACTTCCTTCTCATCTAATGAATCATGAAGTTAAAATGATTGCTTCTGCTGGAAAGCATAGAGTGATTTATCATGCACATACTACAAATGTAATTGCATTGACATTTGTGCTACCTCTAGAAGATAAGGTATTTACAAGAGAACTTTGGGAAATGGCAACAGAATGTCCTGTGGTTTTTCCAGATGGTATAGGAGTTGTTCCTTGGATGGTACCAGGAGGTAAAGATATTGCAGTAGCTACGAGTGAATTGATGAAAAAATATGATGTTGCAATTTGGGCACATCATGGAATGTTTGCATCAGGAGAAGATTTTGACTTAACATTTGGATTAATGCATACAGTAGAAAAGTCTGCTGAGATTTTAGTTAAAATGTTATCTATGCAATCGAACAAACTACAGACGATTACACCTCAGAATTTTCGTGACCTTGCGGTAGATTTTAAAGTTCAATTACCAGAAGAGTTTCTTTATGAAAAATAAACAAGTGCAACCATAATTCTCACGTTGCCTTCGGGTAAATAATAGAAAGTATGCTTTGCGTACTTTCTATTATTATAAACAATAGAAAGTATGCTTTGCGTATTTTCTATTATTAAAAAGTCAGGCTTTTCAGATTTTTAGGAAGAGTCTGACTTTATTATATGCACATGTGCAAAAAGTATTATGTCATTTAGGTGGCTGCACGCAGCTGGCAAAGTGTGCAACATCCCTCAAGATTGGGGAGCAAGGGAAGTTGGATGAGTTTGTCCACTTTGTTTTACATAAGAGGTTCAATTAGTTACTGTGACAACATACGCCCCATGTGCCAAATTGTTTGTCTGTGGAAGTGGTTACAGAGAAAATTGACCTTCTACTGCTTTTTTTATAGCAGCAAAACTTTCACAACTGATCACATGTTCTATGCGGCAGGCATCTTCTGCTGCAATTTTCTCATCTACTCCCAAACTTTTTAACCAACTAGAAAGAAAATTATGACGCTCATAAATCATATCTGCAATTTCTTTTCCAGATTCAGTTAAAGTGATATAACCTGAGTCAGAAACAATAATATGTCCTTTTTCACGCAAATTTTTCATTGCTACACTAACACTGGATTTTTTAAAACCTAATTCTATGGAAATATCTATAGAGCGAACAACTGGAAGTTTTTGACTTAGTATTAGAATTGTTTCTAAATAATTTTCAGCAGATTCATTGCTTTTCATGGGAAACCTCCTTGATATTTATAAGATTAGTATACGCAAGGAAAAAGAAAATAGCAAGTAAGTATTTATTTTCTAACTTGATAAGATTTTTACTTCTATAGATAGTATATCATAATAAAATTACCTTGATGAGAGTAAAAGTCTGTCTCTAAGAGAAATGTCCTCGCTGGATGGCAGAGTTGTATAATATCTGTGAACCTAAGTAGCCTCACAAAGCGAACTTTCAAAGTGTAAATTCTTTCGAAAGAAGTACCTTTATTTGGAAAATTTATCTCTAAAATTATTGACAACGAACAGAAGTTAGTATATACTAACTAAAGAAACGGAAAATGATAACCATTATCAAAAAGGAGGGCGATGAGAATGCCTTTAAGTATGGCCAGAGCAGGGGAAATTAATATTATAAAAAAAGTTGGTGGAAAAACAGAAACTAGAAAATTTTTAGAAAATCTAGGATTTATAATTGGAGGGCAAGTAATAGTTGTATCAGATATTGGTGGAAATATGATTGTCAATGTAAAAGAATCCAGAGTTGCTATCAATAAAGAGCTTGCAAATAAAATAATGATTGAAGGAGAGGTTTTATGAAGACATTAAAACAGATTCCTTGTGGAAAAACAGTAAGAGTTAAAAAGTTACATGGAGAAGGTCCTATTAAACGTCGAATTATGGATATGGGAATTACCAAAGGTGTAGAAATTTTTGTTCGAAAAGTAGCACCCTTAGGAGACCCAGTAGAAATAATGGTAAGAGGATATGAATTATCTTTAAGAAAAGTAGATGCAGAGATAATAGAAGTAGAGTAAGGAATTTTACTAAATTTTTAGGAAAAGACTAGAGATGATAAGTATATAAGCAGAGTAAAAAATGTTTGTTAAGTTTTTAAGAATTTTGCTATAAGATGAAAATTATCTTACTGAGTCTATAAGAGAATTTTTGTTATAGGTTAGTTTTTACTAATTTTAGTAAGATATAACAAACATAAAATATAAAAAAGCCAAAAGGCAGATAGGAGTTTAAAAATGTCAATAAAGATAGCATTAGCGGGAAATCCAAATTGTGGAAAAACAACATTATTTAATGTGCTAACTGGTTCCAATCAGTTTGTAGGAAATTGGCCGGGTGTTACAGTTGAAAAAAAAGAAGGAAAGTTAAAAGGTTATAAAGATGTTGTTATAATAGACCTTCCAGGAATTTATTCTTTATCTCCATATACGTTAGAAGAAGTGATTGCTAGAAATTATTTAATTGGAGAACGACCAGATGCTATTTTAAATATTGTAGATGGAACGAATCTTGAGCGTAATCTATATCTTTCTACACAGTTGATGGAATTAGGGATTCCTGTGGTAATGGCTGTAAATATGATGGATGTGGTTACTAAAAATGGAAACCAGATACATAGTAAGAAATTAAGTGAGAAATTAAGGTGTCCAGTAGTAGAGATTTCTGCACTCAAAGGTTTAGGAGTGAAAGAAGCAGCAGAAAAAGCTTTGGAGCTTGCACAGAAAAAAGAGATAAGAAAAGTAGCACATGAATTTTCATTAGAAGTGGAAGGTGCATTAGCTACTATTGAAGATAAACTTGGACCTGAAATTCCTCAGGAACAGAAACGATTTTTTTCAATTAAATTGTTTGAAGGTGATAGTAAAATTTTACAGCAAATGAAACATATGCCAGATGTAACATCAGAAATCACTACAGTTGAAAAAGAAATGGATGATGATGCGGAAAGTATTATTACAAATGAAAGATATTGTTATATTTCTTCTATTATTAAGGAGTGTTACACGAGACAGCAGAAAGAAAAAATTAGCATTTCAGATAAAATTGATAAAATTGTGACAAATCGTGTGTTAGCATTGCCTATTTTTGCAGTTGTAATGGCACTTGTATATTATATATCTGTTACAACAGTGGGAAGTTGGGCAACAGATTGGGTAAATGACAGTATGTTTGGGGAAGGATGGCATTTATTTGGAATAGAAAGTATTACCATTCCATCTATTCCAGAGCTATTTACAAATGGATTAGAAAATATTGGTTGTGCAGCTTGGTTACAAGGATTGATTGTAGACGGTATTGTTGCAGGAGTAGGCGCAGTGTTAGGTTTTGTTCCACAGATGCTCGTGTTGTTTATTTTCTTGGCATTTTTAGAGGCATGTGGATATATGGCTCGTGTAGCATTTATTATGGATCGTATTTTCCGAAAATTTGGTCTTTCTGGAAAATCTTTTATTCCAATGTTAATTGGAACAGGTTGTGGTGTGCCAGGGATTATGGCATCTCGGACGATTGAAAATGATAGAGACCGCAAAATGACAATTATAACTACGACTTTTATCCCTTGTGGAGCGAAGTTACCCATTATTGCATTAATTGCAGGAGCGTTTTTTGGCAATGTCTGGTGGGTTTCTTGGAGCGCATTTTTTATAGGGATTGCAGCAGTTATCTGTTCAGGAATTATCTTAAAGAAAACAAAAATGTTTGCAGGAGAACCAGCACCTTTTGTTATGGAATTGCCTGTATATCATATGCCAACCCTTAAAAATGTATTGAGAAGTATGTGGGAACGCGGATGGTCTTTTATCAAAAAGGCAGGTACCATTATTCTGTTGTCTACTATTTTTATATGGTTTACCACTTATTTTGGATGGATAGATGGGCAATTTTGCATGTTAGAAGATACAGAGATGGAATATAGTATTTTAGCAGCTATTGGAAACTTATTCGCATGGATTTTTATTCCTCTTGGATGGGGAAATTGGAAGTCTGCAGTTGCAACTATTACTGGATTAGTCGCAAAAGAAAATGTAGTTAGCACCTTTGGTATTCTGTTTGGATTTGCAGAAATAGCAGAAGATGGAAATGAAATCTGGGGAAGTTTAGCGGGAACTATGACATCTGTAGCAGCATATTCATTTTTGGTATTTAATCTATTGTGTGCACCATGTTTTGCAGCTATGGGTGCAATAAAACGAGAAATGAATCATAAAAAATGGTTCTGGTTTGCAATAGGATATCAATGTATATTAGCTTATGTAGTGGCATTTTGTATTTATCAAATTGGCACTTGGATTACAGTCGGCACTTTTGGATGGGGCACAATAGTGGCATTTCTTTTAATAGTAGGATTTCTTTTTTTGTTAGTTCGTCCAAATAAAGAAAGTAAAATTTTAAAAATGAAAGGTTTGGCGGGAGCCAGATAAATGCATTGGAGTAGCTATTGTATACAGATTAGTGAAAGAGAAAATTATTGTAGGAGGTAGTAGTATGAGTGTGGTAATTATTGGGGGACATGACAGAATGGTTCACCAATATAAGAAAATATGTAAGGAATATAAATGTAAAGCAAAAGTGTTTACTCAGATGTCAGGTAATTTAAAAGAGAAAATTGGAAATCCAGATTTAGTGGTACTTTTTACTAATACAGTTTCTCATAAAATGGTACGTTGTGCTCTGACAGAGGCAGAAAAAGTTCAGGCAAATGTAATTAGATGTCATACAAGTAGCAGTAATGCTTTAACAGAAATTTTAATGAAAAAGTGTAATGAAACAAAAGAAAATTAGTTTTAATATGAAACTATACCTTGTGAAACGGTTATATGAGCATCATGGAATGCCCTAGAAGAGACAACTTTTTAAATATATTAATTTTATATTTAATTTTTAAATTAAATATAAAATTATTTAGAAAGAAAATTTTTTATAATTTATTAAATAATAGGTTAAATGGAAAAATATAAAAAAGTTTTATTTGTATATAATAAAAATATAAAATAATATATTGAATATTTATATTAAGGTATATTTTTTTTATCCAAGGATATACTTTTAGTTGTATAAAGGAGGATGTAAAATGGATAGATATATTTGTGAACCTTGTGGTTATGTGTATGATCCAAAAGTTGGAGATCCAGAGAATGGAATTGCTCCAGGAACTGCCTTTGAGGATATACCAGAAGATTGGGTTTGTCCTTGGTGTGGTTTAGGTAAAGAAGTATTTGTAAAAGAATAAATTCAAGAAGAGTTATAATATTCTTAGGATAAAACATTTTATTAAATTTAAAATTAATTTATATTTATTGGCTTTGTTTGAGAATGATAAACAACAATTCAGTCCTATATCTATTACTATTATCCCCATTATAAGGGAAGAAATAATAGTAGTAATAGATATAGGACTGAATTGTTGTTAGAAAAGTCATAACTAATAAGTTTCATCTTGTAATTAGGAAAAAATCATGATATGATTTTATTTAATGAATTTTCATGTTTGCCTATACGGGTTCTGCCATACGAAGGTGTGTAAGCACCTGTTATATTTGTGCATGGAAAATTCTTTTATGAGTAATTGGAAAAAAGAAAACAGCGGAGTTTAAAATTATGGCTACTTTAAGAGAATTATCAGAAATAACTGGATATTCCATTGCAACTATATCTAGAGTCTTGAATGAGGATGCTACCTTAAATGTAACAGATAGTACCCGCAAAATGATTTTGGAAGCTGCAGGAAAAATTGATTATTCTTCTAAACATGGAAATAGCAAAAGAAGTTTTGGAGATCATCGGCGAATTGGTATTGTAGAGATGAACAGTGTGCAAGATGCTGGAAAAGACCCATATTATTTATATTTAAAAGGGAACGCTGAGAACTGTTGTTTTAACAATGGAATGGAAACAGTGATGATGCAATATGATATAAATAGTGGATGTTACAGAAGTGTTGTGCCTAAGGCGTTGGATGGGATTTTAGCTATTGGTCAGTTTCGAGAAGAGCAGATTGCAGCGATGCGAAAGTGTACATCTAAAATTGTTTTTTTGGATTCTGCACCATATCCAGAAGAGTTCTGTTCTGTTGTTCCAGATTATGAGGTTGGAATTCGTCAGGGAATGGATTATCTTATTGAACAAGGACATGAGAAGATTGCTTTTGTGGGACCTGAATTTTCTACAGATTCCACTGGGCGACAAGCATTAGAATCTAGACGAAGGTTTTTTTCTGATTATCTTGAACATTGTGAAGAAGAAGTACAAGGGGTATTAATTGATACAATATGGCAAGAAAATGATGTGGCAGAAAGACTTGCAGAATATTTTAGTGGATTAAAAGATACAGACAAAAAAGTTACTGCTTTTTTTGCCTTTAATGAAACTACTGCTATGGGAGTGTTGCGTGCACTTCAACTTATGGGGCATCAAGTTCCAGGAGATTTTAGTATTTTAAGTTATAATGATACAGTATTAGCAACTTTAACGCAGCCTAGCCTTTCTGGTATTTGCATCAATATAGAAGAAATGGTAAAAAATGCAGTATGGTTGTTAGAACGAGTCACCAAAGAAGAAAATGCCATTCCATTAAAAATATCTGTACCATGTGTGTTACATATTCGTGAGAGTGTAAAACCAGTGTATCCTTTTTAATGTTTGATAGAAAAATTTCTATTTTTTAATATTAACTTATTTTTTAGGAGAAATTATAGAGTAATTGAAAATAAGATGGAATTTTTTTAGTTTTATAATAGTTCAGTAAAAATATTTTCTCGTTCAAAATGAAAGGATTTCCTGAAATAAGAAATGTAAGATTTTCCATAAAGTCTAAAAATACGTTCGTCAAATTGCATAAATTTTTTTGTGAAACAGAGTTCAAATTGTAAAGTTTGAACTCTGTTTTTATCTATTATTACTAAAAACTATTTGTTGGATAAAAATTTTACTAAAACACTTGAAAAAAGTATGCTAGATAACTAAAATCTTAATATAGAGATGGTGTAAAAAAAGAACAAATGTGCACCATTTTCTGTAATTATAAACCCATGAAAGGGAGGAAAAAGTATGAAAGCGAGGATGAAACATCTCAAACGAGTTCTAGCAGGAGTACTGACTGGTGTAATGATAGCAAATACAGCTATTTCTGAATTACCTGCATTAACAGTCAAAGCTGCTGCTGGAACAAATGTGGTTGCAGGGGAAATTCCTGTAAATCCAGAAATTCATTATCAGACCTTAGATGGTTGGGGAACATCTATGTGTTGGTGGGGCAATATTATTGGTTCTTGGGGAGACAAAGATTTTAATGGAAATGGAACTCCAGACCGAGAAGAAATTGCGGAGTTAGCATTTTCTCCAGACTATTTAAATCTAAACATTGTACGTTACAATGTAGGTGGTGGCGACAAAGAAAATACCAGCATTAAGCGTGTGGAGGGACTTGTGCCAGGTTGGACAGTGGATATGACTGGAACAGCAGATGGAAAAGGAACTTTTGATGCAGATAAGTTTTATAGTAAAAAAACAGAAGATATGAATGATGCAGGACAGCTTTGGATGTTGGAAGCAGCAAATCGGTGGCGTAAACAAACCGCTGAGAAAAATGGCACTGAGAATGATATTATCAATGAAGTATTCTCTAATTCTCCACCTTATTATATGACAAAATCTGGAAGTTCTACTGGTGGAGATAATGCATCTTCTAACTTAAAAACAGATCAATATGATAATTTTGCTCTTTATATGGCAAGAGCAGCAAAGTGGATTGATAATAATTTAAGTGAAAAATTTGGAACGAAAGTGGATTTTATTGAACCTATGAATGAGCCTGATACCAATTATTGGGCAAATGGAAGTACAAAGCAGGAAGGTTGTGTTTTTAAACCAGGAACAGAACAGTCTAATATGCTAGTAGCAATGAAGAATGCATTAGATGCAGAAGAGTTTAAGGGTTCTTTATCACATGTTGAAATTACTGGAACAGATGAGACTTCCTTAGGAAAGGCAATTAGTACCTTTAAACAATTAACTACAGCAGCTAAGAATACAATGACTACGATTGGTGCTCATACTTATAGTGGTGATGACAATGAGCGTAATACCTTGCGTAAGTTAGCACAATCCTATGATAAAGATTTATGGATGTCTGAAATTACCAAGGGTGGTGGAACACATGACCATAATTCTATGGAAGAAGCTCAAACCGAATGGCAGAGTAAAGGAATTATGGCAGACTTGAAATATATGCAGCCTTCTGCATGGGTAGCTTGGTTGGTGGCAGACAGTGAATATGAATGTTTGTTACATAATGAGAACTGGGGATTGATTCATGCGGTATTTGAATCTGATGGACCAGTGCCAGAGTATCATACCAATTTGGTAAATACCAATGGAACTCCCAAAAAAGGTGTTCCAGAAGAAGGATATTGGGTAGTTACCAAACAGCTTTATACTATGATGCAATATAGTAAATATTTAAAAGCTGGTTATACCATGATTGAAATTGGTGATTCTGATATGTGTGCAGCATTATCTCCAGATGGAAAAGAATTAGTAATTGTTGCACAAAACTTCTCAAATGAGCGGAACACAACTGTAGATTTATCTGCATTTGCCAATAGAGGAGCCGTTGAACTTTATCGTACTTCTAATACAGAAAATTGTGAATTAGTAGAAGGTACTTTAGATATTACAGATGGTATCTTAGATGTAACCTTGCCAAAAAATTCTGTTTCTACTTATGTAATTGATGTTGAAGCAAATATGGATAATTATGCTCAGATTGTAGAAGCAGATGTAGTAGCTCCTTCTGATGCAAATGTAAATGTATCAGATGTGAATAAATTTACTTATACTGGAACTTGGAATGACCAAACAACTACAACAGCAGGTGCATCTGCAACTTTTACCTTTGAAGGAACACATGCCATCTTGATGGGAACAAAATCTCCTACAGGTGGAAAAGTATTAGTAGCTGTAGATAATGGAGAAGCAACAGAAGTGGATTTAAAGGATGAATTAGAAATGCCAGAATCCATTTTGTGTGATACAGGTGAACTTGCAAATGGCAAACATACCATAACAGTAACTATGGCATCAGAACAAACTACCACAGATGCATCTTTAACTTTGAGCCATGCCAGATTGATTCATGGTAAGGTTTCTATGAGTGCTACTACTATAAGAAAAGTTATTTCTTATGATGGCGCATTGATGGTATGTTTTGATGAAGTAAATGGCAGTGGAAGCTATACTGTAAAATATGGAACGAGTGAGGAAAATTTAGACCAGACAATTACTGCTAATTCCAATAATGCAGTGATAAAAGGACTTACCAATGGAACCACTTATTATATCCAAGTAGAAGATACTTTGGGTGGAAGTTCTAATGTAGTTTCTGGAACGCCAGAAGCTCCAGAAGGCAATTTACTTTATTTTGTAGATGTAGGTACTTCTAATCCACATAGTTTAGCTGCTGATGAACAATTTGGCCGTTATAATAGTGTGTTAGAACAGAAATATGGAGAGGATCCAGTATCTGGTAAAAATTGGGGATATGTGGGAGACAATACTGCTGCATATTACACTGATTCAGACCGTTGGGAAAGCGTTCGTGAGTGCCCAACTGGTATAGAATATCAATTTGATTTACCAGCAGGTAGCTACAATGTAACAGTTGCCATGAAAGACCCTTGGAATAATAGTACAAGAGCTACTGATCTTATTATCAATGGAGAGACAAAGATACAAGGTCTGGTGCCATTGTCAGGTGTAACTAGAACCTATAAGACAATTCTAGAGGCAGACGGAACTTTAAGTGTAAAAGCAGTAAAATCAGCTAGTAATACTAAAGAAAGTCCAATGATAAGCTATATTCTTATTTCTGCTTATCAGGATGGAGAGGAAGTAATCTCTGAGATTCCAAAGCTAGAAACGATTTACACGGTAAATGGAGTGATTCCACAGCTTCCAAAAACAGTGAAGGCAAAGACAGTAGATGGTAGCGAAGTAGAAAAGACAGTAACTTGGGAAACAGTAAATACTGAAAAATTTACAGGTGCTAACCTTAGTACAATTTCTGTTGAAGGTACTGTAGATGGAACTGACTATACAGTAAGTCAACCTGTACAGATTGTACTAGCAAACTTACAGTACTTTATTGACTGTAACTGGGTAGATTCTACACAGTATGCAATTTTAAATGCTGCTGCCGGACTTAAAAATGAAGTGGCAGACAAGGCTTATGCAGAAGGTTCTTGGGGTTATACAGAATCTGTAAATACTCAACAGGGTAAGACAGATTCTGGTTCCAATGGACATGGATGGTATTGTGAGAAAGATAATCTAGAGAATACAAAAATTCAATACAAACTTCCTATGACAACAGGAAATTATTCTGTAACATTTGGATTCTATGACTGGTGGAATTGGCTTAAGCATCGTCCTACATATATAAGAGCTTATTTTGGAACCTCTACAACTCCTAATGTAGATTGGGGTGTCTTTAAGTTTAACAGTGATCAGACAGCAGAGGAAACAACCTCCTTGAAATTAACAGAAGATCAAGTGGTTACCTTATCAGTAGAAAAAGAAAGTGAAGATCCTCCTATATTGAGCTGGATTCGAATTCAAAATATTTTGGAACAAGATGCGCTGAAATCTCTGTTAAATCAGGCAGGAACTCTAAAGCGTGGAGATTATTTAGAAGAATCCTTAGCAGCAGTGGATGTAGCAGTAACAGAAGGTATGAATCAGTTGCTAAAGTCAGATGCTACACAAGCAAGTGTGGATGCAGCAGTAACAGGACTCCAAAGTGCATTGGATCAATTAGTTGCTTCTGAGGCAGATAAAGCTAGTTTGCAAGCAGTATTAGATGAAGCAAATAAGATTGATATAGAATTATACACAACAGAGACAACAGAGGTATTTAGTAAAGCCTTGACAGATGCAGAAAATCTGTTAAAGCAAGCAACTATTAAAAAGACACAGATTGAAAATGCAAAGAAAACATTACAAGATGCAATTAAGGGACTAAAGAAAAAACCTGCTGAAAAAACTCCTGAGGAGTTACGTTTGGATTTAGGAGCTTTGATTGCTAAGGTAGAAAAGCTGACTTCTACTTTATATACAGAAACAAGCTGGAGTGCACTGCAGGGTGTTCTTCCACAATCAAAAACTGTTTTTGAAAATCAACAGGCAGATGCCGCAGCATTAAAAGAAGCTTTCCATAATTTACAGGCAGCAGTAAAAGCATTAGAGCCCTCCTCTCAAGGTGGCGAAGGTGACAATAAGAATGAAACAGGAAATTATAATGTAGTTCTTACTAAGGAAAAATTAGAAGCAAATAAATATGTACTTTATACTGTAAATTGTGGTACCCCAGATGTATCTGAAATTCCTTCCAAAGAGATTATGGGATTGTTACAGTCTAGTATGGATCAATCTTATGGAGCTGATGCAACAACAGGAGCAGTATGGGGACTTGCAGCTTCAGATGCTAATTCTGAAGTAGTAAAAGCTGGTGATGATTCTTATGATGTTGGATTATCCTATATTCATATGTCAGAGGATATTACCTTTGATAAAGAAAAGACTGGATTCCGTTATGCTTTTGAGGTTCCATCTGCTGTGGATAATTTTGATGGCATTTTAAAGAATACTTATGAAGTAACAGTTGGATTTAGAAATCCTTGGTCAACTAGAAATGTCAATATTACATTAGAAGGAAAAACAGTAGAAACTAGTTTAGCTTTAACTCAAAATAAATGGATTACCAAAACATATCGAACAGCAGTAAAAGATGGAGAATTGAATTTATTTGTGCATAATCCAAATAGAACAAATAAAGATGGAGATCCAATTCTCAATTATATTTGTATCAAGGCAGTAGCAGGTGTACCAGATACTACAAAATTAAATGAAGCTGTAGAAAAAGCAGGAAAACTTCAGGCAAAAGATTACACAGCAGAGAGCTGGAAGGGATTTGATGATGCTTATGCAAAAGCTCAAGCTATTTTGAAAAATCCTGGAAACGATCCAAATGTAGTGGATGAGTGTACAGCAGCTTTGAATGATATTTTAAAAGGTTTAGTAACATTAGATTCTCTTTTGGAAAAGGCAATCAAAGATTACACAGTAGCAGATAGTAGTGAGAAAGATTATACAGCAGAAAGCTGGAAAGTCTATGCAGCAGCATTAAAAGCAGTTAAAGATATGAAAGCTGCAAACAGCTATACAGAAGCAGAGGTAACGAAAGCAATTGCTGATTTACAAAAAGCTCATCAAAGTTTGAAAAAGGCAGAACAGCCAAAACCTTGGGTAGCAACCTTAGCAAAGGCAATCAAGGATTACACCGTAGCAGATAGCAACAAAGGACTTTACACAGAAGCAAGCTGGAAGGCTTACAAAACTGCTTATCAAGCAGCTTTGGATTTACAGAAAA
>CAJUHG010000045.1 GCA_910586005.1 uncultured Lachnospiraceae bacterium | reverse complement strand
GCTCGAACCCTGGACACCCTGATTAAGAGTCAGGTGCTCTTCCAACTGAGCTAGAAGCGCGAATGCTATATTCTTAAGACAAAAGTTATTATATAATAAAAGTTTTGGAATTGCAAGAACTTTTTTAAAATTTTTTAATAAAATTTTAAAAATATTTTGGAATTATATCGAATCATGAGGAATTGTATAAGTTAGATTTTGAAGGAACAGTCTATAGTGCTTACAAATAAGCACTATAGACTGTTCCTTCTATAATGCTTTTATCTATGTGCAGATAGAGTGAGGAACATTGTCGCACTTGAAGAGTTCAGCGTGTGCTCGTTAATCTGGGCAGTCTTACAGAGTATGAAGTCGTGCTTGGAAATAAACTTGACAGTATTTATAAAAAAGAGTAAAATTGTACTAGTTAAATAATACAACTGAAATAATATAACTAGAAAATAATATTTAACACTAAGTAAATGATAAAGGAGAAAACATATGAAAAATGTAGGAAAAAAGATACTAATAGGTATTTTATTAATAATAGCAGCTTTTGTATATTATTATATTACAATTCCAGCTTTTAATATTCATTCTATTGGTACTTGGTGGTTTCTAATAGGTGCTGTGATTGTATTAACATTATTATATGCTGTAAAAAAATTTATGAAGGAAAGTGGAAAATCTGAAAGAAAAATAGGTTTTTTTATGGATATAAAATCGTTTGGAATAACAAAAATAGGTTTTTCTGTTACAGCAATATTATTTTTGATTTTAGGTATAGGAGCTTTCCTTTCTTCTCCTATTATCAATGCAAAAAAGTATCAACAATTGATGAAAGTAGAAGAACGAGATTTTACAGAAGATATTTCGCAGGTAGATTACAACACAATTCCTATTTTAGACAAAGATTCTGCCGCTCTTTTGGGAGATAGAAAAATGGGAAGTATGGTGGATATGGTCTCTCAGTTTGAAATAGCCAATGATTACAGTCAAATAAATGTAAATAACAAACCAGTACGTGTATCACCACTTGTTTATGCAAACCCAATTAAATGGTTGACAAACCAGAAAGAGGGAATCCCTGCTTATATAAAAATAGATATGGCTACGCAGGATACAGAATGTGTAAAATTAAAAGAAAGTATTAAATATTCAAAATCTGAATATTTTAATCGTAATATATATAGACATCTTCGTTTTCGTTATCCTACTTATATTTTTTCAGAACAGATATTTTTTGAAATAGATGATGAGGGAACACCTTTTTGGATATGTCCAGTAAAAAAATTTAACATTGGATTATTTGGTGGAGTTACTATTGGAAAAGTTGTAATTTGTAATGCTGTAACTGGAGAATGTGAGAATTATAATATAGAAGATGTTCCGCAGTGGGTAGATAAGGTATTTCAAGCAGAATTGTTAATGGAACTTTATGATTATAATGGAACGTTGAAACATGGATTTTTTAATAGTGTCCTTGGGCAAAAAGATTGTTTAAAAACTACAAATGGATATAATTATATTGCATTAGAAGATGATGTATGGGTATATTCTGGTGTAACTAGTGTTAGTGGAGACCAGTCTAATGTAGGATTTGTATTGATGAATCAAAGAACGATGGAGACACGTTTTTATAAAATTGAAGGTGCAACTGAGATATCTGCTATGTCTTCTGCGGAAGGCCAAGTTCAGAACCTTGGATACCAAGCTACTTTTCCATTACTTTTGAATATTTCTGGTGAGCCTACTTATTTTATGGCTTTGAAAGACGATGCTGGTTTAGTGAAAATGTATGCTATGGTGAATATTCAAAAGTATCAGTGGGTAGCTACTGGAGATTCCATCAAAGAATGTGAGAAGTCATATAGTCAATTATTGAAAACAAATGGAATTATTTCTGGAATCAATGAAGAAAGTCAATCAATTTCTGGAAAAATTGAAAATATAATGTCAGTAAATATAGAAGGAACCTCTCATATTTACTTTGCATTAGAAGGAAAAAAAGAAATTTTTGATATAGATTTGTCTAATAATGATTTGCTTGATATTATAAAATATAATACAGGAGATATTATTCGCATCTCTTATTTAGAAGGAGAAAATCCTGTAAAAGTGGTAGAAATAAAATAGATGATAGAAAGCATGCTTTGAGAACTTTCTATTGTCATGAATAAAAAAGGATTCAAGACATCTTCCATTTGTATCAATGTTATAGTTGTTTTGTTTATAAAATCGCCCACATGCTCATCTAAAGATGAACATGTGGGCGAAAATGTCACTATGTGACCACACTTTATTTTATAAATTTTACTGCTGTGCCATAAGCAATTACTTCTGCAGCTCCTTGCATAATTGCAGAAGAAGCATAGCGAATATTTACAATGGCATCAGCACCTAGAGATGTTGCTTCTTCTACCATTCGTTTTGTAGCAAGTGCTCTTGCTTCATTCATCATTTCATTATAAGCCTTTAATTCACCACCTACAATGGTTTTAAAACTTTGGCTAATATCTCTTCCAATATTTTTAGACTGGATTGTACTTCCTTTTACTAGACCAAGCATTTCTAATTCTTTACCAGTAATATAATCAGTATTTACTAAGATCATCTTCTTCGCCACTCCTTATTTCTTGTATTCTTTCACATAAATTGTAAACAGATACACCTATTAATGCTATCAGTACCAAAAGAAATATGATTTTTAGTGGAATAGGGATGGGTATCATCATACACAGAAAAAAGTAAAACATAAGAAGTATTACTAAAAAAATGGTAATGATAATTGGTGCAATTAACTTTTTATGATTCATTTTCTTTTCCTTTTCATATTGCCTTTAGTTAAACTAATTATACTTTTATTAAAAAAAATTGTAAAGAAAAATTATTATAATATTTTTTCTTTGTTATTTTTCCTTGATACAATTAGTTTACAAATAGGATTTCCTATAGAGGAAAAACGTTCCTCATATTCTGTCATAATATTTCCTTGTTTCATTATGGAATCCTTGTGCAAATCTCTGGTAAAAGAATCTAAATGCCAATTAGATTTTTTTATTTCTTCTAAAGAAAAATTAAATAAATCTACATTATCTGTTTTAAATTCTATGGTACCTTCTTTTTTTAGAATAATATTGTATCTAGAAAAAAACTGACAAGAGGTTAAGCGACGTTTGGCATGTCTATCTTTGGGCCAAGGGTCAGAAAAATTTAAGTAAATTTTATCCACTTCTTCTTTATCAAAAACATCGCAAATCATCTCTGCCTCCATTCGGATAAAACGAAGGTTTTCTAAAGGTTCTTCTTCTAATTTTTGAAGACCTCTTAACAAAACACTAGAATATTTTTCTATTCCTATATAATTAATCTGAGGATTTTGTTTTGCAAGAGTCATTAGAAATTTTCCTTTTCCCATTCCAATTTCAATGTGAATAGGATGATTATTTTGGAAAACTGCTGACCATTTTCCTTTTAATTTTTCTGGTTCTTGTATACACCAACAATTTTTAGCGATAGCCTCTCTAGAACCTGGTATATTTCTCAATCTCATAAATTCCTCCAAAGTAATTAGTTATCTTTTTATATATTTTAACATATATATTTTTTTTATTATAGTGTTTTATAGACTTTATTTGATTTACCCAAAGGCAAAGTTGCTTTGCAGTTTCTAATATGATATACTAAGCACGTAATAGAATTGTAAAATAAATGGAATATTTTGTAAAATATAAGCAGGAAAGATCGTATAGGACTTAAGGAGAAATCTTTATGAGAATGAGAAAAAAATTGATAAATTTAGTAATAGGAGTAATATGTCTTTTTCAGATTAATAATATTCCTGTTCAAGCAGAAGAATATTGGCCAGAGGGACCACAAATTACAGGGGAATCAGCTATTGTTATGGAAGCATCTACAGGAACTGTTTTGTATGAGAAAAATGCTCATCTTCAATCATATCCTGCAAGTATTACAAAAATTATGACAATTCTTTTGGCATTGGAAAATAGTAATTTAGATGAAGAAGTAACATTTTCAAAGGATGCAGTATATAAAACAGAGGGTTCTGGTATTGCTAGAGATGTAGGCGAAGTTATGACTATGGAAGAGAGTCTCTATGGTCTAATGTTAGAATCAGCCAATGAATGTGCCTATGCTATTGCAGAACATACAGGAAAAGATTATGAAGATTTTATAAAAATGATGAATGACAAGGCAAAGGAATTGGGGTGTAAAGATACTCATTTTAATAATCCTCATGGATTACCAGATGAGGAGCATTGGACAAGCACTTATGATATAGCACTGATATCTAGTGAGGCCTTAAAAAATGATTTGTTTCGTATGATTGTCAATACTAAAAAGTATACCATTCCTCCAACTAATAAACATAAGGAGAATACCTATTTAGTAAATCATCATAAAATGTTACATCCTTATAAGGGAGATAGCCAATATGTATATGATTATTGTATTGGTGGAAAGACAGGCTATACAAGTGTAGCTGGAAGTACATTGGTTACGTTTGCAGAGAAAGATGGGATGACATTAATTTGTGTTGTAATGCAAGAACAATCTCCAAATCATTATTTAGATACTAGAATACTTTTTGATTATTGTTTTGAAAATTTTCAATTATGGAATGTGTCAGATAATGAAAAAAGCTATCATGAAGATATGAAAGAAACTAAGATTTTTGAAAATGAAGAATCTTTTGTGGGATTAAATAAAGAAGGTTGCGTAGTTCTTCCAAAGTCTATAGAATTTACAGATGCAGTACCTGAGATAATAGAAAATAATGATTCAAAAGATGTGATAGGTAAGATACAATATACCTATGCAGATCGTATTGTTGGAGGAACAGATATTGAAGTTACAGGGGCAAAAGTAACAGAATTTTCATTTAAGGAAAAAAAAGAAGAGATGAAGGAAGATGTGGTAGAAGAAAAAATAGTAACAATTGATATCAAATATATTATATTAGGAATCATAGGAATAATTCTATTGATAGGTGTTGGATTTGGAATTTATCATTTTGTGGATAATTTTTATTTAATAAAATATAAGTTATCTTGTAGAAGAAAGCGAAGATTAGATTTTAAAGATATAAAAATAAAAGATAAAAGAAAAAAGAAATGGTAATAAAACGTTTAAATTAGGTAATAAATCGTTTAAACTATATTTTAGGTAGAAGATTCCCTGCCTTTAAGAAAATCTTAAAGGCAGGGAATTTATTTATGACAATAGAAAGTTCGCAAAGCATACGTTTTATTATTTGATTTTAGATATCACTTCTTTGTTAATTCTCCATAAGAAATAGCTACTCATTGCAACTGACATAAGTTCTGCAATAGGAAATGCCCACCAGATATTAGCAACATTTTTGGTTAAAGAGAGCAAATATGCAACAGGAAGTAAAACGATTAATTGTCTTGCTATGGAGACAATCATACTATAAATACCATTTCCCAAGGCTTGAAAAGCACTTCCCACTACAATACAATAACCTGCAAATATAAAACTAAGACATATGGTACGAAGTGCGGGGATTCCTATTGCTAGAAGTTCTTCTTTTGCATTAAACATACTTAAAAGTTGTGCAGGAAAAACTTCCATAATAACTAATCCTACTAACATAATAATAACAGCATAGTAAATTGCAGATTTTAAAGTTTGAATCACACGGTCTCGATGACCTGCACCATAATTATAAGCAATAATTGGTACCATTCCGTTATTTAAACCAAAAATTGGCATAAAAATAAAACTTTGTAATTTAAAGTATAATCCAAATACAGTTTGTGCAATGCCAAAAGAAGATAAAATGAGATTCATTCCATATGTCATTACAGAACCAATTGCCTGTACAATAATAGAAGGGGCACCGACCGCATAAATTTGTCCAATTAAGTGAATATTTGGAGAAAAACCACGAAATTTTATATGGATTTCAGGATTAAACTTAAGATTAAAAAAGATTGCTAAAAGGGCCGCAACGATTTGCCCAGTTACAGTGGCAATTGCGGCTCCGGCAGCTTCTAATCTTGGTGCACCAAATAAACCAAAAATAAGAATGGGATCTAAGATAATATTGATTAATGCACCCACTCCCTGTGTAATCATTGTAAAAAGGGTTTTTCCTGTAGATTGTAGTAAGCGTTCAAAGGTAATTTGTAAAAAAATTCCAATAGAACATACACAACAAATAGTAAGATAGCTGATTCCATATTTTCTTACTTCTATTACATCTGTTTGACTGTTCATAAAAGGTTCTGCGATAAATCCGCCAATCAATGCTGCTAAAATATAACATACGATTGCAATAAATATCCCATTAGCAGCTATATGATTCGCTTTGTCAAAATCTTTTTGCCCTAGCGTTTTTGAAAGTAAGGCATTGATACCTACACCTGTACCTACTGCTACGGCAATCATCAGTGTCTGTGCTGGAAATGCAAGAGATATAGCACGAACGGCATATTCTCCTACTTGTGCAACAAAAATACTGTCTACAATGTTATATAAGGCTTGTACTAACATAGATATCATCATGGGTAAAGACATACTGATTAATAACTTTCCTATGGGCATAACTCCCATTTTATTCTCTTGTGGTTTCATACTTTCCTCCATTCTGTGTAATTTTTTAAAGTTTGCATATAAAACTTCTTATCGCTTTAAAATGTATTTTAACATATGTATAAAAAAAAGTACAATATTTAAATTGTTTATCATATATTTTTACTTGTCATATGTAAAATGCTAAAAATAGTGAAAAGCGTTTTACTATTTGGATTCAAGAACACCATCTAAAATAGGAGTAATGAATCTATAAGATATAGGATAAACTATGAAAGGGTCTTAGAGAGTTGATAATTGACAGTAAAAAGGGATAAGAATATAATAAAAATATCACTTTTTAGAAAATTATGGTAGAGATAGGAAGTGAAAGCGGACTTGTCCGCTTTTTCTATGGGAATGAGAAAGAATGGAAAAAGAAAAGAATTTAAAACAAATAGCAGAAATAAATCAGATGGCACGGTTTGGAGCAGAAATAATAATAAGTAAGATTGGTGTCTCTTCTATAGGGAATAGACTTTTTCTTAGAAAGGATAATATTTTAAATGAAGAGTGGTATCAAAAACATGTTATCAATCATTTAGAGTTTTTTTCTTCAGAGGAAGGGTTAGAAGATACCATAAAAATATTAAAGGAATTGTTTTCCTTAGAATTTTCTAAAAATTATGAAAGAGAAAATATACAAAATATCAAGAAAGAAGAAAATTTAAGAATTGTTCTTCAAAAAGAAAGACTATATAGAGATAAGATAAAATATCCAAGAATTCCTTTAAAAATATGGAAAGAATCTATGCAAATTTCTTTTGAAATTACTATTACTCCATATATAGGGAAAGTTTGTTCTTATGAAAAAAAGTCTTTGAAAACAGTATTTTCTGGTAAAGAAGAGGTATTTTATTATATATTTAGCAAAGAAGAGTACCTCTCTCGAGGTTTTTATGAAATTATTAGTAATTTAGAACAGATAGACAACGTATCTTGGTACAAGGAGATATATGATATTATTATAAAAGAGGTGGTAGAGGGAAGAAAAGTATCACAAATTTTTGAATCTCTTCTTTTAGTGCAAACAATTTCTTCTATAGATCAAAGACTAGATATCATAAAGAATTTAGAAAATAATAGACTTATGAAAAAAAGGTGGAAAAGTCAGAGTAGATGTGAAAGAGTTATATATCCTCAATGGGACCAAGTAATAAAATTGTTGGTAAAATTTTTTACACCTATTTTAGAAGGAGTGCTAAAAGGAGAAATCTTTATTGGAGATTGGATGCCTCAGATTGGCAGATATTTGAATTAAGTAAAAAGAGAGTTATACCTATTTTAATCAGTATAAATAGTTTATACTTACAAAATAATTATCTTATATAAAGGGAAAGGGTGAGAAATATTATGAAATTTAATGTTTTTTTAAAATCAGTTGACGACTTAGTGTGGGGAGTTCCATTGATCTTGCTAATTTTATCTGTAGGAATTTTTTTAACAATTCGTTTAAAAGGTCTTCAGATTCAGTATTTGCCATTGGCAATTCAAAATTTATTATCCAATGATAGGACAGGAGAAGAAGGAGAGGTATCAGGCTTTGGTGCACTTTGTACAGCATTGTCAGCTACTATTGGAACTGGAAATATTGTAGGTGTTGCTACTGCTTTGGTAGCAGGAGGTCCAGGGGCATTGTTTTGGATGGTAGTTGCTGCAATTGTTGGCACTGTCACAAAATATTCTGAATGTCTTTTGGCAATTAAATATCGTGTGGTTGCAGAAGATGGACATATTGTAGGAGGACCATTTTACTATATTGAGCGTGGAATGGGAAAAAATTGGAGATGGCTTGGAAAGATTTTTGCTTTTTTTGGTGTAGGAGTAGGGCTTCTAGGAATTGGAACTTTCACTCAAATTAATGGTATTACAAGTGCGGTAAATAGTTTCTTTGACCCTGAGAATCAGAATACAATAGAATTGTTTGGGAGAGATTATTCTTGGTCCGTTATTATTGCAGGTGTGATTTTGACAATCTGTGTTGCGCTTGTTTTGATTGGTGGTCTTCAGAGAATTTCTGGAGTGGCACAAGTGCTAGTTCCTTTTATGGCTGCCACTTATATTACAGCAGCCCTCTTAATTTTAGTATTTCATATTACAGAAATTCCAGCAGCATTTGTGACGATTGTTCAAAGTGCATTTGGTTTGAGAGCAGCAGCAGGAGGTGCAATGGGTGCTATGCTGGTTGCTATGCAAAAAGGTGTTGCTAGAGGGATTTTTTCTAATGAAGCTGGTTTGGGAAGCGCTCCTATTGCAGCAGCGGCAGTACAGACAGATGAACCAGCAGCACAGGGGTTGGTTTCTATGTTAGGTACTGTGATTGATACTGTAATTATTTGTACTATGACAGGACTTACAATTGTCATTACAGGCACTTGGAATATTGGACTAGATGGAGTGGATGTAACAACAAGAGCATTTCAGATAGGACTTCCTTTTGAACCGGCTGTTTCTTCTTTTATCCTTATGGTATGTTTGGTATGTTTTGCATTTACTACAATTTTAGGATGGGATTATTATAGTGAGAAATGTTTGGAATATCTCACAAATGGTAATCAAAAAATAGTAAAAGGATATCGTTGGTTGTATATTCTCTGTGTCTTTATTGGACCTTTTATGACTGTTTCAGCAGTATGGACTATTGCAGATATTTTTAATGGATTGATGGCAATTCCTAATCTAATTGCTGTTATTGCTCTGAATGGTGTAGTGGTAGCAGAAACAAAAAAATATTTAAAAAAATTGGGAAAGTAAGAATACATAGTAATTGAAAATCAGGGTGCGAAAAGATTAAAATTATCCTCTAGAGGAAATTTGGATTTTTTGGCACCCTGATTCTTACATAAGTTGTGCAAGGATTACACTTGCTATGGTACCAACTAGAGTGGCAAATAAGGCTCCTGTTAAGGTATAGCGTGTTTTTTGTACTTTGGCAGTCATAAAATAAATGCTCATAGTGTAAAAAATAGTTTCTGTACAACTCATCATAATAGAAGTTATGGTTCCATAATAAGAATCAGGACCATATTCTTTAAAAATATCTAATACCAATCCTGTGGCCGCAGAAGAAGAAAACATTTTTATAATGGAGACTGGAACAAGTGCAGCAGGAAAATGAAGTGGTTCTGTAAAAATACCAACAATAGAAGATAGCATATCTAAAAATCCTGATGCACGTAAAATTCCAACTCCTACCATAAGCCCAATTAGGGTAGGCATAATGCCGATTACTGTTTGGAAACCATCTTTTGCCCCCTTAATAAAATCATCATATACATTGTGATGACTTAAAATTCCATATCCCACAATAGAAAATATTAATAGAGGAATGATAGCATCTGATAAAAATAGGAGAATTTTCAAGGAAAGAGGCCTCCTTTTTTATTTTTATATGTAGAAGATGGTGATTTATCTGGTACTAAGTACATGATTTTAGCAAAAAATATACCAGCTAAGGTTGAAAAAAGGGTAGCAATAATAGCAGGCCCTAAAATAGCTGTAGGATTGGCTGAACCATATTGACTGCGATAAGCAATCATGTTTACAGGTATTAATTGAAAAGAGGATACATTGAGAATTAAAAATGTACACATATCTTTGCTAGCTATTTTACTTTCTTGGTTTAATTTTCCCATTTCTTCCATTGCTTTTAATCCAGCGGGAGTAGCTGCCCATCCAAGTCCAAATACATTGGCTTATGTCAATATAAGACTAAAGATTTTTTTACATAATTTTATAAAATGCTTCACATCCACACTTATTATTTTTATAATATCTTAGGCTGATGGATAATAATATGTATCTGCTTGTCCTTCATCTTTTCTTCATAGGTTTTCTTAAAATTATAAGGGTTTTCAAGTAATTTCTCTTTATCATATATGAAAAAATAAATGTTTTTTGCACTGTAATGCACCATATCTGCCTCTATTTCCTCAATCAGCTTCTTCAATATCATTCCTTTTCTCGTACATTTTATTTCAATAGTATTTTCTGAATCAAGCAAAATATCTGTCCTGACTGTACCATATCCTGTATCTTCATTCACCTCTGCCCTTGCCATAGGATAAAGCGGTTTCAAGTATGCATACAGTAAATGCTGGACATCATACTCATTTTTTATCTGCAAATTTTCTAACTTCTCTTTTTGAATACCGCCTTTCTTATGAGGCATCCTTTCAAGAAGATTTTCCAGAAAAAGATAAAAGTTTTCCAACACCTTCAGCAGAAGTGTACTGTTTTCATCCACATTCATAATCTCATGAATATACGCTATTACTCGCTTTTTAGCTTCAAGTATTTTTGCTCTTGTATCTCTGTCAGAATATTCGTTTGGAAGATAATATGCTCTTTTTTCCAGACCAATTAAATATTGGGAATCCATCCCTATTTTTTTCATATGATCCAGTAAAACACTTATCGCAGATTGAAATGTCTGACTGTCCTGTGCATTTTCTAGCCGTTCCATAGCTCCTTGCATACTGCCAATATTATAAAACATCTCTGCTGTTCTTCCCTCCCCATCGTAAATAAAACAAAAACAAAGGATCTAAAATATACAAAATTCCCTCTTTCCAATCAAGTACTTTGAATATGTCCTCCCTGCCATCTAGTAATTCCTGTAACTTGGCTAGACTTTCTTTAATAGCCTGCGGAGTAGGTTTTTTACTATCATCTGCAATCAAACAATAAATACGCTCTTTGACATTTTTAAATTCTAATTTCATAATAGGTGGATTCTCTGCGATAGATTTTACGATCAATTCATAAAGGTCATATTCTTTCCCATTATCTGCCCGAAACTGATTTCTGCTTTTTCCTCGCATATTTGGTCCCTTCTTCATCAGGGATACAACATCTCCATATTCAAAATTTGCAGTTGTATACTGATATGCTGTTTTCAAAATTTCCGGCTTCACACACCCGTCATTTTCCCCAGACATTTCCAAAATTGTACATATATTTAAACAGATATACTGCATTAACTGTGGAGAAGATAAACTTTCTACCGCTATCTGTGCTGCAACGTCATCTTCAATCTGTATTCCCAGCTTTTCAAAGCCTACCTTTGCAATTTCCTTTAGATCAGTTACTGCCCATGATTCCATATTGATCATACTTAATCGTCCTGAAAGGTCTGCATTCCGCCGGATTGCTTCATCCGCTCTGTGTGGCAAAGAAACAACAATAGCCTTAAATCCTCTTCTGATTGCATCTTTAAGCTGTTGTGCAATCTGCATCCGCTTCCCTTCTGGTGCATAATGAAAATCATCTATGACCAGAATCAAATTTTCGTTTTTGTAATATTCTATAATTTTATCTTTTGTCAAAGAATATGTCTCTTTTTTAGAGTATTTGTCTTTGGTATCAGCAATCATTTTTTCTGAAGAAAACTGTCCCTCATAAGCCAAACCTACTTTAGCAGCTACTACTTTCCAAAAATCTGCCTCCAGATTAAAGTCTGCTCCTGAGACTTCCACAATATTTTCAAAACCTATTACTTTTTCGCACAGAATTGTTTTTCCCATCTTAGAAGGACCCACCAAAGAAGTCAGAAACCCTGACACCTTTATCGCCTGCATTAAACGAAACTCATAGGATAAATCTGAAATTGTAGATTTACGTGATATATAGGTATACTCTGGAAATGCTCCTGGTCTAAACACATCTTCCGCTTTTAATTCCATTACCAGTTTCTCCTTTTCGGTTTTTATCTATTATACCATTTGTGCATCAGATTTAAAGCATTTTTATTCTATTTAATACATTTTTAATTAATTATAGGTTTCTATAAACATATTTATATTGTTTTTTGAATTTTTAGTGTTTCTGTGATGTTATCTGATAAAGATCTCTAAAATTGGCTTATGTCAATATAAGACCAATAATTTCTTAAACTTTTTTAGATTTATGGATTAACATGGTATTATGGGGCTGTCGCATATTATATCTCGGAATTTCCATGTTACTTCTATTCTGTCAGCTTCATATACGTCTATTCGCTCTATCAGAGCATCAGCAAGTTCTTTTGTCAGAATTAGATTTTCCAGAAAACTTTCACCATCTAACCCTGGTATCGTATTAGACTGACCTAATAATGTATCACTTAGCTTTCGATTCAAAATATCCAATTTCCACCCACACTCTGCTTCCTGTTCTGATAATGCTTCCTTCTGTGTGAGATATTCTTCCTTTCTTATGTTTCCCTCTTTCCATTGATGGTACAAATTTAATCGTCTTGTTTTACAATACCCTGTCTTCATTTCCAGTATCCGCGTTTCTGCCTTGATTTTGGAAAGTTCTGAAACAATTTGCTTTTGCGCGCCTTGTAAATTTTTTTGTTTTTCTGAGCTTGCTTCTATTAGTTTTTTTAATATATCCAAGACACATTTTTCTAATACGCTTGTCAGTATCTTCATATGTGATCCGCAAGCCTCTCCCATATAGCAGGAATAAATACTGATACGTTTTCCACTGCGTATCATGCCATATCCGCAACGGCCACATTTCACCTTGCCTTTTAGTGCATGAGGATTATCTTCTTTTTTATATCGCCCTCGTTTTCCACGCATCTGTATGGCACTCTGCGCTGCCTGAAACAATGCTTTTTCAACTAATGGTTCATGGTCATCTTCAAATTTCATATATTCTGATGTGTCATTCCGTTTCATTTCTCTTGGCTTTACCGATGTAATTTTATGGCAGACATAAGTTCCAATATAGACCTCATTCTGTATAATTTGTCGAACTTGTGTTGGTGTCCATAAATTGCTTTTTTGGTTTTTTAATTTATAATTTTCATTTATAGACCGATTTTTGTATGCTCCAGGTGTTGGAATAGATTCATTGCTTAATGTTTCTGCTATTTTAGATGGAGGTATTCCTTCCGCAGCAAGCAAAAAAATTTTTTTGACTACCTGTGCGGCTTGCAGATCAGGATAATAAGTTGTCTCTTTTCCTTTGTTCCTTTGATAGCCATATGGCACATCTCCGCCACTGTAATATCCCCGTTCCTGATGGAGATGTTTTACAGACTTTACTTTTCTGGATAAGTCCCTGCTGTATAAATCGTGAATCAGATTTTTAAATCCAATTTCTATGCCAACAGGCTTCTGGAAACTGTCATAGTTGTCTGATACAGAGATAAAACGGACTCCCATAAATGGGAAAACTTGCTCCATATAATCTCCTACCTCAATATAATTTCTTCCAAATCGGGATAAATCCTTTACAACAATACAAGCTATCCTGTTTTCTTTCACTTCTTTTAATAATCTTTGAACACCTGGGCGATGAAAATTTACTCCAGAAAATCCATCATCTAAAAATTCCATGACAGGATATTTTGATAATTCTGGGTGATGTTCTATGTAATATTCCAGTACTTTTCTTTGATTTACAATGCTGTCACTTTCCAACTTGTTACCACCAATATCTTCATCATCGTCTGATATACGAAGATACTTTGCAACATATCTTTCAAACATTTCCTGTACCTTCTTTCTGAATGGGCATCCTGCTATCCATCTTCTCAATCCATTTTTTTATAGAATCTGAAAACGCATAGGTAATTTCAATTCTTTCCGGCGATACTATAATAATTTTTTCAATCAGATGCTCTAATAGAGTTATTGGTAGATTATCATCCTTTATTTTCAACACTTCTTGGCGGTATTTATCAACAAAATCTGCAATTTCCTTGCCTATTTTTTCATTATCTCGTATCTGATTTAGAATTTTCTCATATTTCTGCTGTTCGTTTGTCAGGTCTTTCCGTTTTATACCAAAATCATCTAAAGATAATCTCCCATCTTTCATATCTGTATAAAGTTCCTGCTTTTTCTTTTTAAGAAATGAGATTCTTTCTTCAAGTTCTTGTTTCTCAGTTAAAATAGAAAAGCTATTATTCTTAAAACCTATATTAGAATTAGGAGGGTTCCATTGATTTTGGCATACGCCTAATAAACATAGCTGCCAATCAACTGATTTCATTACAGCTTCCATGAAAGGAGTTTCATGGATATGTGTATTTGTGCAGGAAGCATTTATTTTTACAGAAGGGGAATTGCAGAAATAAGAATAGTCCCTTATGCCATTTTTCACCCTGCTTCTTCTGGTTAGCAATCTGCCGCATTGACCGCAATAGATTTTTTTCCGTAGTGGATTTTCTCTATGTGGAATGTCTGAGTGAATCTCCATCTGTTCTAGATGTCTTTGGCTGCTGATTTTTGCCATTTTTGCTACTATATCAAATTGTTCCTGTGTGATAAGGGCTTGATGGGTGTTTTCTACAATAATCCAATCCTCTTTTGGCAAAAATCGTAATTTTCCGTTTTGTTCAAAATAACTGCGTCTGGTTTTGCCTTGAATCATATGACCAAGATAAACAGGGTTTGTCAAAATTCCAGCTATGTGTTTCGATTTCCATTTTGTATTCTGGCTACGTTTAAAGGCATTATATCCATTTATATAACGATAATGTCCAGGGGAAGGCAGCGCTAATTCATTGAGATATTTTGCAATCTGTCCACATCCCTTCCCATTGACACGCCAGAAAAATATTTTTTGGACAATATCTGCGCATTCGGGATCAATGTCTAGTTTTTTACGATCAATTTCAGATTTTTTATAACCATACGGAAGTACACCACTGACAAATTCTCCTTTTTTTTGCATTGTCCTTTTTGCTTGTGTGATTTTTTTTGATATATCTCTTGCATAATATTCATTTACAATATTTATCAGTGAGTTCATAAGCATATCACTCTGAAAGGATTGGTTCTTGCTGTCAAAATTGTCATTGATAGACACCACTCTCACATCAAGAAAAGGAAATATTTTTTCAAGATAATTTCCAACCTCAATATAGTTTCTACCTATGCGTGAAAAATCCTTTACAATAATACAGTTAATAACCCCATTTTTTATATCATCTAATAGGATATTCCAATTTTCGCGTTCAAAATTCGTACCAGTTGTTCCATTATCTATATATATTTTTATTAGCTCAAATTCCTCCGCTTTCTTCTCTGTAAATTCTTTCAGAAATGCAATCTGGTTCTCAATAGAATCCTTTGTTTGATATCCATTATCTTCGACAGATAGTCGTGCGTAGATTCCGGTTAGATACTTAGGAGCAACAGAATCGGAAGTCTTTTCTGTAATTGCATTAAAATTTTTTCTGCTTTTTCGTGCCATTCGCAGTTCCTCCCTCTGTGTAAATTTATTTATTCCTCTATTTAGAGCATTTTATATGTCATATATTTTCCGATGGATCAATGTCATTTGTCATTGTATAGCCACAGGGTATCCCATTATAGTCATTTGGTCTTTTATAAGGTAAAATTTCGTAAATCCTCATATTCTTCCTGAAATTTAAAAATGACTTCAATCCTATCTTTATCAAAAATTCGGATTTCCTCTACCAGCCTTAAAAGAAGTTCTCTGGAGAGTTCCTGAAATCCCCGACAGTGGATGAACTGTTCTATCCATTGTATCCTATCTGCTTTTTCTACTGATAGCTTCCTGATTTCTTCGTTTAGCGCAGAAATCTCACTTTCTAAAGTATTTATTCCTGAACGGAAAGCCTCTTTTAATTCTAAATATTCTTCTTTGTTTACAATTCCTTCTTTGTAATCCTCATATACATCATGTATATATTGCCGTTTTTTATCAATCTGCGTTTCTTTTTCTTGAATGGCATTTTGTAATTTCTCTGAAAGATAACTATTATAAGGGATTCTTTTCATAGTTTTCATCATTTGATCCAGTTCAAATACGTTCTCTATATGAAGATTGATAATTTTTAATATGATTTTTTCAAACTTTTCTAACGAAATGGTTTTATTATTTTTGCATCCATTTTTATTTTTATTTTCTATACACACCAGATAAATGTATTTTTTCCCATTTATAGGTATGGTTTTTCTGGTCATATTCCCACCACACCATCCACATTTTACAATCCCTGAAAAAAGATACAACGACTGTTCATCTGGAGCTACTCTGGTATCCGTTTGAAAACAATCTTTCACTAATTGGAAATCTTCTTTTGAAATGATAGCCTCATGGCTATCCTCGCATCGTATCCAATCCTTTTCGTCTTTTTTTATCCGCTTTCTTACCTTATAATTTGGAGAGTAAGTTTTTCCCTGCAGGAGAACCCCCGTATAAATTTCATTTCGTAAAATCCGATTCACCCCATTGGCCATCCATTTTGCATCAGCCTTTTTTTGGAAAGAACATTGCAGCTTTTCCCCATTCATATGTTTGTATTCAATGGGTGTAGGGATTCCCAATTCATTCAGTTTGTTAGCGATCCTTGTACCACTCATGCCCTCGATTTTCCATTGAAATATTCTTCTTACAATATCTGCCGCAGGTTCGTCAATGATTAGCTGATTTTTGTTTTCTGGAGATTTCTTGTAACCGTAGGGAGCAAAAGAGCCGATATATTGTCCATTTTTTCTTTTTATATCCAAATGACTTCTTACCTTAATGGAAATATCTCTGCAATATGCGTCGTTAATCAAATTTTTAAAAGGAATCAGTATTTCTTCTGAAGCGTTCAAGCCAGACGCTGTATCAATGTTATCATTGATAGCAATAAATCGTACCCCTAGGTATGGAAATATTTTTTCAATGTACCGACCTGCTTCAATATAGTTTCTACCAAATCTGGATAAATCTTTTACAATTACACAATTTACTTTGCCAGACTTTATATCTTCCAGCATAGCTTGAAAAGCAGGGCGTTCAAAATTGACGCCTGTATAGCCGTCATCTACTTTTTCCTCATGAATATGAATATCGGGATGCACTTTAAGAAACTCTTTTACAAGAGCTTTTTGATTTACAATACTGTCACTTTCAGCCTTATCCCCATCTTCTCTCGAAAGTCGGTAATAGGCATCAGCTATGTAGATATTATTTAGATTTGTACTCATATCATCACCTCAATAGTTTTAACCTTATAAACTATTGGGGCTTTATTTAGTCCAGTTACAGTATAACACATCGTAACTAATTAGTCCACTATTTTACAAGGCTGCTCATTCATACTTCATACCTTATGACATGCCGAATGGCACGCGTGCCCTAGAGGGTATGATGGGGTGCTCTTGGTTATGCGTTTTTACCCATTATTTATAAGGATAAAAAATATTCGTTTAATTTTTCTTCTAAAGTATCCTCTGTATCTGCAAAGCGAATCTTTACGATTACTCCATCACATACAAAACAATAAGGATTTTTTATTTGGGTCAGAAAATCGAAAAGCCGTTCTGCTCGTTCTAAGGAGGTGTCAACCTTTACGTCTTTAATATCCACTAAAGAATTTCGTTGAATTGATTGAATATCCACATTTGCTAATTCCTTTAAGTATGTGTTGTCCATCTTAATTTTCCTCTATGTTTTCTTACAATAATATATTTTCTGTTGCTTGTCCGGTATTCATCACAAAACAAATCCTGCAGGTGGCTGTCAGGAAACAGCGCCATAGGCCATAGCGTGCGGAAAAGCTGCCAGTGGCAGGTTTTCCGTAGGAATCTCACCATCTTTTCAGACCAGAGTAGTTTATCTCCTAAAGTACAGCGTGCCCCGCTTTATTGGGCGTCATTGTCAGAAACAGCATCATCGCCGCAAAGTTCCTATCTCCTTGCTTTTAATCAAATAGTTATCGCTCGTATCTTTACTTCAATGTTCAAAATAACATTCCATCGTTTCCAATACCCATCACTTTGCGACATAATGTCGCAAAGTTCAGATACAGATAGTCATGGCGTATTTGTTAAATAGCTCCACTGTCTCATATGTCCTGCAGGATTCTCAATATGAAATTTTCAACGTATTATGGAGGGGTATCACAGCCTGCAATAAAAATAGTATACTAGTTTCACTACTGTTTTATCTTCCATGATTGTTGAAAATATTTGTTGTCAAGGTTCAATTCTTGGCTATGAGCTTTATTTTCATAACAAGGTACATCTAAATTCATTTTAAATTGACAGAAAGGGAAATATCTGCCTATTTCTTCTTTTAATGGATTAATTCAAAATTTAATATGGTCATGAGAAGTTTGGTCTGTAAACGTTGTTTCAAGGTTTCGTCTACACAGTAATGGACATTTCCGAATTTATCCTTCATTTTTCGCACAGATAAACTTTTAATATATCCTTCATAGTGATTTAAAACCTTATGTATTGCCAGAATGTCTCCTTTTGTAGCTGCCTGAATGACACAAAAAGGCAGCAATTTTGCATCTTCATCTTTTTTTCTTTTTGTTTTCATTGCTACGTTCCTCCATCATTTGTTTTAACAGTTTCAGAGAGCGTTTTTTATGCTCATTTACAGTACTCCTGTCCAAGTTTAGTTTTCTTGCAATGTCTGCATCACTCATACCCTGAAAATATGACAGCATAATTACATCACGTTTTCTTTCAGTTAATGTTGATAATGCTTCTGCAAGTAATACATTTTTTAGTTTGATGTCATAACCTAATGCATGGAAATGAAAAGATTCCACATCATAATCATCCGTGATGAAGATTTCATCCATTTCTCTTTCTGTAAGTTCAGAAAGAATCACTTCATGTTTATTGAGATAATCCATATGCCTTATATAGTCTACCAATTCACCTTTTAAAGCCATTTTACATTTACGGTCAAACTGATGTCTAACAGTCAGCTCATCTAAGGAAGAAGGTTGCTTCATAGAGTTCACCTCCTTCCCTTTCATCTGGATTAGAGTGAAGGCTCTTTTCCCTTTCACTCCTATCCCGTATGGGCAATGCCCAATGTTGGGGTCTGGTAGAAAAAATTTTAAAAAATTTTCACCTGTTCAGTTGCAGTCCAATGGTTTGTTTGTATACAATTTATTGCAATACAGGCAGGATATTGGATTCGCAACCCATTCTTAAATGAGCAAAATGCAGATGCGTTAGCAGACGCAAGAGCACATTAGTGCGGATTTTACGAATGTAAAAACAGATTGGGTGCTCCAAGGAGCATCCAACCACATAGGTGGAAAAATTTTATACGTATTGCGCAAGTGTGCATATTATTTTCTTTTATAAGAAACACACTTTCGTGCTTTCACGTGACAAGGTATTTCCTATAAAATAAAAAAACATCCATATGAACCGAAGCCCATTGGACGTTTTAACCATAAAACCAGTTTATTTTTCTAGCGATATTCTCTTTGCTCCCTTCCATAATAAAAAATGGAAAGAATACAGGCAAGTTGTTTCCTGTATTATAGAAGTATTACTCCAGTGGTTAAATATCGAATTTTACACAAAATAATTTTTATTAGTAAGGCGGAAAAATGAATGATAGCGAGTGCCACAACGATTAATAAGGATTTGCCCCCGTTTTCTCGGATGTAACATAGCAGATGGAAATTTAGGCAAGTAAAAATATTGATATTTATCTGATGGAGTAATAATATAATAGAAACAGACATGCATAATCTATTATTCTTTATTAATACAGACAGCAAAACAGAAAGCCATAAACAATGGCGAAATAAACAGTGCACACACCATTGTTTATAGCTGTTCATTTTACATTATAGTAGTTAAGATGAATAAGCCAAAGAACGCTAATTTACTTATTCATAATTTTAATCAAGAAATTTACCGTTTAGAAAAAATTATTGTCTGGTATATGCTCCATAATATCGCAAATGTCACAATTTAAAATATTACAAAGGCGGTCAAGCGTATTGGTACTTACAGGTTGATTATATCTTAAACGGTAAAGTTGAGCCTTGCTCACATTATATTTTTTAGTCAGCATGGATTTCGTTATTCCCTTTTTTTCTGCTGTTTCCCACAGCTTATCATATTTAATCATATTGGCCCCTCTTTACTTTTTTCTATTATCTCAAGAAAAAAAGTAGGCAATAAGGTTCCATATTCGGAACCTTAAAAGCTAAAAAAGTTATCGTATGGAATATGTTCCATAATATCACAAATGTCATGTTCTAAAATATTACAAATGCAGCCAATAGTACAAGTATTTACTTCTTCGTTGTGGTGTAATCTGGATAATTGTGTTTTACTTATGTGATGCTTTTTATGGAGGGCAGATGTCGAGGTAGATGTCTGGATGCCCGTGAAATGAAAGGGAAGGAAAGGGAAGTCACTGAAAAAGTCTAAATTATTCCAACAGAACTATAATATATAGGAATTTTAATTAATAGAAATCTGTATATTGTGTTTCCTTAAGGAAAAAATAAATTTTTCAACGGCATCATGAAAGAAATCAGGCTCTACATCAACGGGGAAATTTCTGGCATCAGCACAGTTTTAAACTCCTCAATCATCTGTTTTCTAAATTTGAATTTAGTCAAGGCATCTTCCTGTTCTTCCTGATAGGCAGCATAATCTATACTGTCCTTTAATTTATTTTCATTTGCAAGTGCACCATCCCTGAAATGAAAAACTTCATACTTGACATCTTCAAAATTCAGATACCATTTCTCAGCAAATTTCTTAATTTCAGCATCCATCACAGTGTAACGCATCTGGTTGAGCATCACAGAAATATCCTGTCCTAAAAATTTTTCTTTGTCTTTTTCAATATCATCCACAACCTGTGTAAGCAATACACTTAGTTTGGGATTGTCATTTGCAAATTCTGCGATCATCTCCCTGAAGGTTCTTATCCTGATTTCAAATTCTGCCTCGTCAAAATCATTTTCTGACTGATCTAAGGATTCTACAAACCCCTGCAGTAATTCTACAATATACTCAAAATCAATCCTTAGTTTACTATAAGCCACTAAATCATAATCATCCCATACAAGTTCTTCTTCCTGCTCCGAACTATCGTCTGGCTTTTTCAGCTCTTCCATCACGTTTTTATACATTGCCGCATACGTTTCATATTCGCTTTCCGAAAATCCAAACTTGTCAAGTATCTGCGGTTCATATACAGAAAATGATTTGAGATGTGCAAAATCGTGATCCAAAGCCCTGAAAAGATGGATAAATGTCTTTTTTTGTTTTCGTGACAGACTTGCAATTTCTTCGGGTGTCTGTGCCAAATTGCGGATTGTTTGAAGGGAGATAGAAAAAGATGTTTTTACATCCTCCCAATCTTCTGCAATTGGATTCCCGTCGCCTCCGCGCGAATATAGTCTAAGCGCTTCATTGATTGCTTCTTTATATTCCTTTGGAGACTGGAATGTTACAATGTGTCCATACTGTTTCTTGGGATCAAATAATCGATTGGTACGGGAAAATGCCTGGATAAGATTCTGTGGACTCATTGGCTGCCTGTCCATAAACAAAATAGAAAGGCATGGTGCATCAAATCCAGTTAAAAGCCTATCAACTACAATAACTAGGTCAAGCTGCTGACTGCGATCCATGTATTTCTTCTCTTTCCTTGCCAACCGTTCATTGAGATTGCTGTTATAAGTATTGATTGTTTCTATCTTATAGTTGGTTCCAAACATTTCATTGTAATCTTTTAACGATTGTTTCATTTTATCTTGATTAACCGTAGAGGCTTCTTCATTTTCTGACAAGGAATAGGTGATGGCAAACTTGGGGAAATCCGGCAGGGCTCTATGTATGTTATCGTTGATTTTTAGATCATCGTTCCCTTCTTTCACTTTCTTTAATAAATCGTAATACTTCTGTGCCATTGCGATGGAACTTGTTGTCAATATTGCCTCATACGTTCTTCCTCTACCATTTTTCATACCAAATTTATCATATGACTGATTTAGGATAACATTTAGAACTTTCCGCATGTGGGCTTCCGTTTCATATCCTTTTTTGGCATCCTCAGCGCTTAAATTTTTTGCACCAAGATTTTCTACCATAAATCCCAAAACTGCCTCATCATGGATTGCCTCTTTAATGGTATAACTGTGCAAGCACTCCCCATAGAGCTGTTCTGTGGTCTGAGGCAAATCACCTTTTTGTTCATAACTGTTTTCCTCAAAGATAGGTGTCCCCGTAAAACCATACCATAATGAGTTGGCAAAGAACCGTTCAAGATCCCTTTTTGTCTGAGGCGTTACAGCCCTATGGCATTCATCCACAACAAAAGCAACCTTTAACGCTTTTATTTTATCGTATTGCTTAGTTCCTTCCTTTAGACGCCGGTTCACCATAATCTGCATTTTCTGCCGAGTGGTTACGATCATCTGGCGGTTGTCATCTAACATCTTGTTTATCAGGGAATCCACATAGTCTGTATCATCCACATCAATCGTATCATTATCTGCATAGGATTGAAAGGCCATTTTCGTCTGTTCATCCAAATCCTTTCTATCAATGAGAAATATGGTTTTCTCGATGGACGGAATGTCCATCAGCAGATTTCTGGTAGCTTTATAGGAAGTCATTGTCTTTCCAGAACCTGTGGTATGCCAAATAAATCCAGATTTTCCATGCTTAGAAGCGTTCCGCATTGCCTCGATTGCATGAATCTGATAGGGGCGCAGAATTAAAAGTTTCTTTTTCTCATTGTCAAGCACCATATATCTAGTCACCATCTCATGCGCTTGTGGTATCTTAAGGACTGCTTTGGCAAATTCCATGTAATCACAGACAGGATAATTTTCCTTATCCAACCATCCTGTAATAAATTTTTTGTTTAATTCAGTATCTCTTGCTGCTGAAAAATACTTGGTATCCACAGCATTGCTGATCACAAACATCTGTACATTGGAAAAAATACCGTGGAACTTTCCTTCTGCAATATATTTTTTTATCTGATGATAGCCATCCATATAAGAATGTTGTTTATTTTTAAGTTCGATATGAATCAAGGGAATCCCATTGATTAGGAGTGTTACATCGAAACGCCTATTTCTGTCTCCTTCAACCTCCTCTGACTTAAAAGCCCGATATTGGTTGATCACTTCATATACGCTTGAACCACCTGCTACATGCTCATTATTCATTACGACAAGATGTAATGTTTCATTCCCGCGCTGGACATGAACATATACCTTACCATTTTCTCCAACCAGCCATTTCCCAGCATCATAGAACGAAGCATGAGATAAATCATTCTTAACCTTTGCAAACTCGGAATCACTAAGGGGAACGTCATTCAGTTTTGCCTTGTTATTCTGTTCCAGAATATATTTAAAATTATTCCATAGCTGCTCTTCTGTCCTGATATCAGGTCTGTAAGTCCATTGAGATTCCTCACAACAAAGCTGGTCTATCAATCTCTTTTCTAATACGGATTCTAATTCTGCCATAAGCTATCCTTTCTGTGGAAACATGTTCTGTAACATAAATTTCTTTACTTCTTTTAA
>CAJUHG010000044.1 GCA_910586005.1 uncultured Lachnospiraceae bacterium | reverse complement strand
GGGTAGATGGCTGCAACATCTGTATATGCATAAGAAGCATGTGCTGCTGCATGATTACCATCCATGGTTTTCATAGATCTCTTCATTACATTTCTCCTCCTGCCTGAATTTAATCAAACTGCTATTGTATGAATAACAATAGGCAGATGACTCTTCCTTTATACTATAATAATTATAACGCAAAAAATCAATAGTTTTCATCTTATTTCATGTATTTTTCTTCAAACACCTTAATTGGAAGGGAATGATCAAATAAATTTCCCTGCCCCAAATGAAATCCACATTCAATAAGAAACTTACGTTGTTCCTCTGTCTCAATTCCTTCAAAAATAACTTCTTCTTCCATACTCTGTATTAGTTTACCCATATTTTGAAAAAATTCTTTCTCATTTCCTCGATTTTCTCTATTTAAAAAACTGCGGTCAATCTTTACAATATCTGCTGGAATATCTAAAAGCATTCCTAAAGAAGAATGACCTGTTCCAAAATTATCAATAGCTACACGAAATCCCGCTTTTCTTAATTGCTTTACTTCTGTTTTTACCAAATCATATCCTAACACAAACAAACTCTCTGTTATTTCAATTTCAATATATTTAGGATCTATCTGATATTGTTCTGTTAAATCTAAAATTCGCCGATAAATCCCATTTTTTTCAAAATGACTTCTAGAAAAATTTACAGAAAGAATTGGTAATTTTTTTCCTGTTTCTTTCCAACTTCTCATATAAATCAATACTTGTTCATATACATAAAAATCCAATTCCATAATATAACCTGATTTTTCTAAAATAGGCATAAATTTTTCTGGAGATTCTATCTTTCCATTTTTCTTTTTCCACCGTACAAATGCTTCTCCCCCAGAAAGCTCAAACTGAGAAAGCAGAAACCTAGGTTGTACATAGACTTGAAATTTCCCTTCTTCTAAGCTAGTGTGAAATTCTGCTAATATCTTTTTTTCTTTCTCTCGTTTTTTTCTCATCTCACTATTATATACTTGGCAGATGATACTGTTATTTCCTTTGATACTCTTTCTTGTTAAATTAGCATTTTCAATGGCTATTTCTAAATTTTCATCTTTATTTTCCATATAGTAAATTCCAGTAGTTAGCCTAATATTGCAAGAGGGATAAAGTTCTTTTTGTTGTCTGCTAAAATTTAAATTACTTCTCACAATATTTTGCAATATAGTATCCTTATCTATATCCCATAAAAGTGTGATAAACAAGTCTGAATATAATCGGCAAGATATCATATTTTCACTCTTATTTATCAATGATGCAAATCGTGTTAAAATTTCATTACCTGCCGCATGCCCAAAATTATCATTGATATAAGAGAAATCATTGATGTCAGTATAGACAATGGCATATTGTAACTCTTCGTTCCAGCACTTTAATTCCTCTCTTACTCTACACTTAAAGGCATCCTCAATATATAAACCTGTGAGCAAATCACATTTTTTCAAACGCCGAATCGCTTTCTGATCTTCCTCACGCTGTATTCTCAGAGCCACAAATACAGAAAGCATCCGCGACAATTCTAAAAAAGTCTCTTTCTCAAAATCAGTCCATAATCTTGGTTTTTCCAAATCACAAAAAGACACATAACCTTCTCCTAACTCAAAGTAAGAAAAGCTACAATTTACCAAAGCACGTATTTTTCTTTCTTGAAATACTTCTTTATCTGCTTGTGAAATTTCCTCTCCAAGACAATCATTGATATAAGCTAATCCCCATTCATCAAATCCTTTCTGAAAACCATCCCAGTTCTCATATCTATCCAAAAATTGCTGACTGACTAAAATACCATATTCTCTCGTCCAGCAATTTGTCTGAATCAACTCCCTTTTTTCTTTATCACATTCCAATACAGCAACCATTCCTAAATCATATTGCCTACCAATTCTCTCTAATAAAAGATTCATAGAATCGTTTAAATCTTTTGAATGAGAAAGCAGAGAAAATGCTTCTGAAATAAAAGCCATATCTTGTATTTTTCCTGTTTTATAAGGAGCATTTTCCGTTTCAATTTTTGTTAATTTTCTTGTTTGCCATAAAGGATCTGCAAGTTCTGCCATACAGTACTGGTTTTTCCCAGCCTTTTTTGCCTGATATACAGCCATATTCGCTTTTGCAAACAAAGAAGAATAATTTTCCTTTATTGTCCCACACATAGCAAGACCTACACTGCAACTTATTTTTACTTCTTCTTGATTCTTGCCATGATAAATCTGTTCTACAGAATTACAAATACGCTGCGCTTTTACTTTTGCCTGAATAGAATCAGTATGTTTCATTAAGATTAGAAATTCATCTCCGCCAATTCTACCTATCACATCTGTTCCACGAAACAATCCTCGAATTTTCTTTCCTACATTTACTAGTACATTATCCCCAAACATATGCCCTAAAGTATCATTCACATTTTTGAAATTATCCATATCCACCAAAAATAATGCATGGCTTCCGTTTGGTTCATTTTTTAAAACTTCCTCTATTTCTGCTTTTGTATTTGCTTTATTCAATAATCCAATTAAATCATCTCTTCGCAATTTCTGTGAGATTTCACTTTCAAACAATTGCGTTTTTGTAATATCTTCTGTTCGACCCAAAACTCGTATAATTTTTCCATTCAGACCCAAAATACTTTTATAACTGGTTCTATGCCAAGCATACTCTGGTCTATCCCCACTTTTTGCAATATTTATTCTATATTCTAAAATACCATGTTCTTCTTCTTGAGAAGCTCGATTGAGAACCTTGTAAAAATTCTCACAATCTTCTACATGTAACATAGTTTTTAATGCTTCTTTTGGTACACTGTAATCATGTTCTTTCTTATCTTCAAACATGATATTAGAACGTTTTGATATAAAAAAAGTTTCATTAGTAACATTATATTCAAAGGGAAATTCTTGACTGACTTCTTCTATCAATTGGTATCGGTTTGTTTGCAAAATCAATTCTTCTTCTAACCGTTTCCATTTATGGATATCCCAAATAGATACAAGAAAATAGGGAATATTATCCTCATAATATAAAAGGGTGATTTTTAAAGAAATCCAATGAGTATTATCTATTTTATCTTTATCACAAACACGTACATCACACTGACCTACTTTATCCTTACAAAGTATCTGTTCTATTTCCTGTTTTAAATATATCATATCTTCTTGATACAAAATATGAAAAATATCATCTTCTATTATATGCATTTCTTCTGGTTTATAACCAATCTGTCTAAAAAATTCCCTATTACCACTAACTAGTTTTTGACATTTTCTTCCTTCAATTAACGCACAACCAATAGGTATTTTCTCAAGGAATTGATTTATCTTACTTATTATTTTTTTTGTCTGTTGCCTCATATTTTGTTCATCTCTATCCATAAAAACATTCCTTTATTTCACTTATATTTTCACTATTGATAATAACAAATAATCTCCTTGTTTTCAATGAATTTTTCTTCTTGTTACTTATTTTTTCCTTGAAAATACAATATTTTTATGTATAATAAGAAGAGCAATATAAGAATATCTTTGATATTTTTGTTATTTCATAGGAAATACTATGTTATTACAAAATGTTAAAATATATGTCTCTTCTATGAAATAAAAATATAATGCGCACATGTGCAAAAGGTATGATGCCACTTAGATGGCCGCATGTGGCATGCAAAGTGTCCAACTCCCTTATAAATGAGGGATTTAGGGAGTTGATGCAGATTTGTTCGCTTTATTTTTAAGTGCAAATCCTTTTTGCACAACATAACTTTTGTAAACAACTAAATTATAAGTATAACCCCCAAAAACATTTAGAAAACATGAGGATTTTAATATGATTAGTGCAAACAATGTAACATTAAGAATTGGCAAAAAAGCTTTATTTGAAGATGTAAATATCAAATTTACAGAAGGAAACTGTTATGGACTTATTGGTGCCAATGGAGCCGGAAAATCAACCTTTCTTAAGATTTTAAATGGACAATTAGAACCTACAAAGGGAGAGGTTTTTATTACACCAGGACAACGTCTCTCTTTTTTGCAGCAGGACCACTTCAAATATAATGAATTTTCCGCATTAGATACAGTAATTATGGGAAATCAACGATTATATGATATTATGAAGGAAAAAGATGCTATTTATATGAAAGAAGATTTTTCTGATGAAGATGGGATTCGTGCGAGTGAACTGGAAGCTGAATTTGCAGAAATGGATGGCTGGAATGCAGAATCTGATGCAGCACAACTTTTAAATGGGCTTGGTATTGATACAGAATTTCACACTTCCATTTTAAAAGACTTAAGTGGTGAACAAAAGGTTAAAATTTTACTTGCACAAGCATTATTTGGCAATCCAGATATTTTACTTTTAGATGAGCCTACCAACCACTTAGATTTGGATGCTATTGCATGGTTAGAGGAATTTTTAATTAATTTTAATAACACTGTAATTGTGGTATCCCATGACCGCTATTTCCTAAACAAAGTCTGTACACACATTGCAGATATTGATTATGCCAAAATTCAACTTTATGCTGGAAATTATGACTTTTGGTATGAATCTAGTCAACTTTTAATAAAGCAAATGAAAGAAGCAAACAAGAAAAAAGAGGAAAAAATTAAGGAATTACAAGAATTTATCTCTCGTTTCTCTGCAAATGCTTCAAAATCTAAACAGGCAACTTCTAGGAAAAAGGCGTTAGAAAAAATTCAATTAGATGAAATCAAACCTTCTAGTCGTAAGTACCCTTATATTGATTTCCGCCCTAACCGCGAAATTGGAAATGAAGTACTTATGGTTGAAAATTTAAGCAAAACAATTGATGGTGTCAAAGTATTAGATCATATATCTTTTATTGCAGGACATGATGACAAGATTGCTTTTGTAGGAAGCAATGAAACTGCAAAAACAACTCTTTTTCAAATTCTTGCTGGTGAACTAGAACCAGATGAAGGAAATTATAAATGGGGCGTTACTACTTCTCAATCTTATTTTCCAAAGGATAATACTAAAATTTTTGACACAGATTTACAGATTGTAGAATGGTTGACTCAATTTTCTGAAATTAAAGACGCTACTTATGTGCGAGGATTTTTAGGTAGAATGCTTTTTGCTGGTGAAGATGGTGTAAAAAAAATGCGCGTGTTATCTGGGGGCGAAAAAGTACGTGTCCTTCTATCTCGTATGATGATTACGGGAGCAAATGTTTTAATTTTAGATGAGCCTACAGACCACTTAGATATGGAATCTATTACAGCTTTAAATAATGGATTGATAAAGTTTCCTGGTGTAATTTTATTTGCCTCTCGTGACCACCAAGTAGTACAAACGACTGCCAATCGTATTATTGAATTTTTACCAAATGGAAGCATGATTGATAAGATTACAACTTATGATGAATATTTAGAAAGTGATGAAATGGCAAGAAAGAGACAAGTTTATTCTACCAGCAATTCACAAGAAGATGATGATTAAAAAATGAGCAAGTAGTGAAACGGACATCATGCCCTGTGGATATTGTAAATATCTACTTTGACGAAGAATCACTTTTAAAACATTTTATCTTTTGTAAAAAAATTCTTTTTTTCTGTTCTAAAAGTGATTCTTCTTTCAAAAATTATATCATAATCTTTTTACTTATGACAATAGGAATTTCTACAAAGCATAGTTCTATTGTTTTAACGAAGGCAAAGAGAAGAAAACACTTATGGTTCAAAAAAAATCTAATCTATAGTTGTTAAATAAGCCTTTAAAAGTTCCAAAGTAGCTTTTACACCATCTACATGACTTCTTTCATATCCATGAGAAGCATAGACCCCAGGACCAATTAAACCATGTTTGCAATCATATCCAGCTTTCATGGCTGCATCTGCATCTGAACCATAATATGGATATACATCCACTGCAAAATCAAGATTAGATTCTTTTGCTGCTTTTATTAAATTTCTCACTACTTGATAATTATATGGACCTACACTATCCTTTGCACAAATAGATACTTGATGTTCTGTACAATCTAAACCTTCCCCTACACACCCCATATCCACAGAAAGAATTTCTGTTACATCTCTAGGCACAGTCCCGCAAGCTCCATGTCCTACTTCTTCATACACCGTAATATGATGGTAAATTTTCCTTTTGGGATTGATATTATAATCTTTTAGATATTTAGCAAAACCAAGTAAAATCCCAACACTTAATTTATCATCTAAAAATCGACTTTTAATATATCCTTTTTCTGTAATTGTTGTTCTTGGATCAAAAGCCACAATATCTCCTATCATAATTCCAAGTTTCTTTGTTTCTTCTTGGGAATTTACCTCTTCATCCAATACTACTTCCATTGCATCAAAACTCCGCTTAATATCACTAAATTCTTTATTTACATGAATAGATGCATTTTCTAACTGAAAGGTTCCCTCAAAAATTCCATGAAACTTTGTAATTACTCTACAATTTTCTGTTTCTATATTATTTGGATTTAATCCTCCTAATGGTGAAAGTTTTAATCTACCATTTCCTTTTATTTCACATACCATAGCTCCCAAGGTATCTAAATGAGCTTCTAATAAAATGCCATTTTCTTTCTCTTTACCACTAACTTCTACCAGTACACCACCTTTTGTTGTCTTTCTTGGAGAATAACCTAATGACTGGTATTCTTGTATGATATAATCAGCTACTTGTTCTGTATATCCTGTAGGGCTATCTATAGATAATATTTTCTTTGTCTGTTTTAATATATATTCTATTATTTTTTCCATATATCCCTCCAATTTGTGTATTTCTTTCTCTACTTGCCTGCTCACTTGCTCCTCTATTACAGATGAAATTGTCACGCTTTGTAAGCAGCCTAAGAACACTTTCAGCATTCTTAAAATATATACCCTCTGGGCATCCCATGATGCCATTCGGCGTGTCACAAGGTATAAATAATAATTATAAGTGCAAACGTCAGTTTTATTTTAAACATAAAAATGCGCCTAAATTTCCCCTTTTTCCCTGACTTGCTCGATGAGAAAATAACAATTTATCATTGCAACAAGTACAAATATTTGTCACTGCCAAATGTTCTCGTTTCACCCCTGCTTCTAATAAAACAATTTCATTACTTTTCCATAAATCTAACTGATATTTTCCATTGCCTTTTTCTTGTAGTATCTTATCTATATGTTTTGGAAATTCCTGTTTAAATTCTATTGCTACATTTTCACTTACTTCATAGCAAGTTTGACAAATAGAAGGTCCTATTGCACAGACAACCTCTTCTGGTTTTGTCTGAAATTCTCGCTTCATAGCTTCTAGAGTTTCCTTTCCCATACGATGTACAGTTCCCCGCCAACCAGAATGAGAAAGACCTATCGCAAGATGCTTTTTATCTACAAAATACAAAGGTACACAATCTGCATAAAAAGTAGATAACACTACTCCTGGTTCATTTGTAATTAACCCATCAATATCAGAATAATCTCTTTCCTTTGTCAATCCTTTCCCTAGATCCTCTTTTCCCACGCGCTTTACATTCGTGGTATGAGTCTGGTCAGTAAATACAAAATTTTCATATTGTGTGCCAAGAGCTTTTGATATCCTGCGAAAATTTTCTTTTACAGCCTCTTGCTCATCTCCCCTACTAAAATTTAAATTCAAACTTTCAAAAATCCCCTTACTTACACCACCCAATCTAGTAGAAAAACAATGTTTTACAATTCCTGTTTCTTCTAATAGCGGAAAAGATAGATATGGAAACTGTCCCTCTGCTATTTCTACCTGCTTTAAGGTTACTACTTGTTCTTTTGTTGTAGTTTGAAATGTTATTTCCTTATCATTCATATTTTTCTCCATTTCATACAAAACATTAATAAATTTTTTTCTAACTACTCCTTATGAAATTTTCCAGTAATCTCTAAGATATTTCCATCTGGATCTAATACATTAAAATACCAATAAGGCATATGAACATTTACATACATTATCTCAGAAACTTTTCCAATCTTTAATTTTTTTATGCGCTCATATTCTTCTTTTAAATTGTCTACTTCAAAATTAAATACAACAAGATTATTCTTCTTTTCCGTTTTATCTCTAAAAAATTCATCTATATATGCCTGATTAAAACAATTTTCATTTTTTTCTATTAATATTTTATCATATTGTTTGTTATAAAGAGAAAGAAAATTTCCACAGTCAAAGGTAATCCAACGATCCTCATTTGCAAAAAGAGGTTCTCTTTGTAATATCTTTTTATAAAAATCCAGTGAATTTTTCATATCTTTGACACAAATATAAGTGGTTCCTAGTTTCATAGCCATAATCTTTCCTCCTTATTTTTGAAAGGGAAACGCGTTCTCTATATGAATGATTTTTGTTCCTAGTATTCCTATTACATCAAAACGACAAGGTACATTCTCTCCATATCCTTGGCAAAGACAATAATATTCCGCTGTTTTACAAATGCGCTGCTGTTTTCGGGCATCCACTGCTTCCAGAGGGTGCCCGCCTTTTTCATTACTACGATATTTCACTTCCACAAATACTAGATATTTTCCTTGTTTTGCAATTAAGTCGATTTCTCCATATCTGCTATGAAAATTTTCTTGTAAAATTTGAAAATTCTTTTTTTCTAAAAATTCTTTTGCTTCCTTTTCCCAAATAGTTCCTTGTTTACGATTTTCATTTCCTTTCTTTGCCATTTCTATTTCCCTATTCTTTTTCTGTTCTATCAAAATGTTGATGTTCTTAAAACAGTGTTATATGTTTTTATTTTTAACCATGTATTTTTTCACGCATCCGCTCCATATCATCTACAAATACTAAAATCTCTGCTACCACCTCATATAATTCGGGTGGTATCATATCTCCTATTTCTAATTTAGAAAGGGTTTTTGCCAATTTATCATCCCGATAGAAAGGTATATTATCTTCTTTTGCTTTCTCAATAATTCGCTCTGCTACATGACCCTTCCCAGTAGCAATAATTTTAGGTGCTGCCTCTCCTGGATTATAAGCTATGGCTACAGCGGTCTTTTGTCTCTCACCAAATCCTGCTTCCATAGTTACTAATTCATTTGTATTCTTATATCTTGCTTGGTCCATAAGAAGTAATTTTCTCCTTTCTATTATTTTTATCTTTTTACTCCATAAAACTCCCAAAATAGTGATTAATAATAAAATTATCTGTGTAGGAGTTTAATACTTAATTATGCTTTTACATCAAAAGAATATCTGTGTAATTTTCCAGTTGAGCTCTCTTGTTCCAAAAATTCTTGTACAACATCTTGCTGCTTCTGACGATTCTCTACCTTTATTTCACAGTTATAACCTTTTTGTTCTAACCGTTCTACTAATTCTTTTGCAAAATTTGCAATTAACTGACAAGACAATATATCTGTCATATAAAAATCTGTTTGTACAGATGCTCCCTGCATTTTTACATAAATATCTGTAGAGCCAAGATACTCCATATCCAAATGTAATAAGGCAGAAAGATTCCCCTCTTTTTCTCGCAAATTTTTCTTATTTGTATATACATACAAATCACTATGTGCATTTTGCTGACGCAACTTCAACGGAAGTTGTACATAAGTATAAACTTGATTAAGTTGATTCATAAAATCCAAATTACTTTGAACAGATTGTGCCGTTTTAGCTAATGCAGAACCTTCTTTTCCAGTCTGGGAAAGCACTTGTTGCAACTCTGTCATTTGTCTTGTCAAACGTTGATATAATTCTTTCACTGCCCCCTCTTCTTTTAATTTTTCTGGAGTCAACATCCATTGTTCTGTCATTGCCTGTTTCATTAATCCTTTATATTCATCAGAAGAGAACAATTTTTTTAATACAGAACTATCTACATGTTCACTATTTTCTACTGCTCCCATAATCTGCTGCAATAATTCTCCTGCTGAAAGATTGGTATTTAATCTTCCTTCTGGAAGTAATTTTTCATTGATTGCACCAGAAAATTCTCTCAATAAGTTCGTTAAATTTCCCTGTTGTTCTCTAGTCAATATCTTATCAATGGGATTTTGTGTGTCTTGAACAGCTTCCTTTTCCAAATTTTCTATAACCTCTGGTTGTACCCCTTCTTTTCCTGCTGCTACTTCTCCACTTTTACTGGTCAAATCTTGCTCTATCAAACTATTCTTTTCATTATTATTGATAATTTCTAAAAATTGTTCCTTTCCACCTTCTATTGTACCTGTCACACTGTCTTGCGGAAACATAATATCTTTTGCATGTTCAGTATTAACTATATTTTCTGCAGTCTGATTTTGGATTGTTTGATTGAAACTGGTAGAATTTTGTTGTCCTTCAACTTGTTCCTGAGATGTAATTTGAGAGCTATCTTCTAATAAAATATCTAAAATCTGTTGCTGAACTTCTAACAATTGTCCTACTTTCGCATCCTGTCCAGCTTGTAAATTTCCCAGTTCTTGTCCTTTGGACAATGTAAAATTCTCTAAAAAACCATTATTTTGCCCAATTCCTTCTTTTCCAAACAATTGTTCTGGGAGATTGGTAATTCCCTCCATAAGATTTTGCATTTCAGGTAAAATAGCCTGTTGCCCATTTTTATAATTCTGGAATTGATTTAGAGATTCCTCTGTAATCCTAATTCCTAGTTTTTGCATTTGTACTAATGTCTGCATTTCTGCCTGTGGAAAATTCATGACAGCCCGAGCCATCTGCATAAGACTGCTTTTATCAATGGGGAGTTGTTCCATCATCATCTGATTCACCATAGACAAATTGCGGGGATTTACTTTTAAGCCTGCCGCCTCTAGTGCTTTTAACAAAGTTGGATTCTGAGCACTTTCTAACGTTACTGGTCGAATCGCAATCTGGTCCCCCGTATTTGATTTAACTTGAAATAACATTGGCTGCCCTTTTTCTAAAGCTACACCTGTTTCCATTCTTGCAGAAATGGTTCTTCCATCACTTAATCCAAGCGTCACTTGCCCATTTTTCATTTCTGTTACCATTCCTTCAAAAACCTTACCAGGAAGTAACTCTTGCGCTTGAGCAGTTGGACGTATAGCTGCAGTTTCTTTTACACTTTCTAAATTCTGTGTATTTGATGCAGTATTCGTCTGATACTGATGAATGCCTTCTAACAATGACATTTTCATCACTGCCTTTCTTTTTTAATTTAATATCTTATTTGCCTGATGTTAATAGATGTTCTCTAGGAACAATATTTCCATCACTGCTCTTCTTTTTCTTGTATGGAATTGTTAAATTTTGAGATAAAAGTCTGACGGTGTATTTTAGATGCTCCATAAGTACGAATTGCTTCTATATGTTCTGCTGAACCATATCCTTTATTTTTGGCAAAACCATATTCTGGCATACTTTTATCATACTCCACCATCATCTTATCTCTGGTTACTTTTGCAATGATACTGGCTGCACCAATAGAAATACTCTTTGCATCTCCTTTGATAATAGGAATTTGTAAAATATTCACATTAGGAATAGTTACCGCATCATTTAATAATATATCGGGCACTACAGATAAATTTTGAATAGCCTGACGCATCGCCTCATAGGTAGCTTGTAAAATATTAATTTCATCAATTCTTTTTGGACTTACAATTCCTATACCTGTTGCTATTGCCTGCTTTAGAATGATTTCATATAATTGTTCCCGTTTTTTTTCGCTTAGCTTTTTAGAATCATTGATATATAAAATATGACAATCTTTTGGTAAAATAACAGCTCCAGCTACAACTGGACCTGCCAATGGTCCTCTTCCCACCTCATCAATACCACATACATATCCTAGATGTTCATACTTTTTTTCATAAATTTTTAAGGCTTCAATTCGTTTTCTTTCGTTTGCTAGTTCTTCTTTTTGCTTCTTTGCTTGTTCTACTAACTTCTTTACGCCTATCCGCTCATCTGTTTCATACTTTGAAATAAAATCAGGCAGCATGGATTCCTCTGCTGCCTGTAATTCAGATTTTATCTTACTAATTTTTTCAAGTTCCTTCACGATTTTCTCCTTTTTCCATTGATGCCAAACAATTACAAAATTATTAATTACTGTGAAAACATAGAAAACCAGATGTGTATAAGCAATCTGGCTTTCTTAAATATATTATTGATGTTTAATAAATCCCATTTTATCAAAAGGAAATATCCTTAGCCAAGCTCTTCCTATAATATCTTTTCCATGAATAACACCAACACTAGGCTCTCGGCTATCAGCACTTGCATTTCGGTTATCACCTAATACAAAATAATCATCTTCCCCCAGCTTTATAGGTTCTATTGCCTGCCCTGGGTCTTGTATCACTTCTCTTCCATAGGATTCTTCTAATACTTCACCATCAATGTAAATATTTCCATCTTCATCAATTTGCACCGTCTCTCCTGGCAATCCAATAATTCTTTTAATATAATAAGTGTTTTCTTCATATTGATAGGGAAATACAATAATATCAAAACGTTCTGGCTTTTTAAATCGGTAGCTAATTTTATCTACAATTAGATTATCTCCATCACTTAAAGTATATTCCATAGAAGTTCCACTTACTTGTGTACGCTGTCCCACATAATGTATTACTAAATAAGTAATCAAAAAAACGAGTGCAATATAAAGAATAAAACTAATGGTTTCTTTCACCATATTTTTTCTGCCTTCTGAAGCATTCCTTTTGGAATTTTGTTTGTCATCTAGATTCCTATCCTCTGCATTCTTATCCATACTCATACAATTCTCTTTTCTATTATCATTTCCCTTTCATTTTTCTTACTCTATTTTATCGCTACTTTTCTGGAAATTCAAGGGTTATTTTCCCTAAACGTCCACTGCGAAATTCATCAATTACAAGTGCAGCAGCTTTGCTATAGTCTAACTCATTTCCCTTTTTCACACAGTTACGATTTTGGGCAATCTGTTCTAAAATATTTGCTGGTGTCTGTTCTTCTGTAACTTCATACCGTTTTTTTAAAATTCCTGTATAATTTTCTTTTAAAATTTGAATTAACTCTAAGGAAAGCTCATCAATATTGAGAATTTCATCTTTGATAGAACCAATTAATGCAAGATACAAACCTACTCGCTGGTCCTCAAACTTAGGCCACAAAATTCCTGGCGTATCCAAAAGTTCTACATTTTTATTTAACCGAATCCACTGTTTTCCCTTGGTTACTCCAGGCTTATTTCCCGTTTTTGTACATGCTTTTCCAGCATATGTGTTAATAAAGGTCGATTTTCCCACATTAGGAATTCCTACAACCATAGCACGCACTGGTCGATTTTTTATTCCTCTTTTTTTGTCACGTTCTATTTTCTCTTTACATGCTTCTAAAATGACAGCACTGATTGCTTTCATTCCAGTTTTTGCTCTAGCATCTAATTTTACTACAAAATAACCTTGCTTTTGAAAATAATCTGACCACTTTTTACTTTGTTCTTCACTAGCAAGATCTGCCTTATTCATCAATATCAATCTTGCCTTTTGTCTCCCTAATTCATCAATATCAGGATTACGACTACTTAGAGGGATTCTAGCATCTACCAATTCAATGATTAAATCAATTAATTTTATATCTTCTTGCATCTGACGCTTGGCCTTTGTCATATGCCCAGGATACCATTGAAAATGCATTATAATTATTTCTCCTTTCCTGTTTTAGAGTACTTATCATCTTTGTATAAAGTATTCTCTTTTTATTGTTCTTTTCCTTTTTGAAATCTCATTCCCATCCCTTGTGACGCGTCGAATGGTAAGATGGGATGTCCCAGAGGGTATCTATGATAAGACAATTACATAGTTATAATATTAGAAAGTTAATATAAGCCTTTCCAAGTGATAAATCATTAATTATTTTAATAATCCAAACTTATTCCAAGGGGAAATAATACACCATGCCTTTCCAACAATATATTCTTTTTGCACATTTCCAATACTAGCATACCTACTATCTTCACTATTGTTACGATTATCTCCCATTACAAAATATTCTTCTTCTCCTATCACAAGTTCTTCTTCTGCCAAAAGCGCATTTTCAATTGCTGATACTGCCACTTTTTCTTCAAAAGGTTCTCCATTTACATAAATAACACCATCCTTGATTTGCACTGTATCTCCAGGCACGGCAATCACACGTTTAATATAATAATGAGATTTTTCATTTCCATTTGGCAAAAACACAATCAAATCATTTGGTTTTGGATTAAATAATTTATATACAAAACGATTGACTAATATTTTTTCTCCATTTTCTAAAGTAGGAGACATAGAAGGTCCTACTACAGAAACACGGAACCCAATAAAAAGCACAAAGAGTATCGCAATCAATATGGTAAGTAAAATTTCGCCTGTCCAAATGGCAATTTCTTTTAATAATCTGGTATTTATTTTTTTCTTTCTTCGATTAAAATTCAAACCTGATGTTCTTTTCATAAAATAACATTCTCCAATATTAATTTCTCTTATCCCATCATTTATCAAGGGCTTAAACAACTTGAGATACCAAATACAATCACTTTAGTAACATCATGCTCTTAAACTATTCTCACTGCAACTTCCCTTCTTTTCAATCTTGATGAACACTAGACATTCAGTAAATGTCCATCTAGCTCCAACCAACATAGAGGAAAGATACTTTTACGCTTTAGCTTGACAATGTATTTCCTATAGAATGAAAAAAGGGACAATACCATTGTATTTGTCCCTTCCCTTCCATTTACCTAAATTATTTTACCAATTCTTTTACTTTTGCTCTCTTACCTACGCGGTCTCTCAAATAATTTAATTTTGCACGTCTTACTTTACCACGACGAACTACTTCAATCTTCTCAACATTTGGAGAATGTAAAGGCCATGTTTTTTCTACTCCAACACCATTTGAGAATTTTCTTACTGTAAAAGTTTCTCTATTGCTTCCACCTTGTCTTTTTAATACAATTCCCTCAAAGACCTGGATTCTTTCACGATTTCCTTCTTTGATTTTACCATACACTTTAATGGTATCTCCTACACGAAATTCAGCAATATCTGACTTTAATTGCTCTTGTTCAATACTCTTAATAATTTCTGTTGCATTCATTTTGTGACCTCCTATTTAATTAGATGTTCTTAATACTCTTCGTAACAGAGGACCATCATTTTCTTGTCTCACAGAATGGTATTTTATCATAATTTCCCCAGAAATGCAAGTTTTTTCTATACTGCTTTTCCTACTAAGACTTTAATAACTCAATACTAGTTTCTTTCTTTTGTATTATTTCTGTTCCTTCAACCATTTTTGCTCTTGTTTGGTCAGCTTTGCCTGCTTCAATAAATCTGGTCGTCTTTTACTTGTAACCAGAAGAGATTGCTGTCTGCGCCACTGTTCAATATTTTTATGATGACCAGATAATAGAACTTCTGGAACTTTTTTGCCCTTCCATTCCTCTGGTCTAGAATATTGGGGATATTCCAAAAGATTTCCTTCAAAAGATTCGCTAGAACCAGATTCTCCATTTCCTAATACGCCTGGCACCATACGAGAGATAGCATCAACCATTACCATTGCTGGCAATTCTCCACCCGTCAATACATAATCTCCAATAGATATATAATCTGTAACGATTTCCTCTAATACACGCTCGTCAATTCCTTCATAATGTCCACAAAGTAAAATAATATCTTCTTCCATTGCAAAATCTTTGGCAGATTTCTGTGTAAAAGTATTTCCTTGTGGCGTTGTATAAATACAGCGAGGTTTCTTATTAATTCGATTTACAATAGATTTCCATGCATCATATACTGGCTGTGCTTGCATTAACATTCCAGCTCCGCCTCCATAAGGATAATCATCTACTTTATGGTGCTTATTTGCAGAATAATCTCTAATATCAATGGCTTCTATATCCAAAATTCCTGCTTCTGTCGCTCGCCCAATAATACTAGTATTTAGACCATTTATTACCATTTCTGGAAATAAGGTAAGTATATAAAATTTCATAGGTTATCCTCTTAATTTTCTTCTAATAATCCTGGCATTAAATGTACCTGAATTTTCTTTTGTTCCATATCCACCTTTAAAATACATTCTTTAATTGCCGGAAGCAGAAGTTCCCGTTTCTTATTTGATATTCTAGAAATATAAGGAGAATTTTCTCTTACTTGAATTACATACACATCATTTGCTCCCGTTTGAAGTACGTCTTTAACTTCTCCCAATATAGTTCCATCTTCTGTAACTGTTTCCATTCCAATTAAATCTGCAATAAAATATTCATCTTTTTCACATTTGACTGCCTGTTCTCTTGTCACAAAAATATTTTTTCCTTTATAGGGTTCCACTTCATTTATGTTATTAAAATTCTTAAATTTTAAAATCACTAAATTTTTATAAAATTTTACATGACTAATTTCCAATTCCAATGTTTCTTTTCCAGTGTCTAACAAGACCTTTTTCAATTTTTTAAATCGTTCTATATTATCTGTAGTAGGAAATACTTTTACTTCTCCTTTAATTCCATGTGTAGTAGTAATCACACCTACTTGAAATAAATCTTCCATTTTTTTCCTCTCTATTGTTATATTTTTGGAAATTTTGATAAATCTTCATCTAATTAAATTCCTATTTTTTCTTAATTGAATATTGAAAAAACTTAGGTTTTTCTTTGATTAAAGTAACTTTCATTGTTTGAAAAACAAGAAAACTTCCCATTATAATATTTAGAATTTGATTTATCCTTTTCAACATGCCACTATCCCTCCCATAACCACAATTGTGTCATATTTTACTTTCTATAGAAGAAAAATCACAGTGATAACTCACTGTGATTTTTGTGTTATTACTGTACAATCTCTACAATAACTTTTTTGTCACTTTTAGCTGCTGTTGCTTTTACAACGGTACGAATAGCCTTTGCAATCCGCCCCTGCTTTCCGATTACCTTTCCCATATCTGTCTGGGCAACACGTAATTCTATCACAATGGACTTTTCATTCTCAGTCTCTGTAACTGCCACTTCTTCAGGATAATCCACAAGCGCTTTCGCAATTACTTCTACTAATTCTTTCATTACGTCACCTCACGAAGATTATTTTTCGATACCGGCTGCTTTGAAAATCTTTCCTACCATTTCTGTTGGTTGAGCACCATTTGCTAACCATTTCTTTGCTAATTCTTCATTTACATGAAATTCACTTGGATCTCTGGTTGGATCATATGTTCCGATTTCTTCGATAAATTTACCATCTCTTGGAGATCTGGAATCAGCTACAACGATTCTATAAAAAGGAGCCTTTTTTTGTCCCATCCTTTTTAATCTAATTTTTACCATTACCTTTCACCTCCTAAATGTTCTGTTTATATATTGGTAATCAGAATAATATTATCTTATACTATTCTGTTACTAGTAATTTTTATTCCTGCAAGCAATGAGCTAAGAAGCTGGACTAAGTGCCAATAGTACTTGTTTAGCATCACTAAAACGACAGGCTTGGAAACAACTCCCTCGCAGTTTGCTACGTGTTAGTTCACTTCCTTTTCTAATTAAAAGAAAAAAGTGAGTAAGCTATTTTAATTTATTTAAGATAATCCAAATGGCAGCTTAAATCCGCCTCGACGTTTTCCTTTGCCTCCCATTAAACCTGGCATTTGTTTCATCATTTTTTTACTTTGCTCAAATTGTTTTACTAAACGATTTACTTCACTGATATCTACACCAGCACCTTTGGCAATTCTGCGCTTTCTACTTAAGTTTAATATAGAAGGATTACTTCTCTCTTTGGGCGTCATAGAATAAATAATGCCTTCAATTCTCGCCATTTTCTTCTCATCCATTGCATTTTCAATTTCAGAAATCTGAGAACCTCCAATTCCTGGCATCATACTAAGAAGACTAGAAATTCCACCCATTTTTTTCATTTGATTCATAGACTCTAAATAATCATCAAAACCAAACTCCGCCTTCTTCATTTTTTGTTCTAGTTCTTTTGCCTTTTCTTCATCTATATTCTCTTGAGCCTTCTCTATTAGTGTCAAGACATCTCCCATACCAAGAATTCTATTTGCCATACGGTCTGGATAAAATTGCTCTAAATCAGAAAGTTTCTCTCCCATACCTACATATAAAATTGGTTTTCCAGTAACTGAGCGAATGGATAACGCTGCTCCACCTCTTGTATCACCATCCAATTTTGTAAGTATCACACCATCTATCCCAATCTTTTCTTCAAAAGTAGATGCAACATTTACAGCATCCTGTCCTGTCATAGCATCTACCACTAATATTGTCTGATTTACTTCTATCTGTTCTTTGATTTCTTGTAATTCCTGCATCATATCTTCATCAATATGAAGACGCCCTGCAGTATCTAAAATAACTACATTATTACCTTTTAATTTTGCATGTTCCATAGCTGCCTTAGCAATATTAACTGGTTTGTGATTGGCACCCATAGAAAACACTTCTACTCCTTGTTTCTCTCCATTAATTTGCAATTGTTCAATAGCTGCTGGACGATAAATATCACAAGCTACTAAAAGAGGTCTTTTGCCCTTTTGTTTTAACTTTCCTGCTATCTTTGCTGTGGTTGTAGTCTTACCTGCACCTTGTAGTCCAGCCATCATAATAACAGTAATCTCATTTCCCTGCTTTAAAGTAATTTCTGTTGTCTCAGAGCCCATTAAAGTAACCAGTTCTTCGTTTACAATCTTTATTACCATTTGTCCAGGATTTAATCCATTCATAACATCCTGTCCAACTGCACGTTCTTGTACTGTCTTCACAAACTGTTTTACTACCTTAAAATTGACATCTGCTTCCAATAATGCAAGTTTTACTTCCTTTAATGCTGTTTTTACATCATCCTCCGTCAAAAGCCCTTTACTTCTCAAAGATTTAAATACATTTTGTAATTTTTCAGATAAGCTGTCAAATGCCATCTTATAACTCCTCTAATAATTCACTAGAAATGGCTGCTATCTCTGCCATCACTATTGCTTCATTCTTATTTTGATAATTTTGAGCAAGTGTTCGGATTTTGGTAATCTTTTCTTTTGTATTTAAAAAACGCTCCAAAAGATGCATTTTTCCTTCATAGTTTTCCAATAATTTATCACAGCGTTTTACCAAATCGTGTACACCTTGTCGACTAATTCCTTCTTCTTGAGCAATTTCACTTAAAGATAAATCATTTAATACAAAATCTTCATATATCATTCTCTGATGCTCTGTCAACAATTCTCCATAAAAATCATAGAGGTATGTTTGCATCACTTTTTTTTCCATTCCTATCATCCTTGTTCTATCACCTTTGGTATCATACACTAAAAAAAAATATGTGTCAAGTGTTTTTTCTTGACAAACATTTATTTTTTAATTTATCTCTCTAAAATATTTCATATTTATTATACCTTTTGGGGTATGCATCCTACCATGCGGTGTATCATAAGGTATAGCCGCTGGAGCATCCCATCCTACCATGCAACCGTTTGATAAGATATACCCTCTGGGCACCCCACTATGCCATGCGGCGTGTCATAAGGTATATTTTATAATATCATCTTATTGGCAACTCTACTACAAAAGATACTCGTTCTTGTTCGCTTTCAGCAGAAATTTTTCCTCCATGCATAGTCACAATTTCCTTTGCAATCGCAAGTCCCAACCCTGCTCCTCCTGTATCAGAAGTTCTAGCCTCATCCATTCGATAAAATTTATCAAAAAGTACAGACAATTTTTCTTTTGGTATGGTCTTTCCTTGATTCTGAAATTTTATTAGGATTTTTCCTAATTGTTCTGTTTCAGTTGCAAGTACTTCTTGCACAAAAATATCTATCTGTGTATTTTTATAACTATAAGCAATTGCATTTTTTAAAATATTATTAAATACTCGCGCCAATTTTACAGAATCTCCATATATGATTACATCTTCCTCACTATGAAGAATTACTTTATTTCCTTTTTCTGTAAGAACAGGATAAAACTCTTCTATCATTTGCAATAGCATATAATATAAATCAATTTTTTCATTTTCCAAAATAATTTCTTGTATATTATACCTAGTAATTTCAAAAAATTCATTAATCAGCCCTTCCAAACGAATTGCCTTTTCTAAAGTAATATGAACATACTTTGCCTTCTGTTCTATAGGCATATCAGGAGCTTCTTCTAAAAGGCTTAAATAGCCAATGACAGAAGTCAAAGGCGTACGTATATCATGAGCAAGATACATAACAAGATTATTTTTTCGTTCTTCTGCTAACTTTGCTTCTAACTCACGTTTTTCTAAGGTTTCTCGCAGTACATTTAATTTTCTTTCCATGGGTGCCATTTCTGTTGACATAACGATTTCCTTATCTTCTCCCTGAATCAACTTATCTAAGGCCATATCTATCTCATTAAAATACCGTATAAACCAAGACAACAAAAATTGAAATAACAATAAAAAGCAAACAGCAACTGCTCCAAATATAATCCAATAGGAATTGTCTCGTAATCCATACTGATAAATATTTAATGCATCTGCATAATCCAAACGAAAAGCATCTTGTAAAAATTTTACAATCCAATCTCCTACTCTTCCGAACCAAAATCGACTATATAGTGTAAAGATAATAAAAAAAGTCAATATCACTATTGCAAAGGTCTGCATAAAAATCTTAAATCTTAACTTAGAATAACCAGAATGTTTCTTTTTTTTTCTTCCAAAATAATAGATACTTTTATTTTCTTCAGTTTTCAATTTTATAACCCACTCCCCAAATTGTTTTTATATACTTTGGGCGTTCCACAGAATCGTTCATTTTTTCTCTTAGATGACGGATGTGAACCGTAATGGTATTATTACTTTTACTATAATATTCATCTTTCCACACACCATGAAACAACTCTTCAGAACTGACAACTTCTCCTTTGTGTTCACATAATATTTTTAAAATAGAAAATTCTGTGGGTGTAAGAATTAAAGGTTTTTCATTTAGCAGACATTCATGTGTTTTTACATTTATTACTAATCCACCATGCACAAGTAAGGAAGAATCTTGTTCTTCTGCTTGTGGTTGATTGTAACGTTTGTATCGACGAAGCTGTGCTTTTACGCGGGCAACCAGCTCTAATGGTCGAAATGGTTTTGTCATATAATCATCTGCTCCTAACATCAAGCCTCGAATTTTATCAATTTCTTCATCCTTTGCTGTCAGCATAATAACAGGATATGTGTGATTTTCTCTAATTTTTTTACATATTTCAAATCCATTTGTACCTGGTAGCATAATATCTAATATTGCAAGGTCAAACTCTGTACTCTCTACATTTCTTAGCGCATCTTCTGCTGAATAACAAGTAATAATTTCAAAATTCTCACTTTCCAAATAAAAAGTTACTAAATCAGCAATTTCTCTTTCATCATCAACAATTAAAATCTTGTCTTTCATTCTTCTCCTCCAGTATCGCACTTACTGCGCTATTTCATTTTTGAACATTTTTATTATAACAAATGCTCTCCATAAATTCCTATTTTATTTTCTTTAAAAATATTAATATTTTCCTAAGATTTTTACTATTTTATATCAGATTTTGAGTCTCTTATGAACAAACTTGATGCTGATTCTCACTTTACCTTCACAACGCGAATTTTCCATTGTCATAAATAAAAGCGAACATAGTTTTATTTTTCCTATGCTCGCTTCTATCTATATTATATTATCAATTGAATTTAACAATACTTCCATTAAATCTTCTTTATGCCTCATCAATGGCTTTTCCAATATCACAACGCATATATTTATTATCAAATGTTACCCATTCTGTAGCTTGATATGCATTTGCACGAGCTTCTAATAAGTCTGCTCCTTTCGCAGTAATTCCAAGAACTCGACCACCACTTGTAACTATTTTACCATCTTGTAAGGATGTTCCTGCATGAAAACAATAATAACCTTCTTGACAATTAAATTTCTCCAATCCCTTAATTTCAAATCCTTTTTCATAGGAAACTGGATAACCATTAGAGGCCAAAACTACACAAACTGCTGCATTTTCTTCAAACTGCAAATCAATTTCATCTAATTTTCCATTGACACAGGCTTCCATCACTTCTATCATATCATTTTTCATTCTTGGAAGAACTACTTGTGCTTCTGGATCTCCAAATCGAGCATTATATTCTAATACCTTTGGTCCATCTTCTGTCAGCATTAAACCAAAAAAGATAATTCCTGTAAATGGACGTCCCTCTGCTGCCATAGCATCTACAGTAGCCTGATAGATATATTTTTGACAAAATTCATCTACTTCCTTAGTATAAAATGGACTAGGTGAAAATGTTCCCATACCTCCTGTATTTAAACCTTTGTCTCCATCTTTTGCACGTTTATGGTCTTGTGCAGAGGACATAATCTTAATCGTTTTCCCATCCACAAAAGATAATACTGACACTTCACGTCCAGTCATAAATTCTTCTACTACCATATGATTTCCAGCAGCACCAAATTTCTTATCTTCCATAATTTCTTTTACACCAGTTTTAGCTTCTTCTAAAGTATTACATATCAATACACCTTTTCCAAGTGCAAGACCATCTGCTTTTAAAACAATTGGCATTTTTGCTGTTTCCAAATATGCAAGAGCTTTTTTAGCATCATCAAAAGTCTCATATGTTGCAGTGGGAATATGATATTTTTTCATTAGATCCTTAGAAAATGCTTTACTTCCTTCTAAAATAGCTGCATTTTTTCTAGGACCAAATACTTTTAACCCTTCCGCTTCAAATATATCTACAATCCCTCCAACTAAGGGATCATCCATCCCTATAATTGTAAAATCGATTTCTTGTTCCTTTGCAAAAGAAACTAATTTTTCAAATTCCATAGCACCAATTGGTACACATTCTGCAATTTGCCCAATTCCTGCATTTCCTGGCGCACAATAGATTTTGTCAATTTTAGGGCTTTTTGCAGCACTTATTGCAATGGCATGTTCACGCCCACCACTTCCTACAATTAATAGTTTCATAATTTCCTCCATTCTATGCATTTTTCAGCACAAATAAGTAGTTGTGCAAGAATTTGTTAATTCTTGCACTCTTTCCTTCATTCTGTGCATTTTTTAAGATAGCATGCCTTGTGACTACAAACAGGTAGTATCTATAATAACTTTCCCATTTTGTACACTCACTTTTTTATTTGCAATTAAGTCAATTGCCTGTGGAAGTATTTTCCATTCTGCCTGTTCCATAACACGACGTTGTAATACTTGTGGGGTATCATCTTGTTCCACCATAACTGGCTGTTGCAGAATAATTGGACCTGTATCTGTTCCTTCATCTACAAAATGCACCGTTGCACCTGTTACCTTCACCCCTCTTTCTAATACACCTTCATGTACCTTAAGCCCATAGTATCCAGTTCCACAAAAAGATGGAATCAAAGATGGATGAATATTGATAATATGATTTCTATATTTTTTTATCATAATTTCTGGTAATACCACCAAAAATCCAGCCAATACTATTAAATCTGCCTGATAACTGTCTATTTTTTCCAAAAAAGCCCTATTAAAACTTTCTCGTGTTTCAAATTGTTTAGGAGTAATGCATACGCCTTCTATTCCATGTTTTTTTGCTCTTTCTAATGCATATGCACCTGAATTATTACTGATTACAGCTACTATTCTAGTATTTGTAATAGTTCCATCATCAATAGCATCTATAATTGCCTGCAAATTAGTACCACCACCAGACACACAGACTGCTATATTTAACATAAAGTTACTCCCTTCTCTCCATTCTCGATTTTACCAATCACATATGGAATTTCTCCTGCTGCTCGTATCGCTTCCATTGCCTTATCAACATCCTTTGTATCAATGGCCAATACCATACCAATCCCCATATTATAAGTATTGTACATTATCTTTTCTTCTACTTGTCCTTCTTCTGCTATCATTTTAAAAATTGCTGGAACTTCATAACTATTTTTTTCAATAGTTGTATGTTTTCCTTCTGGTAACATTCTAGGTACATTTTCATAAAAACCGCCGCCTGTAATATGGCTACATGCCTTGATGGAAATACC
>CAJUHG010000043.1 GCA_910586005.1 uncultured Lachnospiraceae bacterium | reverse complement strand
CATTTTCAAGGGTTTGCGGACTTTTTGAAGATAAGATATAACAGTTAATAAATGTTATAAATTAGGTCTTATCAGAATTCCTGTTTGCCAAAATAGTTTTCTTAGATTTGCTGAATTTTATATGAAATGGTAAAAATTATTGGTATTTGCAATTAGCTATTTACAATTAAAAGGAGAATACAACATGGCAATTATCAGTTATAAATGTCCTAATTGTGATGGCGAGCTAGTATTCAATCCAAAGACGCAGGAGTACAAGTGTGAATATTGTACTTCTGCGTTTTCTCAGGAAGAGTTGAATCAAATGCAGCCAGAAATGGAGAAAGAAGTCTCTGATAAAGATGGAAATAGTACATTACAATCAAAGGAAACAGAAGAGGGTAATAGTTATTATTGTCCAAGCTGTGGAGCTGAAATTGTAACAGATAATACTACAGCTGCTACCTTTTGTTACTATTGTCACAATCCAGTTGTTTTATCAGGAAGAGTATCAGGAGAATTTATGCCTCATAAAATTATTCCATTTGCTATTGATAAAAAGCAGGCAACAGATAAATTTTTGGAATATGTACATCATAAAAAATTTGTCCCCAAAGCATTTTTTGATAAAAGACAAATTGATAAAATTTCTGGAGTATATTTCCCCTATTGGATGGTAGATATGGATCTCACAGGAAATTTACAGGCAGAAGGTAGGAAGGTACGAGTGTGGCGCAGAGGAGATACTGAGTATACAGAAACTCAAATTTATCAAGTCGAACGGGAAGGAAATATTCATCTAGAAGATATTACAAAACATGCATTAAATAAGGCAAATTATAAACTTTCTCAGGGGGTTTTGCCTTATGATATCAGTAAAGTACAAAATTTTCATATGGGATATTTATCAGGATTTCTTGCAGAAAAACGTGATATTGAGCGAACCGAATTAGAGGCAGCAATACAAGCAGAAGCGAAACAATATGGAGAACAACTTCTCAAAGAAACAGTAAAAGGTTATACGTCTCTGTCTATAAAAGATTGTTATTTGAATTTTCAAAAGGAAAATTGGGATTATATTTTACTTCCCGTGTGGACAGTGACTTATAAAGGAAAAAATGGTAAAATTTATTATTATTCTATGAATGGACAGAGTGGAACTGTATATGGGGAACTTCCAATCGATTATAAAAAAGTATGGTTTTTAAGTGCTATGATTTCTGCAATTGTCTTTATATTAGGATTGATAGGAGGATTTTTCCTATGAGTGGATATCTTTTAAAAGGGCTATATGCCTATTATGGCATGTTCCAGAGAATACATAAAATAAAAGTGAATCTTATATTAGCAATTGGTTTGCTAATATCTGTTGTAAGTCTACCAGTATGGGCAGCCAATATACAATTGACAGACCAGGCAGGACTTTTGACCAAGGAAGAAGCAGCGGAACTGAATCAACAAATAGAAGAACTAGAAAAAAATACAGGTTGGGATATTATGGCGGTAACCACAGAAGATGCCACTGGAATGGATGCTACTACTTATGCAGAACATTGGTTTGACCAACACACAGAAAATGAGAATGGAATTATCTGTATGATAGATATGGATAATCGTGAAATTACAATTCGTGCTTTTGGAGAATGCAGATTCTATATTACAGACAATCAGACAGAAGATATTTTAGATGCTGGATATAAGGAAATTAGTGAAGAACGCTACAAAGAGACATTACAGGCGATGTTAAAAGGAGTACAAACTGCCTATATTGAGGAAAAACCACAGAAAAATTATCTAGATGATGAGGATACAGGAGAAGTTATTAATTATAAACAAGAACATAGAGGAATTAATAGATTAGAACTTATCTTTGCAGTGGTTGCAGCACTTCTTGCAGGTGGAGCATCAGCAGGTGGTATAATTGGAAAATATCATTTAAAGTTTGGTGGATATCAATACCCCATAGAAAAAAATGGAAATGTAAAACTAAAGAAAAGAGAGGATCGATTCATCAATCAGTTTGTGACTCACAGACATATTCCAAAAGAAGATTCTAATGGTGGTGGAAGTGGAAATAGAAGTACTGTACATACAGGAGCTGGAGGACGTAGTTCTAGCGGAGGTAGTAGAAAATTTTAAAAAGAGGTTGCATTCAAAGTATAAATATGCTAATATCTTTCCTGTAAAAACAAATGTAGTTCACAGACAAACAGACTGGAGGGCAACATGGAGGAAAAGACAAAATATTTTGTTTTGAAGAAAAAGGCTGTCCCAGAGGTATTGTTAAAAGTGGTAGAAGCAAAAAAGCTTTTGGAATCAGAGCGAGCGGAATCTGTGCAGGAAGCTACTGAAATGGTAGGGATTAGCCGAAGTTCTTTTTATAAATACAAAGATGATATCTTTCCATTCCATGACAATGCCAAGGGAAAAACAATTACAATGGTAATTCAGATGGATGATGAGCCAGGATTATTATCTTTGGTATTAAAGATTGTGGCAGATTTTCATGCCAATATTTTAACAATTCATCAAAGTATTCCAGTAAATGGGATTGCATCTTTGTCTTTAAGTGTAGATGTATTGCCAAATACAAAAAATGTATCTCAAATGGTAGAGAATATTGAGCGTCAGGAAGGAATTCATTATTTAAAAATATTAGCTAGAGAGTAATAGAATGGAGGAAATTATGATAAAAATTGCAATTTTAGGTTATGGAACCATAGGTTCTGGTGTAGTAGAGGTGTTAAACACAAATAAAGAAAGTATTGCAAAACGTGCAGGGGATGAAATAGAAGTAAAATATATTTTAGATTTAAGAGATTTTCCAGGTGATCCAATGGAAGATAAAGTAATACATGACTATGAAATTATTGCACAGGATTCAGAAGTTCAAGTAGTTGTGGAAGCTATGGGAGGTGTGGAACCAGCCTATACATTTGTAAAGCGTGCATTGCTTGCAGGAAAAAATGTGACTACTTCTAATAAAGCACTTGTTGCAAAACATGGGGCAGAATTAATTGCAATTGCAAAAGAACAGAGTATCAATTTCTTATTTGAAGCAAGTGTAGGTGGAGGAATTCCTATTATTCGCCCATTAAATTCTTCTCTTACTGCAGATGAAATTGAAGAGATTACAGGTATTTTAAATGGTACTACAAATTATATGTTAAGTAAGATGACTTTTGAGGGATTGGAATTTGATGATGTATTAAAAGATGCACAATCTAGAGGGTATGCAGAGGCAGATCCTACTGCAGATATTGAGGGATATGATGCCTGTAGAAAAATTGCGATTTTAACTTCTTTGGTTTGTGGTCAACAAGTTGATTTTGAGGAAATCCATACAGAAGGAATTACAAAAATTACTGCTACAGATATTTGCTATGCGAAAGCTATGGGAAGAGTAATCAAACTTCTTGCAACTAGCAGAAAGACAAATGATGGTTATTGTGCTATGGTGGCTCCCTTTTTGTTGTCACAACAACATCCTTTGTATAGTGTCAATGATGTTTTCAATGCAATTTTTGTGCATGGAAATGTACTTGGAGATGCAATGTTTTATGGAAGTGGTGCAGGTAAGCTTCCAACAGCAAGTGCAGTGGTTGCAGATATTGTAGATATTGTAAAGCATTTGCATACAAATATTCTTATTTCTTGGAATTCTAGAAAAATGGAGTTAATAGATTGTAAAAAAATGCAAAGTAGATTTTTTGTGAGAAGTAGTGATAAGAAAGAAAAAATAAAAGAAATCTTTGGGGATATAGAATTCATAGAACTAGAAGGAGTTACTGATGAAATAGGATTTTTAACAAGCATAATGATGGAAGAAGAATATGAGAAAAAAGTCTCTGAATTGCAAAATATAATACAAAAAATCCGAGTTGTTTAAGAAAAGATGCAAGAATTCCCTCAGCGTTCTTATCGTAGGGTATATTCTATGCAAGATATGGTATTTTACTATGTACTGTCATTTGCCAGAGGCGTTTCGAGAAGAGAAACAATTAAAAAGTATCATCCTTCTTTTACTAATAAAAGCAGATAAAATAAAGAAAAGGATGAAAGAGAAAAGAAGAAAGGATAAAATGCAAACACATATTTTTTACCTTTTGTGTTTGCGCCTTAAATGAAAATGTTTATATTTTCGCTTGAGGCTTGGTGCAAATTATGAAATATGTAGTAGTGTTAGGTGATGGAATGGCAGATCGCCCACTTGAAAAATTACAAGGAATGACTCCCTTAGAATATGCTAAGACACCCAATATGGATAAACTTGCAGCAGCGGGAGAAGTTGGTACTGTTCATACAATTCCAGATGGAATGGCACCAGGAAGTGATACAGCAAATTTATCAGTATTAGGCTATGATCCGAAAATTTATTATTCGGGACGTTCTCCTTTAGAAGCCTTAAGCATTGGAGTTGATATGAAACCAGAAGATGTATCCTTACGTTGCAATATTGTAACAGTATCAGAGGAAGAAGAGCGATATGAGGATAAAAAAATTTTGGACCATAGCTCTGGGGAAATATCTACAGAAGATGCAGCGGTACTTTTAGAAGCTATTAAGAAGGAATTAGAGACAGATATCTATAAATATTATGTGGGAACTAGTTATCGTCATCTACTAATTTGGAAAAAGGGAACGGTTGTAGATTTAATAGCACCCCATGACGTTTTAGGGCAAACCATTGGACAATATCTTCCGAAAGATATTGTATTACAGGAAATGATGAAAAAAAGTTATGATATTTTGGTAAATCATCCCATCAATATAGAACGAAAGAAACAAGGGCTAAATCCAGCAAACTCCTGTTGGTTCTGGGGCGCAGGTACAAGACCAGCACTTTCTTCTTTTGAAGAGAAAACAGGTTTAAAGGGAGCTATGGTGTCTGCTGTTGATTTACTAAAAGGAATTGCAGTAGGCGCCTCTATGAAAAATATTTTTGTAAAGGGAGCTAATGGTGGGCTTTATACCAATTATGAGGGAAAAGCACAGGCAGCAGTAGATGTACTAACAAAAGAAAATTATGATTTTGTATATGTACATGTGGAAGCTCCAGATGAAATGGGACATCAAGGAAATATTGAAAAAAAGGTGCAGGCAATACAATTTTTAGATGAAAGAATTATTGCTCCTATCAAAGCAGGACTAGAACAAGCAGGAGAAGCATTCCGCATGTTGGTTATGCCAGATCATCCTACGCCTATTTCTATTCGTACTCATACGGAAGATGATGTGCCTTATTTACTTTATGATAGCAGAGTAAAACAAGAAAATACTTGGAAATATAATGAAAGAGAAGCAGCACAGAGTGGTCATCATATTTCCAAAGGTTGTGAGATGATAGATTATTTCATTCAAAAGTAAAAAGTCAAAGTGGATATTTGCAATACTCGCAGGGCATGATGTCCACTTCACTGCTTGATGAGGTTAAAGAACATAGTTTTTTAATAAATCTATATGCCATATAATTAAAAGTAAATTTTTTACAATAAAATTAAGTATTACAATAACTAGAGCAGCCCATATATAACTATCTTTATAGTGTAAGCCAATTTTGAAGCGATGTTTGGAAGCACGTTCTATTGTTTGACTGATTAAGAACCATCCGCCTAAAATGGCAGTATACAAAACCAAAGGATGGCAAATAAAGGAAGCTCCAAAATTGCCATGTAAAAGTGCTGATACGGCTCTAGTTCCACCACAACCAGGACAATAAATTCCAAAAGTACTTTGTATCACACAGGGAAGTAAAAGTTTATGGAAAGGGATTGGAAATAAACAGTAAAATATCCATATACATCCAATTATGGCAACGAATGCCCAGCCCACATAGAATAGAGCAGTTTCTTCTTTTTCTTGCTGTCGCATAGTAATCAATCCTTTTCTATTATGTGTATTTATGGAACATATTTTTATAATAAAGTATAATGCTTCTTTTTCTATTTGTCAAAATAGAAAAGATATGATATAATATTATTGGATATGATACTGCCAGAATGAACATAGGTTACCATATATTATGGAGGAGTGATTATGGTATCAGATAAAAAATTAAGTGGGAGGTGTTTGTATGACAATTGGTGGAGTAAGTCCATATAATAATTATAATGGTTATTATGGAATGCATGGAAACAAGAATGAGAAAGTGGATGATACAGAATCTAATTCTGGAGAAAAATGTCAAACTTGTGCAAAGCGTAAATATCAGGATGGTTCTGATGAAAATGTCTCTTTTAAAGCAGCAGCTCATATTTCTCCAGAGGCGGCAGCAGGTGCTGTAAGAGCACATGAAGGTGAACATGTATCCAATGCCTATACAAGTGCTGCACAAAAGAATGGAAAAGTAATTTCGGCTGCAGTGAGTATCCATACTTCTATTTGTCCAGAGTGTGGAAGAACTTATGTATCAGGAGGAACAACTTCCACAAAGATCAAGTATCCTGGAAATCCATATGAGGAGAGCAAGCGAATACTTGGAGGAGAAGCTGCAAAGGGAAAAAATATTGACTATGCAGCATAAGTGAATAAGTAACTTACTTTTTAATATTTAGTGAAATTTTAATAATTTTGCAATGGATAGTTTTGTAATTAAGTAATAATATTTAAGAAAGAGAGGTATTTTATGAAGAAAAAGAAAATTTCTTTTATGATGTTATTAATGTTTTGTATGGTATTTGCAGGAGTTTTTTCTTTTTCAGATACTGCATATGCAAAGAAAATTACTAGTTTTTCACAAGTGAAGAAGATGGCATTGAAAAAAGTAAAAAATGCTATTGTAACAGAAATGGATAAGGATTATGAAAAAGGAGTCCTTGTATATGAAGTACATTTGTTGAAGGGCACAAAAGAATATGAACTTACTTACCGTGCTTCAGATGGAAAAATGTTATCTTATGGATGGGAACAAAAGAAGATTGACCGACGTAGCAAAAAGAAAGTAATGAGTGAAAGTAAGTGTAAGAAATTAGCTCGTAAAGAGGTGCCAGGTGGAAAAATAACGAGTATCCGCAAGACGCGAGATGATGGAATTATTAAGTATAAGGTTAAAATGCAAAAAGATAACAAGAAGTATGAATTGGAATATCATGCAAGAACCTGTAAACTTTTAGAATATGAATGGGAATTAAAAATTAAAACAAATGATAGTAACAAGTATATTGGAGTAGCAAAGGCAAAGAAGATTGCTCTAAAAAAGGTACCAGGTGGAACAGTTGTGAAAGTAGAATTTGATAAAGATGATGGTGTGCCAATATATGAAGTAGAAATCATCAAAGGTTATTATGAATATGATATAGAGATTCATGCAAAGACAGGAAAAATATTAGATATTGATATTGATGGTGTAGAATATATATATGATTAATAATATTGATACTAATGGTGAAAAAAATATATAATGGATAAAGGTGCAGAGTATATAGAAATATATACTCTGTATTTTTTCTTCTCGTGACCGCACTTGGCGCGACAAAGCAGCCAAGTCCCTCATTCATGAGGGATTAAAGGAGCTGAAGCGGACTTGTCCGCTTTGTTCTATCAAAGTGATAAAACTATCAATTGCCACAGTACATATTTTCTGTTATAATTTATCCATATATGAAAATGAATCGTCTGGTTTGGTCAACTACCAATAAACGAAAGATTATAGGTTTGTATATAAATAATTTTGAAATGGAGTGTAATAGAAGATGAAACGTACATCAGCGGAGTTAAAGCGCTTATCAAGAGAGAACTTGATAGGACATTGGGGGTTAGCTATTGGAGCTTCTTTATTGACAAGTTTAATTGTCTTCGCCCTATTGATGCCTTTTTATTTATTGTTTTTTGTTACTGGAGGTGGAATGGTGCAGTTTATGACATACCTTTTGGCTATTTTGATTATAGGTATGGTCTCTGTAATTCTGCAATGTGGAATTAGTCGAATGTATTTAGGATTTTCCAGAAAACAAGGAGCAGAGATTGGAATGCTTTTTGGAGAATTTAAAAGACGACCAGATAGATATCTTTTAGGTTGTCTGATAATTTATGGAATCTCATTTGCCTGTATTCTGCCAGGATATCTCTGTTGGATAGTTGGAATAGTAGGAGGGGGAATATTAGCAAGTTTAATAGGAGCCATTTTATATCTTATAGGAGTCATTGTATTAGTAATGATATGTTTGTGTTATAGTATGGCTTTTTTCTTTTTGGTAGATTATCCTCAGATGAATACATTAGAAGCCTTGCGGCAAAGTGCAAAGGTAATGAATGGAAATAAAGGAAGGTTATTTTATATATACTTAAGTTTTATTGGATGGTATATATTAGGAATACTTTCTTGTGGAATTGGAATGATTTGGATATCACCTTATATGAATCAAACATATGTGAATTTTTATTTAGATATAACGGGAGAATTTGATAGAATGCAGACAATGAGTTTTTCACAAGAACAAGATTTTGGAAATATGATTTAACCTTATCTAAGGAAGTTCCCACTTCCATGTCACAATGCCTTGTGGGTATTGCAAATATCCACTTTGATATGATAAGTGAATAGTTCCTTAAATTAGATTTAGATGCAAGAAAGTGCACAAGCCTTTTATACTCTTCATAAATAAAGGGCTTGTGCACTTTCTTGTGTTGGGTAGGACTACACAAAGGCATAATTTAGCTTATAAAGTTTTATAAAAATCATAAGGATTTGAAGAATCAGGATATCCCATTTCATTCATTAAATCTTGAATATACTGTAAATATCCTTCTATGCTACCAAATCTTGTAATCAAGGTTATTAGTCCATAAGTAAATAAAAGAATACCAAAGACAATCCCAATAATGCCAAGGATAAGACCAGCTTTTGCATAACCATTTGTATTCATTTCTCCACCTCTTGAGAGCAAAGCAAATATAATAGCCAAAGAGCCAAAGATAATAGCTGGATAAATACAACAACTCATAATTAGTCCAAGAATGCCAAGAATCATGGAAGCAATGGACATGCTTGCAGAACGTACATCTATATAGGATTTATTTGACTCATACATAATATTCCTCCTTTAAAATTCTTTTATTATTGTAGCATGAGTGTAATAAAAACACAAATATATTTTCTTGAAAGGCAAAGAGTTATCCGCTATAATAAAATACAACAATTATGAAAGAGAAAAGATAAGATAAGGAGAATATGCATGAACATTATTGCAAAATTAGCAGAAGAATTGAATATTCGGGAATCTCAGGTAGAAGCTGCTGTAAAGTTGATTGATGAAGGGAATACTATTCCTTTTATTTCAAGATACAGGAAAGAGGCTACTGGAGCATTGAATGATGAAGTGCTTAGAAATTTGTTTGAAAGATTAGCATATCTTAGAAATCTAGAAGAAAAGAAGCAACAGGTATTATCTAGTATTGAAGAACAAGGGAAGCTAACAGAAGAATTGAAACAACAAATATTATCTGCAGAAACTTTAGTAGCAGTAGAGGATTTGTATCGACCTTATCGACCGAAACGACGCACGAGAGCAACCATTGCAAAAGAAAAAGGATTAGAGCCATTAGCCAATATTATACTGCTGCAAATGACAAATAAAAGTCTAGAAGAAGAAGCAATTGTTTTTTTGGATAGTGAAAAAGAGATAAATTCTGTGGAAGAGGCTCTTGCAGGGGCTATGGATATTTTAGCAGAAAGTATCTCTGATGAGGCAGATTACCGTAAATATATTCGCGAGCTTACAATGCGTACCGGAAAAATAATTTCTTCTGCAAAGAATCCAGAGGAAGAATCTGTATATGAGATGTATTATGAATTTGAGGAAAGTCTTGCAAAGTTGGCAGGACATAGAATTTTGGCATTAAATCGCGGAGAAGCAGAAAAATTTTTAAATGTGAAAATAGAGGCACCTGTAGAACAAATTAATCAATATTTGGAAAAGAAAATTATTACAAGGGACAACCCTAATACAGTGTCTACTTTGAAAGCAGTGATAGAAGATAGTTATAAGCGATTGATTGCTCCAGCGATTGAGCGTGAACTTCGCAATGAATTGACAGAACGGGCGGAAGATGGAGCGATTCGTGTTTTTGGGAAAAATTTAGAACAGCTTCTTATGCAACCACCAATTGCAGGAAAAGTGGTGCTAGGCTGGGACCCAGCATTTCGTACGGGGTGTAAACTTGCAATTGTAGATTCTACTGGAAAAGTGTTAGACACTACAGTGATTTATCCCACTGCGCCTCAAAATAAAGTAGAGGAATCAAAAGTGATTTTAAAAAAGTTGATTTCTAAATATGATGTATCATTAATTTCTGTTGGAAATGGAACAGCATCTAGAGAATCTGAAAGAATTATTGTGGATTTATTAAAGGAAATTCCAAAACAAGTGCAATATGTAATTGTAAATGAAGCGGGAGCTTCTGTATATTCTGCAAGTAAATTAGCTACAGAGGAATTTCCAAATTTTGATGTAGGCCAAAGAAGTGCTGCTTCTATTGCAAGACGTTTGCAAGACCCTTTAGCAGAATTAGTAAAGATAGATCCAAAATCTATTGGAGTGGGACAGTATCAGCATGATATGAATCAGAAAAAATTAAGCAATACCTTAGGTGGTGTGGTGGAAGATTGTGTGAATAAAGTAGGTGTTGATTTAAACACTGCATCTGCTTCTTTATTGGAATATATTTCTGGTATTACAAAGATGGTTGCAAAAAATATTGTATTATATAGGGAGGAAAATGGCAGATTTCTTACTCGTTCCCAACTTCTGAAAGTGGCAAAACTAGGACCAAAAGCTTATGAACAATGTGCAGGATTTATGCGTATTAATGATGGAAAGAATCCTTTAGATGGGACTAGTGTACATCCAGAAAGTTATAATGCAACTTTAAAATTGTTAGAAAAATTAGGTTATAAGTCAGAGGATATCAGAGAGGGAAAATTGGTAGGAATTTCTAAAAAAATATCTGATTACAAAAAATTGGCACAAGAGCTAGAAATTGGAGAAATAACCCTGCATGATATTGTAAAAGAATTAGAAAAGCCTGCAAGAGATCCCAGAGATGAAATGCCAAAACCTATTTTGCGGACAGATGTACTAGAAATGAAAGATTTAACACCAGGAATGATTTTAAAGGGAACTGTGCGAAATGTGATTGATTTTGGAGCTTTTGTGGATATAGGAGTACACCAAGATGGATTGGTACATATCTCTCAAATGACAGAGCGATATATTAAACATCCTTTAGAGGTTGTCAGTGTGGGAGATATTGTGGAAGTGCAAGTGATGAATGTTGATTTACAGAAAAAAAGAATACAATTAACCATGAAATTTTAAAGGAAAAAGAGTCAAATATCCCGCAGGGCACTTAGTGAGGTTGCTTGGCTTATTGCTTGTGAGAATAAAATTTGAAAAATATGTTTGTTGACAGAAAGAATATATAAGAGTAGAATATAGCCATAAAATAAATAATGTTCTTCAGGGCAGGGTGACTTTAAAAAGAATTCCCGACCGACGGTGATGCCATAGTATTGGAAAGTCCGTGAGCCGCAAGGCATGATTTGGTGAGAATCCAAAACCGACAGTATAGTCTGGATGAGAGAAGAAAGTATTACAGTAAGAGTTTGTAGTGAATACCCTGAATTTATAGATTCAGGGTGTTTTTTATGCGCAGAGGCACGTAGGAAAATTAATAGTGAAAGCTACACGCGCCCTGCACGGCACGTAGGAAAAGTCTTTCCTACGCGATTGTATAAGGACACATATTTAAAGCGATCACATGCGGCGCGGCAAAGTGTACAATTCTCCTCATGATTGAGGGGGCAGGAGCCCAGTAGGGCTTGCCTACATTGTTTTTCTATTAGGAGGAAGGATATTATGAGTACAATAAAAACTACAGTTATTAGAAAGCAGAAAGATATCCAAAAACTTACAATGATTGCTATGTTATCAGCAATTGCTTTTGTATTGATGTTTTTTGAATTATCAGTTCCAATTATGCCTTGGTTTATTAAAATGGATTTATCAGAGTTGCCAGCATTGATTGGAGCCTTTTCTTTGGGACCAATTAGTGGGGTCGTGATTTGCTTTGTCAAGAACTTACTACATGTATTTATGTCAAATACAGGAAGTGTTGGAGAATTTTCAAATTTTATCTTGGGAGTTAGTTTTGTAGTCCCAGCAGGGCTGATTTATCAAAAATGGAAAGGAAGAAAAAGTGCTATTGTGGGTGCTTTCATAGGGGCAATTTTAATGTCAATCATTAGTATTTTTTCTAACTATTTTATAGTATATCCTGTGTATTATTATATGATATCAGAAGAAGCGATACTTGCAGCATATCAGGCTATATTTCCCAATGTAAAAAATATTTTTGAATGTTTGATTATATTTAATGCACCTTTTACGTTTATCAAAGGCATTTTTAGTGTAATTCTTACAGTTATTATCTATAAACCTCTTTCCCCATTTTTAAAAGGTACTTATCGACGTTCAAAATGTTAATGAAAATTTAGGAGATGAAGTTAAGATGCAAGAGGATAGAAACAAAAAAACACCAGAGGATTATATGCGGCAGGTGTTGCAGCTTGCAAAACAAGGAGAGGGAAAAGTATCTCCAAATCCTATGGTGGGATGTATAGTAGTGAAAGATGGGAAAGTGATTACTACTGGATATCATGAGAGATATGGTGGATTTCATGCAGAGCGCAATGCACTGTTGAATTGTCAAGAAAATATGGAGGGAGCAGAACTTTATGTAAATCTAGAACCATGTTGTCATTATGGTAAGACACCACCATGTACAGAAATTATAATAGAAAAAAAAATTAAAAAAGTTTATATAGGATGTTTAGACTCCAACCCGAAGGTGAGAGGAAAAGGCGTTAAGATTTTACAAGAACATGGAATTGTAGTAGAAACAGGAATTTTAGAAAAAGAGTGTAGAATTTTCAATGAAGTGTTTTTTCATTATATAGAAAAAAACATGCCATTTCTTGCAATGAAATATGCCATGACATTGGATGGTAAGATTGCTTGTGAAAGTGGAGATTCGAAATGGGTGACTGGAGAGGAAGCAAGGGCTTATGTTCAGTCTCTTAGAAATTATTATAAAGGGATTATGGTAGGAATTGGCACAGTATTGGAAGATAATCCTATGTTAAATTGTCGCTTACAGGGCGGGAGAAATCCAGTGCGTATTATTTGTGATTCTAAGTTGCAAATTCCTTTTGATAGTAAGATTCTTCAAACAGCTTCTGAAATTAAAACTATCATTGCATGGAATCCACAAAAAGCATCCAGTTTAAGAAGTACAGAAAGAAATTTAGAAGATATTAAAATAAAATTAAAAGAACAAGGAGCTATTCTTTTGGAAGTTCCTTTAAAAGAGAAAGATGGTATGCAGCAATTGAATCTTAACTACTTATTGCAAGAGCTTGTCAAACAGGGAATAGACAGTATTTTGTTAGAAGGGGGAGGAACATTAAACGCTTCCATTTTAAAAGAACATTTGGTACAACGCGTTTATGCATTTATAGCACCTAAATTAGTAGCGGGAGCCAAAGCAAAATCACCAATAGAAGGTAGTGGGATTCTAAAGATGAAACATGCAATTGAACTTCAAAATGTAGAAACAATGATGTTTGGAAAAGATTTGTGTATTACTGGAAGAATTGGAGGGAGCGTATGTTTACCGGAATTATAGAGGAAACAGGGAAAATTTGTGAGATAAAAAAAGGCACTCTTTCAGCAATTATAAAAGTCCAATGTCAGAAGGTTTTAGAGGGAACAAAAGTAGGGGATAGTATTGCTGTAAATGGGATTTGTCTAACGGTAACTTCACTTGCAAAGGATAGTTTTACAGCAGATGTAATGGCGGAAACTATGCGCCGTAGTAGCTTATCTGAGTTAGAAGTTTTAGGAACCGTCAATTTAGAACGTGCTATGCCAGCAGATGGTAGATTTGGAGGACATATTGTTTCAGGGCATATTGATGGAACTGGAAAGATTACAGAAATTCATCAAGAAGAAAATGCAGTTTGGTATACCATTGCTGCCAAGGAAGAGATACTTAGATATATTGTGGAAAAAGGGTCTGTGGCGCTAGATGGAATTAGCCTTACAGTGGCAAAAGTGACAGAACATAATTTTCAAGTCTCAATTATTCCTCATACAAGACAAGAAACAGCTCTTGTAGAGAAAAAAGTAGGAAGTATCATTAATATGGAATGTGATGTGATAGGGAAGTATGTAGAAAAAATTTTGACTGGAAGAGAAGTAAAAAAAACGAAAAGTAATATTACAGAAACTTTTTTGGCAGAGCATGGATTTTTGTAAAATAATAAAAAAATAAAATAATGTGGAGATATTAGCTTTGAAAGGTATTAAAATGTGACACTCGTGGTTCATGACAATAGAACGTTGACAAAGCATGTTTTCTATTATTTTAATATTATATAAAGAGAAAGGAAATAGAGAAATGAGTAAAAAGATTGATACCATAGAACAAGCAATAACAGACATAAAACAGGGAAAAATTGTTATGGTAATAGATGATCCAGATCGGGAAAATGAGGGAGATTTTATTTGTGCAGCAGAATTTGCTACACCAGAAAATGTAAATTTTATGGCTACTCATGGAAAAGGTTTAATCTGTATGCCTATGGGCAAGGAACTTTGTCAGCAACTTGGTTTAAAACAAATGGTGGAACAAAATACAGATAATCATCAAACAGCCTTTACCATATCTATTGATGGAATTAACACCAGTACGGGAATTTCAGCTTTTGAACGTTCTGAAACAGCTCTTGCAACTGTGAAAGATGGAGCAAAACCAGGAGATTTTAGAAGACCTGGTCATATGTTTCCATTGGAATCTAGAGAAGGGGGAGTGCTAAAGCGTACGGGGCATACAGAAGCAACCGTAGATTTAGCGATACTCGCTGGTTTAAAACCATGTGGATTATGTTGTGAGATTATGCGCGAAGATGGAACTATGATGCGTACAACAGAACTTTTAGAACTTGCTGAAAAATTTCAGATGACGGTTATTACAGTTGCAGATTTAGTACGTTTTAGAATGGAGAGAGAAAGTTTAGTAAAACAAGAGGCACATGCAAAAATGCCCACAAAGTATGGTGAGTTTGAAATATATGGATATGTGAATAAATTAAATGGAGAACATCATGTTGCTTTAGTTATGGGAAATATTTCAGATGGAAAACCTGTGCTGTGTCGTGTTCATTCTGAATGCTTGACGGGGGATGTATTTGGCTCTTATCGCTGCGACTGTGGAGAACAATTAGATGCTGCAATGAAGGCCATTGCCGAGGAAGGTCGTGGAATATTATTGTATATGCGGCAGGAAGGTCGTGGAATTGGATTGATTAACAAATTAAAAGCCTATGAATTGCAAGAACAAGGATTTGATACAGTAGAGGCAAATGTAGAACTTGGATTTGCTCCAGATTTGAGAGACTATGGCATTGGAGCGCAGATTTTGCATGATTTAGGGGCAGAAAAACTTCGTCTGCTTACAAATAATCCAAAGAAAATAACGGGACTTTCTGGTTATGGAATTTCTATTGAAGAACGAGTTCCCATTCAAATGCCAGCGAAAAAAACAGATTTATTCTATTTAAAAACCAAACAGAAGAAAATGCAACATATGACAAATTATAATTAAGACAAAAGAATAAGTATATAAAATGATACCTTCTGGGGCATCCCATGATACCATGCAGCGTGTTACAAGGAATCATAGTAGGAAAAAAATAAAACACAATATTATATTTAGGAAAAGAGGATAAGAATATGAAAATATTAGAGGGAAATGTAGTAGCAAATGGAATTAAAATAGGAATAGTAGCTTCTAGATTTAATGAATTTATTGTTTCAAAATTGGTAGGAGGAGCACAAGATGCATTGCTTCGTCATGGAGTGAAAGAAGAGGATATTACCCTTGCATGGGTTCCAGGGGCTTTTGAAATCCCATTACTTGCACAAAAAATGGCAGAAACAGGAAATTATGATGCAGTTATTTGCCTTGGAGCTGTAATTAAGGGAGCTACCACTCATTATGATTATGTATGTGCAGAAGTTAGCAAAGGTGTGGCAGCAGTTGGCTTAAAGACAGAACTGCCAGTAATTTTTGGTGTTGTTACCACTGATAATATTGAACAAGCAATTGAGCGTGCAGGCACAAAAGCTGGAAATAAAGGATATGATGCAGCATGTACCGCTATTGAAATGGTAAATTTGATTCAGAATATAAAATAGTTTTATATTGAAATGCTATCAAAAATGTAGTACAATTTGTTTCAAAGGTCGATAAGATTCATAATCTTTATAGATAGATGAATTTTATCGGCCTTCAAAGTAAAATCTCTGGTAATTATAACAAAGCGGACAAGTCCGCATCAACTTCCTAAATCCTTTATTTATGAGGGACTTGGATGGTTTGACGCGCCGAGCACAATTGTGAAGCAATATCTACCTCTTGTGCGAGTGCGCATAGTATTTTCTTCTATAGGAAAGATGTTTTTATGTTTTAGCGTGATAAGGTTTTTCCTATAGAAGAAAATAGACAAGTGCACAAGGAGCATAAAAAATGTCAGTAGAATTTGATATAAGAATTACAGAAAAAGATATGTTTCGTTTTAACTTGTACCATGCCTATCATGGGTTTCAAGGAATTGTAGCAACACTGGTTGGCATATGGGTCTTAGTTATGGCTGCCATAACTTTTGGAAAAGTTGAAGTAATGTATACAATATTATATATTGTATTTGGAATTGTATTTTTGATATATGTACCAGGAAGTTTGTATTTGCGATCTAAAAATCAGATACAATCTTCTGAAGTTTTAAAACAGACCTTACATTATATTATAGATGATGCAGGTGTTCATGTATCTCAAGGAGAACAAACAGCAGATTTAGAATGGAAACAAATATATAAAATTGTTTCTACAAAAAGTAACTTGTTAATTTATAGTAGTAGAATAAATGCTTATGTGATTCCTAGAGAAGCAGTAAAAGGACAGTATGAAACGATCGTAGGACTTGCCATTAATCATCTAGAAAGCTATCGCTTAAAATTAAATCCATTTTCCATTTAATTGCCTAGAAAAGAGATTCAAAAATAAAATATGTATATAGGATAACAATACATTTCTGCAAGGTAACAGGAGGAAAAGTATGGATAGAAAAGCAATGGCAAAGGAAACATTAAACATTATGAAACAAGGATACTATGAGCCAGCAATCAAAAATAAGGTCGGACAAAAACTAGAGAAAAAGCAGATGATAATAAAAGATGCTATGGAACAGTCCGTGGAACGAAGTGTATTGATTACCCCTGAAGAAGGAGAGAAAATTCTTGAAAAATATCATATATACACAAGTTGCAGTAAACCAGAAACAAGAGTTGAAAATATTTCTACTGTAAAGGCTATCCGTATGTTAATGGAGGAAGGAAAAACAGATATTGGTGTTTTAAACTTTGCAAGCGCAAAGAATCCAGGAGGTGGTTTCTTAAATGGGGCCAAAGCCCAGGAGGAGAGCCTAACAGTATCCAGCACCCTCTATCCTACATTGACAGCCCACGAAGAGTATTACAGAGAAAATCGGGCTCATAAATCAATGATGTATTTGGACTATGCAATTTATTCTCCAGAAGTAGTTTTTTTCCGTGATGAGAGATTTCGATTAGCGGAAACACCCGTAAAAGCTTCTGTGCTGACTTTGCCAGCAGTCAATATGGGTCAAGTGCTTTTGAAGGGGGAAAACGTACTAGAAGCCAAAAGAATGATGCGCCGAAGAATGAAGTTGGCTTTGGGGATTTTTGCAGAACAGAAGGCCAAGCATCTGGTGCTTGGGGCTTATGGATGTGGTGTATTCCGAAATGACCCCAAGGATGTAGCAATTTGGTGGAGAGAGCTTATGGAAGAAGGAATGGGCCAATATTTTGATTCTGTGTTCTATGCTGTTTTAGATCATTCTAAAGAGGAATGTTGTATAAAGGCATTTCAGGAGTAATTAACATATCTTATAGAGAAAACAAGATTTAGAAGAATTAAAAAAATATAAATTAAAAAATGAGTAATAAGTACTAGGAAAATTGCTCTAAAAATAGAAAGAAATGAGTGTTGAGAATGATATGCAAGTAAAAGAAACTTTTTCTTCCAAGGAAACTTTTCAACTAGGGGAATTATTAGGAAAACAAGCACAATCAGGTGAAATTTATACATTGATTGGAGATTTAGGCACAGGAAAAACTGTATTAACACAAGGAATAGCAAAAGGGTTAGGGATTGAAGAGCCAATCAGCAGTCCTACTTTTACTATTGTACAAATATATGAGCAAGGTAGAATTCCTTTCTATCATTTTGATGTATATCGGATTGGTGATATAGAAGAAATGGAAGAGATAGGATATGAGGATTATTTTTATGGACAAGGGCTTGTTATGATAGAATGGGCCAATTTAATAAAAGAAATTCTTCCCAAGCATTATAAAGAAATTAGAATAGAAAAAAATCTAGAAAAGGGATTTGACTATCGTAGAATTATAATAAATGAGGTGGGAATATCAGTATAATTATACACTTGTTCCATGTTTTTGTATCATAGAATTATAATAAATGAGGTGGGAATATGAGAATATTAGGATTGGATAGTTCTGGATTGGTGGCTAGTGTAGCTATTGTGGAGGATGACAATCTATTAGCAGAATATACTATAAATTATAAAAAAACTCATTCACAAACCTTACTCCCAATGCTGGATGCGATTGTAGATATGCTTGATTTAGACCTGAATACTTTGGATGCGATTGCAATTGCAGGTGGACCTGGGTCTTTTACTGGATTACGTATTGGATCTGCAACAGCAAAGGGACTAGGACTTTCCTTGAAAAAACCATTGATACATATACCAACCGTAGATGGTCTTGCTTATAATCTATGTGGGAGTCAAGCTTTGGTTTGTCCTTTAATGGATGCTAGAAGGAATCAAACTTATACAGGATTATATGAATTTGTAGCCAATGAAATGAAAATTCTAGAACCACAATGTGCTGTGGAAATTAGTGCAATAGTAAAAAAAATAAATGAAAAGAATCGTACAGTTATATTCTTAGGAGATGGTGTTCCTGTTTTTCGCTCTTATCTTCAAGAGTATTGTCAGGTACCATTTTCTTTTGCGCCAGCCCATATGAATAAACAACGAGCATCATCTATCGCAGCATTGGCTTTTATTTATTATAGGGAAGGAAAAATAGAAACAGCAGAAGAACATAAACCTGATTATTTGCGTTTATCTCAAGCAGAACGAGAACGATTAGAACAAGAAAAATCTGGAAATAATAGTAAGAAAGAAACCTCTGAATCGAAACATCTGTAGAACACAGGAGTAATATATGGCAGAATATCAATTTCATTGTCGTAAAATGGAAGAGCAGGATATACCTGCTGTTGTAGAGATTGAAAAACAACTTTTTGCGAGACCTTGGTCAAAACAGGCTTTTTTGCAAGCCTTAGAGCAAGATACTTTATATGTGGTAGTACTTGAAAGAGATGTTGTGGTGGGATATTGTGGAATGTATTGTTCTTTTGAAGAAGGAGAGATTACAAATGTTGCAATAGCACCAGAACGGCAGAATCAAGGAATTGGACACAAAATGTTGGAATATTTACTAGAACAAGCTTATCAAAAAGGAATAAGTTATATTGTTTTGGAGGTGCGTATTTCTAATATAAATGCGATTCATTTATATGAAAGTATGGGATTTCAAAATCGTGGAATTAGAAAGAATTTTTATGAAATGCCCAAAGAAGATGGTATGATTATGGTATTAGAAAGTTGATACTCCTTTTTGAATTGGATAGGATTCCCTCTTTCAATAAAAGAAGTTTATTCGTTATAATAAAATTATCCTAAATAGTAGTAGGCTTTTGAAAGATAAGGGAGGACACCAGATGAAAACAATAAATCAAGAAATTATATGTAATTGTTGTAAAAGAATCGTACAGGAAAAGAATAGGATTCCTCAAATGGAATTTCTCCATATAGAAAAGGAATGGGGATATTTTTCTGACAAAGATGGAGAAAAACAAGAATTTGATATTTGTGAAGAATGTTATGACAAATGGATTAAAAGTTTTCAAATTCCAGTAGAGATTAAAGAAGTAACAGAATTTGTCTGAAAGGAAATATTATGTTAGATGTATGTTTATTAGGAACTGCAGGGATGATGCCTTTGCCAAATCGTTGGCTTACTGCATTGATGACAAGATACAATGGAAGCAGCCTTTTGGTAGATTGTGGGGAAGGTACACAGATAGCCATTAGGGAAAAGGGATGGAGCGCAAAGCCCATTGATATTATATGCTTTACACATTATCATGCAGATCATATCAGTGGGCTTCCTGGATTGCTGCTTACTATGGGGAATGCGGAAAGAACAGAGCCATTAACAATGATTGGACCAAAAGGATTAGAAAGAGTTGTGAGTGCCTTGCGCGTGATTGCCCCAGAACTTCCTTTTGAAATAAAATATATTGGGCTGACACAACCAATTGAACATTTAGAACAACATGGATATCATATTACAGCGTTTAAAGTGACCCATAACATTACTTGTTATGGGTATACTATTGAGATACCTAGGGCAGGAGAATTTCAAGTGGAAAATGCAAAAAAGCTTGGAATTCCTATTAATTGCTGGAGTAGATTACAAAAAGGAGAAATTCTTGAAGTAGATGGAAGAACTTATACTCCAGATATGGTATTAGGAGCACCTAGAAAAGGAATTAAATTAACTTATTGTACAGATACAAGACCAGTCTCTGCTATTAGGGAAAATGCCCAAAATGCCGATTTATTAATTATAGAAGGAATGTATGCAGAAAAAGAGAAAGCGGAAAAAGCAAGACAGTATAAGCATATGACATTTTATGAAGCAGCAGAAATTGCAAAATCTGCAAAGGTTGCTGATATGTGGTTGACACATTTTAGTCCATCTTTAGTGCGAGCAGAGGATTATATGGAAGAAGTTCGAAGGATTTATCCATATGCAAAATTAGGAAAAGATGGGAAATCAATAGAATTGGATTTTAAATAAAAAATGCCCTTATTTTTTTAACACTAAATATCAAGTTTATATCAGCATTTGATAATAAGAAGAAATAGGAAAAAAGGAGGGATTTCTATGAAAAATAGTCTGAAAACAGTTGCTATTGTTGTTATTTGTGTTTCTTTGTGTTTGGGATATTATTATTACTTAACACAACGTAACGTAGGAAAAGAAGGAGAGATGACAGAAGTAGAAATGATAATCTCTAAGGATTTGGAAAAATCTTATCCCAAAACAGCTAGGGAGGTAGTAAAGTTTTACAACCGAATATTAAAGTGTTACTATAGTCAAGAATATACACAAGAACAATTAGTACAAATAGCACAGCAAGCTAGATTATTGATGGATGAGGAATTAAGAGAGAATAATCCGCAAGATGTTTATCTTGAAGCAGTAAAAATGGATATTTCTGCTTATAAGAAAGAGGGAAAAAAGATTGCTAATATGAGTGTTGATAGAACCAATGAAGTAGAATATGATACCAAGAAGGGAAAAGATTATGCTTATGTAGATTCATCATATTTTATGAAAGGGAAGAAAGATTCCAAACGTGTGAATCAGACTTATATTTTGCGAAAAGATGAAAATAGTCGGTGGAAAATATTGGGATTTTATCAGTAATTTAGGATTGTTTATATGATAGATATGGAAGGAAGAAAATAATGGCGGACAAGCAGAAAGGTGCAATCATATTAGCAATTGAAAGTTCCTGTGATGAAACTGCAGCAGCAGTAGTAAAGAATGGAAGAGAAATCTTATCTAATGTAATTTCTTCTCAAATTGCCCTACATACTTTGTATGGTGGAGTAGTACCTGAAATTGCATCTAGAAAACATATTGAGAAAATAAATCAAGTAATTGAAAGTGCTTTGTCAGATTCAGGTATGACATTAGAAGATATGGATGCTATAGCAGTAACCTATGGACCAGGACTTGTGGGAGCATTGTTAGTAGGAGTAGCAGAGGCAAAAGCAATTGCATATGGAGCAAGGAAACCTTTGATTGGTGTACATCATATAGAAGGACATATTTGTGCTAATTATATAGAAAATAGAGAGTTAGAGCCTCCTTTTTTATGTTTGGTAGTTTCAGGTGGACATACACATTTAGTGAAAGTAATAGATTATGGAATGTATGAAATTTTAGGTCGAACCAGAGATGATGCAGCAGGAGAAGCTTTTGATAAAGTTGCACGTGCGATTGGATTAGGATATCCAGGAGGGCCCAAAATAGAGAAAGCAGCAAAAGAAGGAAATGCAAATGCTATTGTATTTCCAAGAGCAAAAGTGGCAGAGAATCCTTATGATTTTAGTTTTAGTGGTGTGAAATCAGCGGTATTAAATTATATCAATGGATGTCACATGAAGGATATTGCAATTGTGAAAGAGGATATTGCTGCATCTTTTCAAAAAGCGGTGACCGATGTATTGATTGAACATGCTATAAGAGCAATTGATGAATTTCAGATTAATAAATTTGCTATTGCAGGTGGCGTAGCTTCTAATAGTGTACTGCGAAATGGAATGAAGACTGCTTGTGAAAGTAAGGGAGTGAAATTTTTCTATCCATCTCCTATATTTTGTACAGATAATGCAGCAATGATAGGTGCAGCAGCTTATTATGAATATCTTTCTGGAAGGATAGATGGATGGGATTTGAATGCAGTACCAAATTTAAAACTTGGAGAACGATAATTTATGGAATTGTGTTGTCTAAAGGATAGATATTTAAAAAATAAGTAAGTGAATTAGATTTCAATAGATTTTATAATTGCTAATCAAATACGCTTATGATAGAAAGGATATAAAATAAGAATGTCCAAGAAAACATATGCAGCAATTATACTTTCAGCAGGAAGAGGAACACGTATGAATCATACCATACCTAAGCAATATCTTCTACTGAAAGGAAAACCAATTATCTATTATTCATTGTTTGCTTTTGAACAAAGTATGATAGATGAAATTATTTTAGTGACAGGAAAAGAAGATGTAGATTATTGTCAAAAAGAAATTGTAGAAAGATATGGCTTTAAAAAAGTAAAATCAGTAATTAGTGGAGGAAAGGAACGCTATCATTCTGTATATTGTGGACTTATGGAACTAAATAAACATCAGAAAGAGTATGTTCCTGATTATGTAATGATACATGATGGGGCGCGTCCTTTTATTGATGAAAATTTAATTTATCGATGTGCAAAAGAAGTTGAAAAATATCAAGCTTGTGTAGTTGGGATGCCAGTAAAAGATACTATAAAGATTGTAGATAAAGAACTTTTTGTAAAAGAAACTTTAGAGCGTAAATATACATGGCAAATACAAACACCACAGACCTTTGAATTTTCATTAATTTATAAGGCATATGAAGAATTGATAACTGGAGAAAGAAAAGGAAATGTAATTCAAGTAACAGATGATGCAATGGTATTAGAAACTATCTTTAATAAAAAAGTTAAATTAGTGGAAGGGTCTTATAAAAACATTAAAATTACTACACCAGAAGATTTAGAGATGGCACAAGTATTTTGTTGAGCTATAAATGTGCTTTTTAAAGAGAAATGTCTTTAAATTATAATTATATGTAAATAATTAAGTAAAATTGAAAAAAACTCTTGACATTTGAAAAATTTTTGGTAAAATTAAATATGCGCTGTTGAGTGCAGAATAATTTGGAGAGGTGTCCGAGTGGTTTAAGGAGCTGGTCTTGAAAACCAGTGATTCCGAAAGGGACCGTGGGTTCGAATCCCACCTTCTCCGTTTTATCTGAAGTCATATAACAGCAATAAGCTTAATAGTGATTCACTATTCTGCCACATGGAGAAGTACCCAAGCTGGCCGAAGGGACACCCCTGGAAAGGGTGCAGGTCGTTAATAGCGGCGCGAGGGTTCAAATCCCTCCTTCTCCGCTCTTGAAAGTTTACCAATCTAGTAATTTTTTTAAAATAAAAATGAAAAAAGTTATTGACAGATAAAAGAAAACATGGTAAGATATTCAAGCAGTCGCAAAAAGATAAAAAATGACTTAAAGCGACAAAAAATAATTTAAAAAAGTTGTTGACAGATGCAATCGATTGTGATAAAATACAAAAGCTGTTGCAAACGCTAACAACAAACAACCTTGATAACTGAACAGTGGAATAACCTTGAAAGATTCAAAGAGAATCTGT